>JBKPRD010000332.1:0-10400 GCA_046734415.1 Actinomycetota bacterium | reverse complement strand
GCGAGAAGGGTGCTCACGGCAGCATCACCCGGAGCGCGAACGAGTCCGGCGCTGCCTTGCGAACGACACGCAGCAGAAGCGAGCGCTGCCCGCAGATTACGTAGCCGACTCGCTTCTCGTGCAGCCCGGACCAGAGGCCCTGGGCGAGGACGTGTCCGCCGTCCACGACCGACACGTCGTCGAGTGCACCCGACGGAAGCATGACCTTCACGTCGAGCTGGCCGTCGAGCGGCGTCGCGAGCCGAAGCGTCCATACCCGCTTTCCCTTCGGGAAGCGGATACGCATGCTCTTGCTCGTCGGCGCCGTCCAGGGCTGGAGGACATCCTGCTCGACCGCACGGAGCGCAGCCGCGTCCGGGTAGAAAGTCGAGTCGACGATCGGCCACATGAAGCTGGTCGCGCCTGCCTTCGCATCGTTGAGCGCCCGGAACGTCTCGGCAAAGGCTTCTCCCGGATTCTGTTCGTAATGCGCACCCTCGTCGCCGGGAAACGCGGTGGCGCCGGCGGTTCGCGCGCAGACGTTCTCGAACGAGGCCCAGCGCTTCGTGCCCCAGTCGACCGCCTGCCAGGGTGGATTGAGGCGGTTGAAGGCGACGTGGTGGCCGTACTCGTGCCTCGCCACCTCCTGTGGCGGGACGTCCTCGAACGACTCGCCCATGATGATCAGCCTCTGCCCGCCGTAGCAGCCGAGGGCCTCACGGCTGTCGCAGAGCTCCTGCACCTCGGCGGGCGCTGCGACGTAGGCGGTCAGCAGCTTCAGCTCGGGGCCGTGCACGAGGCCGGCGAAGAAGTCGGCCCACTGCTGGGCGAGCGACTGGTCGGCCGCGTACGAGTCGGAGACGTAGACCGTCACCTGCTCCCCGTTCGCAGCCGTCACGGGCCCGCCCCACCACGACGCCTGCCGCAGCAGATGCTCGCCCGCCGCCCCGAGTGTCGGCGTCGTGGCGCGGTCGAGCAGGACGAGCCCCGCCGGCCCCGGCTTCACTCCGGAGCCGGCGCTGCCCGCCAGTGCCGCGCAGACGGCGGCGAGAGCCGCGAGTGCGGCGACTGTTCTACTTGACGCAGGTCGCATAGAGGGTCACGTTCGCCGGAGCCGCGTCGTCGAGGTTCACCAGCCCGATCGTCCAGGACGCATCGCCGGTCGGGTGGGACTCGACCATGTTGATGACGGCGTTGTCGCTCTGGTATCCGGCGGCCAGGATCTTCTGACCCGGGTCGCACGAGATCGTGAACGACTGCCCGTGCTGCGGGGCCAGCTGCCCCGCGGGCGCGGACTTGACGACGACGACACCTGCGGCCGAGCTCGCCGGGCCCGGCAGCTGAGAGGCCTGCTGCACGACCGCCTGCGCGGCAGCGGGGCTGAGCTTCTTCGCCGAGTCGGCGGCGACCGCATGAGCCGCGTTCTGCGAGCTCGCGGCCTGCTTGGCCTTGTCCGCCGCCATCGCGTGCTTCGCGTTGTCGGCCTGGAGTGCCCGCTGCGCGAGCGGGACGACGCCGGCGGCGACCGAGGTGCCCGAAAGCGCAACGGCGAGCGCCACGAGCGCGATCACGAGCGCCGGGCTTGGAAGTCGGAACCTGTGCACCTTCTCTCCCTTCTCTCGTTCGACTGACCGGCAGAGGGTGCAAAGAGGCGCTAATACGCCGCTAACGCACGCCCTTCCGTTCCGGCGCGGCGCGGAGGACAATCCGCTCGTGGACCTGTCCGTATCTGTTCTCGGCCCCGTCGAGGTGCGGGACGGCGAGCGGCTTCTCGCACTGCCGAGGAGGCAGCATCGCCTCCTGCTCGCGCTGCTCGCGGTGCGCGCGGGCGAGCTCCTCCGGACGGACGTGCTCATCGAGGAGCTCTGGGGCGGCCGCCCGCCAAGGGCGGCGCGGGCGGCGCTGCACAACAACGTGTCCCAGCTCCGGCAAAAGCTCGGCGCGGAGGTGATCGAGCGACGCGAGGTCGGATACCTCCTGCGGCTCGCCCCGGAGCAGATCGACCTGCTCCGGTTCGAGCGGCTCGCGGAGGAGGCGCGCAGCGCAGGCTCGGCCGAGGAGCGCGCGGCGAAGCTCAGGGCCGCCCTGGCACTCTGGCGCGGCCCCGCGTTCGCCGACCTCGCCTACGAGCCCTTCGCGGTAGCCGAGGCCCAGCGGCTCGAGGAACTGCGGCTGGCCGCGCGAGAAGATCTCGTCGACGCCGAGCTCGACCTCGGCCGGCACGGCGACCTCGTCCCCGAGCTCGAGACGCTCGTGCTCGAGCACCCGTTCCGCGAGCGCCTGGTCGGGCAGCTGATGCTCGCGCTCTACCGCGCCGGGCGCCAGGCCGACGCGCTGGAGGCCTACCGCGAGGCCCGCGCCGTGCTTCTCGAAGAGCTCGGGCTGGAGCCGGGTGTCCAGCTGCGGGAGCTCGAACAGGCGATCCTCCGCCAGGATCCCGCGCTGGACCTTCGGGCCGTGCTCCCCCCGGTCGAGGAGCGTAGGAAGACCGTGACCATACTCCTCTGCGAGCTCGAGTACGTCCCCGCCGAGATCGACCCGGAACGGCTGCGCCGGCGGACGGTGCGCGCGCTCGCGGAGGCGCAGGCTGCGATCCAGCTGCACGGCGGCTCGGTCGAGACACGGGCCGGCGACGAGCTCCTCGGCGTCTTCGGCATCCCGGCCGCGCACGAGGACGACGCGCTGCGCGCGGTTCGCGCCGCCGCCGAGCTGCGCGACAAGGTGCCGGAGCTCCGCGTCGTGATCGACAGCGGTGAGGTCCTCGCAGGCCACGGCTTCGTCAGCGGAGACGTCGTCTCGCGCGCCAAGCGGCTTCAGCGTGGCGCCGCGCCCGGTGATGTATTGCTCGGAGAGACGACATACGCGCTCTTGGGCGACGCGATCACGGCGGAACGACCGGCCGGCGTGCTCCGTTTGCTCGAGGTCGACCCCGCAGGCCAGGCGATCCCTCGAAAGCTGGATGCACCGCTCGTCGGCCGGAAGCGAGAGCTCGCAGCGCTGAAGGCCGCGTACGAGGAGGCACGGGCGGAGAGCCGCTGCCGGCTCGCCACCATCCTCGGCGAGCCGGGCATCGGCAAGACCAGGCTCGTGCGGGAGCTCGTCTCCTCCCTCGGCGACGAGGCCACCGTGCTCGTCGGCCGCTGCGTCTCGTACGGCGAGGGAGCCACCTGGTTGCCGCTCGCCGACATGCTCGGGCAGGCGGGCGAGGGGCTCGACACGGTGCTCGAGACCGCCGGATCCTCAGGAGAGATCTTCCTCGCGACTCGGCAGATCTTCGAGCGTCTGGCGGCGGAGCGGCCGCTCGTCCTCGTCTTCGACGACGTCCACTGGGCAGAGCCGACGCTCCTCGACCTGGCCGAGTACCTCTCCGGTCGAGCCGAGGGGCCGATCCTCTGCCTGTGCGTCGCCAGGCCCGAGCTGGCCGACGGCCGGGCGGCTTTCGCGGAAGGCGCGATCCGTCTAAACGCACTGACCGATCGGCAAGCCGAGCAGCTCGCGGCCGCCGTCGAGCCGGAGCTACGCTCGGAGATCGTCGCGGCGGCGGGCGGGAACCCACTGTTCCTCGAGCAGCTCGTGGCCTACTCGAACGAGACCGGCGCACTCGCGAGCGTCCCGCCCTCGGTCGAGGCGCTGATCGCCGCCCGTCTCGACCTGCTCCCCCCTGATCAGCTCGGGGTGCTCCAGCGCGCGGCCGTCGTCGGAAGACTGTTCCAGCGGGCGGACGTCCAGGAGCTCGGCCCGGGGGTCGAGCTGCTGCCGGAGCTGGAGGAGAAGGGATTCGTGCGGCGGATCCGGAGCGGCTTCCGCTTCCACCACGTGCTCGTCCGGGACGTCGCCTATGCGTCCCTGCCCAAGGCCGAGCGCGCTGAGCTGCACGAGCAGCTCGCCGACTTGCTCGGCGAGCGCGGGGAGGTCGACGAGCTGGTCGGGTACCACCTCGAGCAGGCCTGCGGGTTCCGGCGGGAGCTGGGCCGGGTCGACGGGCGCGCCCGGCGGCTCGGCGCAGACGCAGGCGCCCGCCTCGGCGCCGCCGGCATCGCGGCCTGGAAGCGCGGCGATACAACTGCGACGGTCAACTTGCTCAGGCGTGCAACGGAATTGCTCCCGGAGCACGATGTCGTCCGGCTCGAGCTGCTCTGCGAGCTGGGCCACGCCCTGAGGACCGGTGGCGAGCTCGCTCGCTCAGAGGAGACGCTCGTTCGAGCAGTCGAGACTGCATCAGCCGTCAGGGACCGGGGCCTCAACCTGCGGGCACAGCTCGAGCTCGCACGAGTGCGGCTCTTCAGCAATCCGGATGGAAGAGCCGACGAGCTGCTCGACATCGCGGCCCAGGCAATTCCAGTCTTCGAGGCGATAGGCGACCATCATGCCCTCGGACGAGTGTGGCTGACGCTCGCCGTCGTCCACGGTCCGATGCACTGCCGACACGGCACAGCCGCCGAGGAAGTCGATCGTGCAATCGACCATCTTCGGCGTTCCGGCTGGCCGATCTCGGCGTGCCTCGGTCTGCTCGCAGCGGCCTTGCAGAACGGCCCGACGCCAGTGCCTGAAGCGATCCGTCGCTGCCGAAAGCTCCTCGCCGGCGCAGACCACGCCGGTCAAGCGAACATCCTCGCGCCCCTCGGCGCGCTCGAGGCGATGCGTGGGCGCTTCCCCGAGGCGCGGCGGCTCATCGCGCGCTCACGGACGCTCTACGACCAACTGGGCCAGACCTCCACGGCCGAGGCGAACTGCGGGACGGTCGCGGGCAGGATCGAGTTGCTGGCGGGAGATCTCGCTGCCGCGGAGCGGGCATTCAGGTCAACGTGCCAGGCGCTCGAGCAGGTCGGCGATCACGCCTATCTCGCCACAGCCGCGGCCGAACTGGCCGACGTCCTGTGTGCAGATCGACGATTCGACGAGGCCGAGGAGTGGTGCCAGCTCGCGTCGAGGCTCGCCGCGTCCGACGATGTCCTGACCCACATTCTCTGGCGGGCGACCCGGGCGAGGCTCCTGGCACGGAAGGGTGAGCTCGATGACGCCGAGGCATTGGCGCGCGAGGCTATGCGGCGAGCGGAGGAATCGGACGGGCTGAATCGCAGGGCCAAGGTGCTGCTCGATCTCTCTGAAATCCTGCGTCTCGCGGATAAGTCTGGCGAGGCTGCCGAGGCCGTTGAGGCGGCGGTCGACTTCTTCGAACGCAAGCGAAACATCGTCGACGCGAAGCGTGCGCGAGCTCTGCTCGCCGAGCTGGCAGTCGCCTGAAGCACGAAGAGCCCCAACAGGGCTCTCCGTGTCTGGACGGCTGTCCGTCAGGACCGCCGGCCGCCGCCACCATTCTCCGGCATTCCGGTCATGGGGCTCACCTCCTTTCGGAGGCGCACTCCACGACCCGGCGCTCACGGCGCCTCAACGGGCGGCTAAGCAGTCGCTAACGTGGAGGCCGGGAGCGGGTCGCGCGTGCGCTGGTCACGCACCGCACGCTACGACCCGCTCTCGCTTCGTAAAACCGGGCGAGCCTCGGACTTAGCTCAGGGCACGCCTGGAGATTTCTGCGGGCGGCAGATCGGTGTGATCCGGGGCGCGCAGCCGGCGAACCGGGGGCGCAAGCGCCCCGCCGATGCTGGCCGAGGCCTGCAGCGCCGCCGATGCGAGGAGGGTCGTCGTCGTGCCGATCGCGGCCGCCAGCGGCCCGGCGACGATGTAGCCCGCCTGCTGGAAGACGAGCGAGCCGAGCCAGTCGAAGGAGCTGACGCGGGAGAGCGATACGCGAGGGATCCGCTGCTGCAGCGTCGTGAACCAGAGCGCGTTCGAGAAGCTCATTCCGGCGTAGCCGGCTGCCGCGACGACGGCGATTGCCGCGGTCGGGAACGGCCGCGCCAGGAACGCCGGCTCGAGCGCCCAGAGCGAGACGGCGAGGCCGCCGGCGACGAGCGGCCGGCGCGGCCTGAAGCGAAGCGCTGCTGCATCGCCGAGGATCGCGCCGATCCCCGAGCAGGTCGCGATCAGGCCCCACGCGGTGGCGCCGCCCAGATCGTCCTGCGCGACGAACGGACCGAGCACGAAGACCGGCGCGATCGCCAGGTTCGTGACGGAGAATCGGGCGATCGTCACCCACACCCACGGCCGGCGTCGCACCTCGAGCCAGCCGCGGCGGATCTCCGCCGGCACGCTCCGCCGCGCGACCCGCCCGATGCCCGGTGAAAGCCGGAGCAGGGCGAGCGACACGCTCGACACCAAAAAAGTCGCGGCGTCCGCCGCGAATGCCCAACCCGGCCCCGGCCCGGCCACGATCAGCCCGGCGAGCGCTGGCCCGGCCACCCACGAGAGGCTGCGTGACAGGCTCATCAGCGCGTTCGCCTGCTGGAGGCGGCTCGCCGACACGGCCTGCGGCACGAGTCCGGTGGAGGCGGGAGAGAAGAAGGCGTCCGCAGCGCCGAAGAGCGCGACCAGCACGACCAGGTGCCAGACGTGCGCCTGGCCCGAGAGCAGGAGCACGGCCACCGTCCCCTGGGTCACCGTGCGCAGGAGATCCGCGACCAGCATCACGCGCTGCCGCGGCAACCGGTCGGCGACCGCCCCGCCGACGAGCAGGAAGACGACCCGTGCGACGAGGCCGGCGGCGAGCACGACCCCGAGGGCGGACGCCGACGCGGTCAGGTCGACGACTGCGAAGGCGAGCGCGACCGGAACGAGGCCCGAGCCGAACGCGGACGTCGCCTGGCCGAGCCAGAGGAGCCGAAAGTCGCGCTCACCGAGCGCCCCGAGCCTCGCGGCGACGAGCACGCGCGAAGCCTCGTCTGCGGCGCTAACGAGGGGCTAACGCGGCGACCGCGACCCGATAAGTTCCAGTCGACGTGTTCGCGCGAATGCACACGCTCGAGACGACGGCAGACGGGCACGACCGTGGGCTCGAGCTCGTGCAGGAGATCCTCCCGTGGCTCCGCGAGAGCACGGGGTTTCGCGGGCTCCTCCGGCTGGCCAGCCCGGACCGCACGAAGACGGTCGTGATCTCGATCTGGTTGGACGAAGCGGCGCTGCAGGAGTCGGCCGCGGCAGGACGAGACCTCGGCGCGCTGATCGCGGAGGCCGCCGGCACGACTCGCGTCGCCCTCGAGGACTACGAGGTGACGTTCCTCGAGGGGGAGCTCAGAGACAAAGACCTCGCCGGTTAGAGGGCCGCGCTGTAGGCGTCCACCAGCATGTCCCCGGCGAAGAGGGCGACGACGCCGCCGAGCGCGAGGAACGGCGCAAGCGGAATTGGCATCGTCCGCGCTCGGGAGCCGTGCCGGACGAGGAGCACGAGCGCGGGAACGAGCGCCGCTAGCAGGCCGACGAGGAGGGCAACAGCCACGAGCCAGCCCAGCATCGCGCCCAGGAGCAGCGCGAGCTTGACGTCCCCCATGCCCATGCCGTCGGTGTACGCGAGCGACGCCGCGAACGGTCGAGAAATCGCTCGAGGACGCGTACCTCGAGCTCGTGGAGCGGGAACGATGAACCGGGTCCTCGTCGTCGTCCGAAAGGAGTTCCGCGAGTACCGCCGCAACCGGTTCATCCTCGTCACGATGGCCGCGCTCCCGGTCGTCCTGCTCGCGCTCCTCGTCGCAGAGACGTTTGCACTTCCCGAGGGAGCGTCCGAGGCGGCCTTGCGCAGGCCGGTCGGCGAGGCGCTGCTCTTTCTGCAGCTGATCCCGGTGATGCTGCCGACCACGATCGCCGCCTACGCAGTGATGGGCGAGCGGGAGCAGAGGACGCTCGAGACGGTGCTGACCACGCCCGTGAAGGACCGTGAACTGCTCGGCGGCAAGATGATCGCCGCCGTTGTCCCTGCGATCGTGATCGCGTGGCTGCTGTTCGGCGTGTACGTGGGGCAGCCGAGATCTTCGCGCCCCACGTCGTGATCGAGCAGATCTGGACCGTCGAGCAGGCGGTGGCGATGGCGCTTCTCGCTCCCGCGCTCGCAGCGTTCGGGATCGTGGCCGGCGTCCTCGTCTCGCTCCGGTCGTCCGATTTCCGCGTCGCCCAGCAGCTGGCAGTCCTCGCGTCCGCGCCGGTGATCGGGTTCGTCGCGCTGATCACCTTCCGCATCCTCGACCCGAGCGTCGGCCTCTACGCGGCGGCGGCGGCCGTCGTCTTCCTCGCGGACGCGGTGCTCTGGGAGCTGGCGGTGCAGCTGTTCAGCCGGGAACGTCTGCTCACGGCCCGGGCCGCCGCGCGCTGAGCCCGGGAAGGAGGCGCCGGACACCGCGCGGAACTCGTGCGCATGCGCCGAGGAGGCGTCACGCTGCTCGCCGCGCTCGCGCTGGCCCAGACCAGCCCGGCAACGGCTGCCGATCCGCAGGTCGCGGGGCTGCAGGTCGCGCTCGCGTCGAAGCGGTTCTATGCCGGCGCGATCGACGGGATCGCGGGCACCGCGACGACGAGCGCCGTGCGCTCGCTCCAGCGGGAGGCGGAGCTGCCGGTGGACGGCAGCGCAGGCGCCTCGACGCTCGCCGCCCTCGGGCGCCTGGGCCGGCCGGCGTTCGGCGCCCGCACGATCCGGTTCGGGATGGTCGGACTGGACGTGTCCGTCCTCCAGTTCCTGCTCGCCGTCCACGGCCTCGACGCCGGCACGCTCGACGGCCGGTTCGGCAGACGCACGCGCGAGGCGGTCGTCTCCTTTCAGCGCCGGTCCCGGCTGGTGCAGGACGGCATCGCCGGCGCGCGGACGCGGGCAGCGCTGTGCCCCGCCGCGGGATGCTCGTCGATCGCGACGCCGCGGCCGCGGAAGGAGTACGTGGTGCGATCGGGCGACACCCTGACCGCGATCGCCGCCGACCAGGGGACGACGGTCGCCGCGCTTGCGGCCGCCAACGGCGTCGATCCGGACGGCGTGCTCCTGGCGGGCGCGCGCCTGTGGCTTCCCGGGACCCACCTCCAGGCGACCTGGCCCGAGGAGGACGTCTCGCGGGGGGCCGTCCGGAGCCGGGTCGAGCGGTTCGCCGCCCGGGCGGGTGTCGACCCGCGCCTCGCCCGTGCGGTCGCGTGGGTCGAGTCCGGCTACCAGGCGAACGTGCGCTCCTCCACCGGGGACTGGGGCCCGATGCAGGTGAGTGCGCCCGCCTGGGACTACGTTGAGGCGATCATCGTCGGCGGCGCTGTGCCGCACACGGCGGGCGGGAACATCCGCGTCGGGATCCTCTACCTGCGCCGGCTGCTGGAGGAGTTCGGAGGCGACCGGCGACTCGCCGTCGCCGCGTACCACCAGGGGGCCGCAAGCGTCCGCCGATACGGGCTCCTTCAGGAGACGCAGGCGTACGTCGGAACGGTGGAGGCGCTCGCCGCCTCGTAGCCGCTCGTTGACGCCCCCGGCAGGGCGTGCTTGGATGGCCTGGTACGAGCTCACACGGGAAA
The DNA here is from genome assembly GCA_046734415.1 of Actinomycetota bacterium. Taxonomy (GTDB): domain Bacteria; phylum Actinomycetota; class Thermoleophilia; order Gaiellales; family Gaiellaceae; genus DATBLE01. Next base: position 1,049 of record JBKPRD010000332.1, on the reverse strand, counting down.
GGGGGGCCGTGCTCTGAGCGGGTGGGCACCGAGGGTCATGGTGGCCGCTGTTGGCCTCTCTGCCGTGGCGCTGCTCGCGGCGGCCGCGCCGGTCGGCGCCGGCGTACTGAGCGGCCTGCGGATCGACGATCCGGGCGCGCAGAAGGGCGCACTGTTCGGCTTCGCCGTCACCGGGCTTGGCGACGTTAACGGCGACGGCACCGGTGACCTTGCGGTCGGCGCTCCCGGCGCCGGGAAGGTCTACGTGTTCTCTGGCGCGGATCTCAGCCTCGTCCGCCAGATCGGCGATCCCGACGACCTGACGAAAACGCAGTGCGAGCCCTCGCAGGCGGAGCCGTCGCCGTGCAACTTCGGGTACGCGCTCGCCGACGTCGGCGACGTAAACGGAGACGGCACCGACGACCTCGCCGTCGGAGCGCCGGGCCCGTTCGGCGCCGTCGCCCTCCCCTGCGGGATCGTCGACCCGAACGAGCCTTGCCCGCAGCTCGGCCGGGCGTTCGTCTTCTCCGGCGCGACAGGCGGCCTGCTCGTCAGGCTGGCGGCCCTGAAGGTGGGACAGCAGGGCGCCTCCCTCGCGCCGCTGGGCTCGGTCGACGGCGACTCGGTTCCGGATGTCGCTCTCGTCGCCTCCGGGAACCCGTTCGGAGCCGGCGGCCTCGTCGCCGCCTTCTCCGGGGCGAACGGGAGTCTCCTCTGGACGCAACCGGTGCTCCCGACGAACGTCGGCATCCCCGGGCTCGTGTCTGCTCCGCTCGCCGACGTCGCCGACCTGACGGGCGATGGCAAGAAGGACCTCCTCGTCGGCGCGGACTGCGCGACCGTCGGCGCGGCGACGTGCGCGGGGAAGGTCTACCTCCTCTCCGGAGCCAGCGGCGCCGTCGTCCGGACCCACGACAATCCCGGCCCGCTCACGCAGGACACCTTCGGGGTCGGCGTGGGGACCGTCGGTGACCAGAACGCCGACGGCGTCGATGATTACGCAGTTTCGGAGCCGGGTGGATCAGGGTCGGCCGGGAGCGTGATCCACCTCTTCAGCGGCGCCACAGGCG
>JBKPRD010000331.1:0-13258 GCA_046734415.1 Actinomycetota bacterium | reverse complement strand
GCGTAGAGCGGCAGGAGGAGGTTCGAGTCGGTCGAGCCGACGTGCACGGGGATCCGCGCGGGAGCGCAGGCGAGGGCGCCGACGGCGACGAGCCAGGGCCAGCGCCTGAAGAGCGCGGCAACCGCGATCACGCCGATCGCGCCCACGACTGCGGCCGCGCCGTAGACCTTGGTGTGCCCGCCGGGGGCGACGTACGCGGCCAGCAGCGCGCAGCCCACGACCCAGGCGGCGAGGCCGCCGATGCGGAGGTCCCGGCGCGTGCCGACGATCAGCAGCCCGAGGCCCGCGCAGGCGAGCGGACCGCCGACACGTGCCAGGTCGGCGGTCAGCGTCGCCTCACGATCACCGCGGCGCGCGCGGCGTGGTGGCCGACGCGCACCACGAGCGTGTACCGCCCAGGTCGCGTTGGCGCGCGCACGACCAGCAGACCGGGCTTCGACGTCCCCTCCCCCGCGGCGAGCCCCCAACGCACCGGCGCGTCTGCGGAGACGCGCACGCCGAAGCGCGTCCCGGCCTTCGCCTGGATCCGGTCGCGCGCCAGGGTCACATAGCGCAGGACGACGTCGAACGGCTTCCCGGCCTCCGACAGGTTCCCGGCGCGATCCTCGGCGGCGAGCTGCAGCCGGTGGACGCCCGGCGCGAGCACGTTCCGGTGCGCGCGGCCGTTCCAGTCGAGCGAGGAGCGTTGCAGCTGTCGCCGCGTGAACACGACGCGCGTCCCGTCGACGAGCAGGACGCCATGCGCGGGCTCGTTCGTCCTGTACGCGACGATCACCCGGTCCCGGCGGCCGTCGCCGTCCGGTGAGAACGACCTGGGGCCGACCGAGACGAGCGCGATCTTCGGCGCCGTCGTGTCGACGCGCATCTCGTTCGGGAGGTCGATCGTCCGGTGCTGGTCGGTCAGGTGGACACGCGGCTTGTAGACGCCCTCGGCGACGAAGCGGCCCTGGTCGTCCCGGCCGTTCCAGGTGTAGGTGACGGCGCCGCGACGGAGCCGCCGGCCGGGCACGAGCTCGCGGACGACGTCGCCGCTCGAGTCGACGATGTCGAGCTGGACCCGGTCAGGCTTGCGGAGCTTGAACTGGATCCCGGCGAGGCGCGAGTCGCAGTCGCAGACCGGCGAGAAGACCTTGTCGATGTGCGGCGCGAGGATCGGGCTCGGCTCGATCTTCAGACCCTGCGTGACCGCGAACGCGGCAGCGGTCCCGCCCAGCAGCAAGACGACGAGCAGGGTCGAGAGCACGCGGGGCAACGCCCCGCGAGTTTAGTCCGCCGCCCTTGCGAAGCCGGAGGCGAGGCGCTCGTCCCGCCGCGCAGCCCATCGTCGCTGCTCGCGGACGAGCATCGCGACCACGCCGACCGCCGAGAGCGCGAGCGCGACGACGAGCCAGATGTTTGCAACGTTCACGAGCTTGAGCCCGCTGATCGCGAGCACGTTCGCGAGCGTGAAGCGGAGGACGGCCTCCGGCAGCCGCACCGAGTAGTGGCTGCCGATCAGCACGCCGGGGATCGACCCGATCAGCAGCCAGCCGACCGCGTGCATGTCGACGTTGCCGGCAATCACGTGGCCGAACCCCGCGACGTAGAGCAGCGCCGCGGCGTGGAAGATGTCGGTGCCGACGACCTTGTGCGCCCGCAGCGGGAAGACGAACAGCATCGTGAGGCCGAAGAACGTGCCGCTGCCGACGGAGGTCAGCCCGACGATGAAGCCGCCGACGAGCCCGATCGCGATCGCCGCGAGGCGGTCGCGCCAGACCATGTCGAACCGGTCGTCCTCGCCGATCACCTTCTTGCGTACGAAGCTCTTCGCGACCAGCCCGGAGGCGCCGAAGATCAGCGCCGCACCGAGGAGGTAATTCATCAGCTCCTGGTGGTCCTTCAGGTGCGTTCCGACGGCGACGCCGAGGAGCGAGGCCGGCGCGCTGCCCATGAACATCCAGCCGGAGAGCTGCGCGTGGACCGTGCCGAGCTGACGGTGGCGGATCGCTCCGACGGTCTTGAAGATCGCGCCGTGCAGGATGTCCGTCCCCACCGCGAGCGTCGGCTTGAACCCGAAGACGATCACCAGAATCGGCGTCATCAGCGAGCCGCCGCCCATGCCCGTCATGCCGACGAGCGTGCCGATGAGGAGCCCGGTGAGGGCGAACTGCCAGGTCACTTACTGGCGGTAAGCCTCGATCAGTACCCCGGCGACCTCGGGCCGTGAGAACTCGACGGGCGGGAGCTCGCCGCTGCCGAGCATCTCGCGCACCTTCGTGCCGGAGAGGAAGACGTGGTCCTCGGCGTCGTGCGGGCACGTCTTCGCGCTCGCCATCGAGCCGCAGACCTTGCACCAGAACGAGTGCTCGAAGAACATCGGCTCGATGTCGAGCTCGTGTGGCTCGAACTCGTCGAAGATCAGCTGCGCGTCGTACGTGCCGTAGTAGCTGCCGACGCCGGCGTGGTCGCGGCCGACGATGAAGTGCGAGCAGCCGTAGTTCTTGCGGCAGATCGCATGCCAGATCGCCTCGCGCGGCCCGGCGTAGCGCATCGCCGCCGGGAAGGCGGAGACGATCACGCGGTCGGCCGGGTAGTAGTTGTCGACCAGGACGCGGTAGCACTCGACGCGCGTCGCCGCCGGCACGTCGTCGGACTTCGTCTCCCCGACGAGCGGGTGGATCAGCAGACCGTCGACCGTCTCCAGCGCCACCTTCGTCAGATACTCGTGCGCGCGGTGGATGGGGTTGCGCGTCTGGAACCCGACCACGCGCTTCCAGCCGCGGTCGACGAACGCGGCGCGGGTCGCGGCGGGGTCCATCGCCAGCTCGGGAAACGCCGGCGGGACGCGGTCGAACACCGTCACGGGGCCGGAGAGGTAGAGCGGGTGCTGGCCGAAGAGCCGCGCCACCCCGGGGTGCTCGGTGTCGGTCGTCCGGAAGCAGCGCTCGGCCTCGCGCTCCTTGTCGTACGCGTAGACCTCATCGACGTCGAGGGTCGCCAGCAGGCGACCCGTCTCGTCGGCGAGCCCGACGCGGTCGCCCTGCGGCGCCGCGTCGACCGCGAGGCAGACCGGCAGCGCCCACGGCAGCCCGTTCGCAAGCCGCATCTGGTCGACGACGCGCTCGTAGTCGTCACGCCCCATGAACCCCTCGAGCGGGGAGAGGGCGCCGGTCGCGAGCATGTCCAGATCGGAGGCCTCCCGCGAGGTCAGGGTCAGGGTCTCCAGGTTCTCGACGTTGGTCGGCCGCTCGTCGAGCCTGTCGACGAGGTGGCCCCCATGAGGGTTGATCAGGCGCTGCTGCGCGGCGACGGCGGTCACGCTGCCACCGCGGCGGGGACCAGCCCGAGCTCCTCGAGCTTGTCGATCACGACCCGCGCCGACTCCTCGGGTGTCTTGCCCTCGGTCTCGACGACGATCTCCGGATTCTCCGGCTCCTCGTAAGGATCGTCCACGCCGGTGAACCCCTTGATCTCGCCGGCGAACGCCTTCTTGTAGAGACCGTTGACGTCGCGGCGCGCGCACTCGTCGAGCGACGTCGCCACGAAGACCTCGACGAACGGGCCGAACTCCTCGACCATCGTGCGTGCCTTCGCGCGCGTTTCGCGGTAGGGCGAGATCGCGGCCGCGATCACGGCGCCGCCCTGGCGGGTGAGCCGCGAAGCGACCCAGCCGACCCGCTCGATGTTCGTGTCCCGGTCCTCCTTCGAGAAGCCGAGGCCCTTGGACAGGTGCTGGCGGACACTGTCGCCGTCGAGGTACTCGACGACGAGGCCGCGCTTGTCGAGCTCCGGCCCGATCACGTGGGCGATCGTCGACTTGCCCGACCCCGAGAGCCCGGTGAACCAGAGCGTGAAGCCGCCCGGGCGAACCCGGTCGGACTCGGGATGGTCGTGCGCGTGAATGTTGTCGGTCATGGGCCTCCTTCGATGTGGATGCCGCACTCGAGCTTCTCGGAGCCTGCCCAGCGGCCTGCGCGCTCCTCCTCGTCCGGCGTCGTCGGGCGAGTGCACGGAATGCACCCGATCGAGCGGTACCCGGTCTCGTGCAGCGGGTTGAACGGAATCTCGTTGACGGCGATGTACGCCCAGACGCGCTTCTCGTCCCAGTCGGCGAGCGGGTGGAGCATCCAGACCTCGTACTGCTCCGACCATTGGACCTTCGGAGTGTCGGCGCGGCTCGGCGACTGGTCGCGGCGGATGCCCGACGCCCAGGCTTCGTACGGCTGCAGCGCCTCGAGCAGCGGCTCGACCTTCCGGATCTGGCAGCAGCGATCGGGGTCGCGTTCCCAGAGGTTCGGGCCTTCGCGGCGGTGCTGCTCCGCGACCGTGATCACGTCCGGCCGGATCAGGTTGAGGCCGTAGCGCTCGACGAGCCGGTCACGCGTGTCGTAGCTCTCGCGGAAGAAGAGCTGCGTGTCGAGCTCGATCACGTCGATCGGCAGGCCCAGTTCGGAAACCATGTGCACGAGCACCGACGACTGCTTCTGCCACGAGCAGGTCAGGCAGAGCCGGTCGCCGAACTGCTCGTACGCCCAGACGAGCAGGTCCTCGGCCGCGATCGTCTCAGGCGGGAGCTGCAGGGCTGGCGTCGCCAAGAAGCACCTCCTTCAGCGTGTCGCCGCGCAGGCCGAGGCGGAGCGTCTCCAGCGGGATGACCTCCTCGGGCGGGATGTTCCCGAGGTTGACGGCGGGGCCGAAGTGCTTGATGAACCACGCCTGGCTCGACTTCGTGGGAGCCTCCCAGACGATGTCGTCGACCTCGAGTTCGTGCGCGATCTCCTCGATCAGGCCGGTGCGCATGTCGCCGTCCTTGCGGAAAATGCCGGCGCTGCCGCCCTCGCGCGCCTCGGTGATCACCTTCCAGGCGCCCGCGTCCTTCTCCTCCTTCAGCCACTGCACCCACTGGTACGGCGCGAACACGACCTCCGAGTCCTTCGACCCGACCTCGGAGAGGACGGTGAAGTCGCGTGCGAAGTCGGCGATCAGCTCCAGCTTTCGCTCGCGAGGGATGTCGATCGTGCCGTCGGAGATCTCCACGTGGGTGAGCCCGAGGTCGGTGAGCCACCGCTTGTAGTCGTCGAGCGCGTCCTTCGCGAAGACGACCTCGAAGAAGGTGCCGCCGATCACGACGGGCTTGCCCTTCAGCACCTCGAGCTTCCGCCCGAGGTTGCCGGTCACGTACGAGGTGCCCCAGCCGAGCTTGACGATGTCGATGTAGTCGCCGGCGCTTTCGAGGACGTCCTCCCAGGCGCGCGTGCCGAGACCTTTGTCGAGCACGTGCGTGATGCCGCCGTCGCGCTTCAGCCCGAGGTCGAGGCCGGCGCTAGAGGCGGGCATAGAGCTCCTTCAGCTTCTCCTGCGCCTTCGCCTGGACGTCGTGGTAGAGCGAGTTGCCGTGCGCGTCGATGCCGACGGTGAGCGGGCCGAAGTCCCTGACGCGGAACTTCCACAGGCACTCGGGCATCAGCTCCTCCCAGGCGACCTCCTCGATCTCCTCGATCTGGGTCGTCTCGAGCGCGGCCGCGCCGCCGACGATCGCGAAGTAGACCATCCCGTGCCTGCGCATCGGCTCGATCGCCTCGTCCGGAAAGCCGCCCTTCCCGCAGATCGCGCGGACGCCGTACTGCGCGCCGAGCGGGTCGGTGAAGCGCACCATCCGCGCGCTGGTCGTCGTCCCGATGCAGAGCTTCTCGTACTTGCCCCTCCCCTGCGAATCGGTTCCGACCTTGCGCACGTTCGGCGCGGTGTGGAGCAGGAAGGCCCCGCGCAAATCCATCGGCGGCTCGACGCCCTGGTCGAAGATCCGGATCTGCGTCCGGTCGCGGATCCCGATGATGTGGCCCTGGACGACGACCTCGTCTCCCGCGCGGAGCTTGAGGATCTCGGCCTCGTCCTGAATCGGGAAGCTCACTTCGTGCGTGGCCATCAGAGCCGTGCCTTTCCTCGTGACGTTTTGAACCCAGTCTCTGAGACCGGGGTTGGAACATCTGCGTGACGATTCGTCCACAGGCGGCCGGCCAACGCTCAGGCCTCCCGATCGAAGTCGACGGTTCCGTCGGCAGCGATGTGTGCGGTCGCGCGGCGGGCGGCCCAGCACTGGTAGTTGACCGCCACCGGGTTGAGCGTCATGTGGGTGTCGGCGTGCTCGATGTGGCAGTTGAGGACGGTGACGTCCCCGCCGAGGCCCATCGGCCCGACCCCGGTCTCGTTGAGCAGTTGGAAGAGTTCGTCTTCCAACTCAGCAACCACAGGATCCGGATTACGCGTTCCGATCGGACGAGCAATCGCTTCCTTCGCCAGATACATGGCGTAGTCGGCCGAGCCGCCGATGCCGACGCCGACGATCCCGGGAGGACAGGGCTTGCCGCCCGCACCGACGATCGACTCGAGCACGAACTGCTTGATCCCCTTCACCCCGTCGGCCGGGACGCACATCTTCAGGAAGCTCATGTTCTCGGAGCCGGAGCCCTTCGGCACGCACTTGACGTCCAGCCCGTCCCAGTCGGCGACGAACTCCCAGTGCACGATCGGCAGCCGGTAGCCGGTGTTCGGCCCCGTGTTCTCGCGCGTGATCGTGTGCACCGCGTTCGAGCGCAGCGGATGCTCGACAGTCGCCCGCTCGGTCCCGGCCTTGAGCGCAGCGTAGATCCGCACCGGGTGAAGCGGGAAGCGCTCACCGACGCGGCAGGTGTAGACGGCGATGCCCGTGTCCTGGCAGACGAGGTTGCGCTCCGAGTCGGCGACCTCGACGTTCTTCAGGATCGTCTGCAGGACGCGCTGCCCCGGCACCGAGGTCTCACGGGCGGCGGCGTCGACCAACGCGTCCCGCAGGTCCTGCGGGATGTCCTTCAGCGCCCAGACGTACAGGTGCGCGGCCGCGTCCTCGACGGCGCCGTACAGATCCGTGTCGATGGTCGTGCTCACCTCGCCCTTTCCGCCGCGGCCGTTCCCGCACGCCGCCCGAAGACGCAGCACTCGAGCAGCGAGTTGCCCATCATCCGGTTGCGCCCGTGCGTCCCGCCTGCGATCTCGCCGCAGGCGAAGAGGCCTTCGAGGGTCGTCTCGCCGTCCGTGTCGATGACGAGACCGCCGTTCTGGTAGTGGAGCACAGGGTACGTGTAGATCGGCTCGCTCAGGGGGTCGATTCCCGCCGCCCGGTAACGCCTCAGCATGTAGGGCAGCGAGACCTCGGCGTCGGCCTCCGGGATCCTCGTCGTGTCGAGCAGCACCGCCGGCCGCCCGTCCGGCGTCTGCACGCCCTTCCCCTTCTCGACCTCCTCGAAGATCGCCTGCGAGACCGCGTCGCGCGGGCCGAGCGAGTCGGTGAACTCCTCCCCGTCCGCGTTCAGGAGGACGGCGCCGTACGCGCGCGTCGTTTCCGGGATCGAGTAGCCCTGCATGTTCGGGGGCCACGCCCCGCCGTTCGGGTGGTATTGCAGCGCGTCGAGATCGCGCGCCTCCGCGCCGAGCGCCAATGCCATCCGTGTGACCTCCCCGGTCGCGCCGGGATGATTCGTCGAGAGCTCGCCGCGCTCCTCCGCCTCGCGGTAGCAGCGCCCGCCGGCCGCGAGGACGACCGCGCTGGCCTCGATCTCATCCTCGCCGCAGCGCGCGAGCCACCCGGTCTCCCGGCGCTCGAGGTCGGACAACGGGCTCTTCGCGAATGAGGCGCCGCCGCCTGCCTCCCACGTCTGCCGCAGCGCCGTCGTGATCGCGTGCCCGGTGCGGTCACCCACCTGGAGCAGCCGCTTCCGCGACGCGCCGCCGCACCTGGCGATCCGGTAGCCGCCGTTCTCGCGCGTGAATTCGACCCCGAGCTCCTCGAGCCAGTGGATCGCGGACTGCGCGTCGCCGGTCAGCACCTCGACGAGCCGCATGTCGGCGGTCTCGTGCGAGCTCTTCCAGATGTCCTCCCCGTGGATCTCCGGCGAATCGTCCTCGCCGAACGACGCCTGGATCCCTCCCTGCGCCTTGGCCGAGTTGCACGACTGGAGCGAGCCCTTGGTCGCGACCGCGACGCGAGCGCCGGAACGCTCCGCCGAGACCGCGGCGGCGAGCCCGGAGGCTCCGCTCCCGACCACGAGGACGTCGAAAGAGCGGCTCTCGGCCATCGGCGAAGGGTAACAGAGAACTAATGCGAGGAATTAGGAATCAGAATGTTGCGTCCCGCGCGCCCGACAGGATCACGATCACGATGATCGCCGCGAGCACCAGGCGGTAGATCACGAACAGCCCGTACGTATGACGGCGGACGTAACCGAGCAGGACGTCGATAACGACGAGGCCGACCGCCATTGCGGCGAGCGTGCCGACGATGAACGGACCGGCAGACCCCGCGGGCAGCGACTCGAGCAGCACGTGCTTGACACCCTTGTAGATCACCGCGCCCAGCACCACCGGGACGAGCAGCAGAAACGAGAAGCGCGCCGCCGAGTCGCGATCGAGCCGGTACGCGCGTCCCGCGGTGATCGTGATCCCCGAGCGTGAGACGCCCGGGATCAGCGCCAGTACCTGCGCAAGCCCGATCAGAAAGCCGTTGCGGACGCCAACGTCCTCGAGGCCGCGCCGCTCGGGGAGCCGGTCGGCGAACCAGAGCAGCATGGCGAACACGGAGAGGGTGATCGCGATCTGCCACGGCTCGCCGAGCTTCTTCTCGATGAACTCCTCGCCGGCGGCGCCGGCGATCGCGGCGGGGATGGTCGCAGCGGCGACGGCCCACGCGATGCGCTCGTCCGGCGTCCGGATCGCCCGGCGCTTGAGCGTCCCGAACCACGCGACGACGTAGCGGACGATGTCCGACCAGAAGTAGACGACAACGGCGACGAGCGTCCCGAGATGGAGCGCTACGTCGAAGGTCTTGTTGAATGACTGGTGCGACTCGAGGTAATGCCAGTCGGCGATCCACGGGACGAGGATCAGGTGCCCCGAGGAGGAGATCGGAAGCAACTCGGTCGCGCCCTGCGTGATCCCGAGCACGAGCGCCTGCCAGTCCGACAGGCGGCCGGCCTTCTCGCCGACCCGGAAGATCGCAAGCACGACGGCGAAGCCGAAGATGATCAGCGCGGCGGGATAGACGTAGCGCGCGGGCAGGCGGGTACGCGTGGGCTCTGAGGTCTCTGGCTCGGGCATCGGCTGAGGGGCAGTGGTCTGCAGTGGTTTGAGGCCTGCCAGATCCCTGTCGGCGCTGAACCTTACCGGGGCTACCAGATCGACCGGAAAAGGTCGGCGATCTCCTCCGCGCTCGCGGGGCGCGGGTTGGCACGCACGCCCGGGCGCCCGGCTGCGGCCGCGGCGACGTCGTCGAGCTCGTCCTCCGGAACTCCGAGGTCGCGGAGCCGCTCGAACCCGGCCAGCCGTGCGAGCTCCTCGACCCGCTCCACCGACACCGCCGTCATCGCCCACGGCGCGACCGGCGCGTTGAACCGCATCGCCGGCGGCAGGCAGAGGGCGTTCGCCGCGCCGTGCGCGATCCCGTAGCGCCCGCCGACTGCCTGGGCCATCGCGTGTGCGAGGTAGAGACCGCGCTCGGCCAGCGCCTGCCCCGCGTCGCTCGCTCCCTCGAGGAGCCGCCGACGCGCCTCCAGGTCGTGCGCGTCCTCGAGCACGCGAGGCAGCCACTCATCGATCGCCGCCGCGCCGCGGCGGGCGACCTCGAGCTCTCCGGGATACAGCGCCTCGACGCAGTGCGCGAGCGCGTTCAGCGCCGTCCCGCCGCTCGCGTCCTTCGGCAGGTCGAGCGTCAGCTCCGGCTCGTACACGATCCCGGCGAGTCGTGCGCCCGAACCGCCGCCGACCTGCCGCCGCTCTCGGGTGCGCACGCCGAAGAAGGTCGTCCACTCGGCGCCGGAGTAGGTCGTCGGCACGGAGACGAGCGGCAGCCCGGACTCGGCCGAGGCCGCCTTCGCCGTGTCGATCGCGCTGCCGCCGCCGATCGCGAGGATCCCGTCCACCTCGGGCGGCACCGCGATCCGGTCGGACGGGATCTCGCTCCAGCGGTCCGCCGCCGGGATCGCGAGCGGGTCCCAGCGGACGCTCGCCACGAGCAGCGGGCGGTCGACGCCGACGTCCTCGAGCACACCGGGGAGCTCCTCGAGGCCCCAGCGGACGATCACTTCGTCAGCTGATCGCGGGCGAAGGCGAGGAAGGCCTGGGCGGCGGCGCTGCCGGCGCGACCGGCGGCACGGGCAATCCAGATCTCGCGCGCCAGATCGAGGCCCCGAACCCGCGCCGCGGCAAGCGTGCCTGCCGCCAGGTCGTTCTCCACCGCGCGTCGCGAGATGAAGGAGACGCCGTAGCCCGCCTGCACCGCGCTGCGCACCGACTCCTGCAGCCCGAGCTCGAGCGGCGCCTCGAGGTCACGGAGCCTACGACCGCTCTTGCGCAGCTCGTCCTCGACCATCTGGCGGACGCCTGCCCCCTGCTGCATCAGGATCAGCGGGCCGTCGGCGAGCTCGTCGAGCTTTACCGTCTTCCCCGCGAACCGGTGACCGGGTGGGCAGACGAGGATCACTTCATCGCGGAAGAACGGCTCGAAAGCAACCGAACGGTGCCGCCGCGCCGCGCCGACGATCCCGAGCTCGAGCCGCCGGTCGGCGACGAGCTCGACCACGGACTGCGTGTCGGAGACCGAGAGCTCGACCCGCAGCTCGGGATTCCCGCGCTGGAACTCGCAGAGGAGGAGCGGGAGGACGATCGCCGCCGGCCCGGTCGACGCGCCGATCTCGAGCCTGCCGTGCAGCGGCCCCTCGGGCTCGCCGAGCTCCTCGAGCAGCTGCTCCTCGAGGGCGAGCAGACGCTGGGCGCCCCGGTAGAGCCGGAGGCCGGCCTCGGTCGGCTCGACGCGGCGGCCCGACCTGTCGAGCAGCTGCGTCCCCAGCCGCTGCTCGAGCGCGCGCACCTGCTGGCTGACCGCGGGCTGCGTCACGCCCAGCCGCATAGCCGCGTCCGAGAACGACCGTCGCTCGACCACCTCGCAGAACGCCGCCAGCTGCCGCGTGTCCATAAGAGAATCTTATCGACGCGCAATGCGACAATTGCCGGCATGCCGGTCGAGCTGCGAGACGTCGCGCCGGGCCTGTGGGTCTGGCTGACCGACCATCCTGACTGGAGACCCGGGCTCGACTGGGGCCCGCGCGTCGCCTCGACCTGCGTCGAGTCCCGCGGCGAGGTGGCGTTGCTCGATCCGCTCGCACCACGAGACGACGCGCCGAAGTTCTGGGCAAGGATCGACGCGCGTCCGCCGACGTTCCTTGCCGTCTTGAAGCCGGACCACGTCCGCGACGTCGACTTCTTCGCACGCCGCTACGGCACGCGGGCGTTCGGCCCGGACCTCTTCCACCGCGGTGACGTCCCCGAGACCGAGCTGGAGTGGCTCTACCCGACCGCCGAGCTGCCGGGCGGGCTCATTGCCCTCTACGACGGGCGCGGGCGATACGAGACGCCCCTCTGGCTTCCCGAGCAACGCACGATTGTCTTCGCCGACGCGTTGACCGCTCCTGAAGGCGAGCTACGCGTCGGGTGGTGGATGCCGTGGCACCAGGAGCGCGTCGTGCCCGCGCTCCGGAAGATGCTCGAGCTGCCATTCGAGCGCCTGATCGTCTCGCATGGCGAGCCCGTCCACGATCGGAGGGCGTTCGAGCGCGCCATCGAGCTCCCTCCGCACCGTCGCGACTGATGCGCGTCTGGGTCGACCTGACGAACTCGCCCCACGTGCTCGTCTTCCGGCCGCTGATCCGGCTGCTCCGGGAGCGTGGACACGAGGTCGAGGTCACGGCGCGCGAGTACGCGCAGACGCTGCAGCTGCTCGAGCGGCACGGGATCGACGCGACGCCCATCGGACGGCACGGCGGCGGCTCGGCGCTGGGCAAGGCGCTCGGCGAAGCCGGACGGCTCCCGGCGCTGCGGCGGTGGGCGAAGCCGCGCCACTTCGACCTCGCCCTCGCACACGGCTCCCACGACCTGACGCTCACGGCGCGCTCGCTCGGGACGCCGAGCGCGACGACCTTCGACTACGAGTTCGCCTGGCTCCAGCACCAGCTCGGCTGCCGCGCCGCGACGCGGGTCGTTGTCCCCGAGGCGATCCCGGCGGAACGGCTCGCCCACTACGGCGCGCGGCCGCCGAAGCTCCACCGCTATACCGGGCTGAAGGAGGAGTACTACCTGGCCGACTTCGAGCCCGGGCCAGTCGATGTGCCCGAGGGGCGGAGGCTCGTGATCGTGCGCACGCCGCCCGAGGTCTCGCTCTACCACCGGCACAGCAATCCGCTCTTCGGCTCGGTGCTCGAGCGACTCGGCCGAGACGAGCGCGCGCACGTCGTAGTCCTGCCGCGCACCGACGAGCAGCGCGAGCGGATCCGGACTCTCGGGCTGCCCTCGCTCGTCGTCCCGGATCGCGCAGTCGATGCGCAGAGTCTGATCGCGGCCGCAGACGCCGTCGTCTCGGCGGGCGGGACGATGAACCGCGAGGCGGTCGCGCTCGGGACGCCCGTGTTCACGACGTTCTCGGGGCGCCTCGGTGCGGTCGACGAGCGGCTGATCCGGGACGGCCGCCTTGTGCAGCTCCGCGACCTCGCCCAGCTCGACCTCGACGCGCTCCCGCCGCGCGGCGAGCGCCTACGACGCGACCCGAACCTGCTCCTCGACCTCCTGCTCGGCGAGCGCGGCTAGCACCTCCTCGCCGTAGCGGTCGAGCTTCGCGGGCCCGACCCCGGGGACGGCCGCCAGCTCCGCGAGGCTCCGCGGCCGGCGGCCGGCGATCTCCGCCAGCGTCGAGTTGTGGAACACGAGGTACGCGGGGACCTCGTCCCGGCGGGCGCGTTCGAGGCGCCACGCCTTCAGAGCCTCGAAACCCGCCGGCGGCTCGGCGACGGCGGCCTCGGGCGCCAGCTCGGCCAGGAAGCGGCTGGGCTTCCCCACCCAGGTGATCGCCAGGCCGCGCTTCGCCCTGGTCATGCCGACGTACAGGAGACGCCGTTCCTCGGCGATCTCGGCCGGCGTGCGCGCGAGCTTCGTCGGCAGCTCCTTCTCCTCGAGGCGGGGCAGGAGCACGACCTCGAACTCGAGCCCCTTCGCGCCGTGGTAGGTGAGCAGGTGCACGCCGCGGCGGGCCTCGCCGCCGCCGCCGAAGCGCCGTTCCAGTTCGGCGCGGAACTCCGCCCCGGTTCCGCCGATCTCCTCCGCCAGCCGGACGAGCCGGCCGAGATCGCTCTGCCGCGTCTGCTCACGCTCGCCGAGTTTCTCCGGCACCGGTTGCGCGAGCCACCCGAGGTTGAGCGCGATC
>JBKPRD010000330.1:0-22905 GCA_046734415.1 Actinomycetota bacterium | reverse complement strand
TCTCGCCGCCGTGGTCGCCCTGATGGCGCGCGACCGCAACGGGCCGGCGCCGAGGCTCCAGCTTCTCGAGGTGCCCGTCACGGACATGAGTGAGACTGCGGACGACTACCAATCGGTCGCCCTCTTCGGCGAAGGCTACGGGCTCGATCGCGTCGAGATGAGGACTTTCACCGACGCCTACCTGGCCGACCCGGCCGACGGGTCAGCACCCTATGCATCGCCGCTGGTCGCGCCCGATCTCGGAGGGATCGCTCCCGCACACGTTCTGGTCGCGGAATACGACGTCCTCAGAGACAGCGGCGAGGCATACGCTCGGCGGCTAGAGGACGCAGGCGTGACGACGACACTGCGTCGCTTCCTCGGTCACACCCACGCATCGAGCGTTCTCTGGCAGACGTGGGAGCCGGCTCGGGCCTGGATGGACGAGGTCGTCGACAGCCTGCGCCACGCTCTCCACGACACCGATGCACAGGCAGTGGGTACGAAGTATGAAAGCGGGGCAGCGTGATCGCAGTCGTCGGCGAATCCCTGTTCGACGCGCACATCGACGGCGACGGGTTCCGTCTGTTCCCCGGCGGCGGTCCATTCAACACCTCGGTCGCGCTCGCCCGGCTCGGCATCCGGGTGTGCTATCTGGGCGCGGTCTCGCGCGACCGGCTCGGAGAGCGTCTCATGGCGGCCTTGGTCTCGGCCGGCGTCGAGACAAGCCGCACCGCGCGGGTCGACGCGCCCACACCGCTTGCGATCGTCGAGGCGGGAGGGATCGAGCCGTCGTACAGCTTTTACCTCGCCGGGACGGCCCACGAGGCGCTTGGAAGACACCTCTCAGTGGACTCGTTGGATGGAGTCACAGCGGTCCACATTGGAACGCTTGCGCTGACCACCGACCCTCCTGGTGCGGCTGTGGCGGCGTTCGCAGAGGACGAAGCACAGAACCGCGTGTTCATTCTCGATCCGAATGTGCGGCCGACGCTGATCGCGGATCGCTCTGTCTACATGCAACGGCTCGAACGGCTCATCGCGGTCGCCGATCTCATCAAGCTGAGCGACTCCGACCTCGCCTGGCTCTATCCCGACGCCGACGCTCTCGAGGACGTCGAGCGATTCCTCGACATGGGCGCGGGTTGTGTCGTCTTGACGTATGGAGAACGAGGAGCCGAGGCTTGGACAGGCTCGGTCTCTGCAAGGGTTCGGGCGGTAGACGTTACGGTCGTCGACACGATCGGCGCGGGGGACGCCTTCGGCGCCGGCCTGCTCGCCTGGCTGCGACGTCACGGCCAGTTAGACAAGCGCACGCTGCGGGGGCTCGATGCGGCCGACCTCGAAGCCGCGCTCGGCTACGCAGCGGCCGTCGGTGCGGCACAGTGCACGCGCTCCTCGGCATGGGGCGCCACGAAGGCCGACGTCGATGAGCTGCTGCACCGGAACGCAACGTCGCCGACCTGACCGACACTGGCGGTCGGGCTGCTTGTGCGGCGGCGCGGGGCCGCGGTGCTCTGCGAAGAGGAAGGCGACGAAGACGAGCCGATACTCGGCGAGGGTGCGCGTGAACGGCACTTGCGCTGACGGTCGGCGTTTCGACCGCGATCGCTGGTCACGGGCACGGCAAGGGAAGGGCGGCAGCTCCGCGGCCGCCATTGCCTGTCAGCACGGGGCTACAAGAACTTCGTTCGTTCCGACGGCACGTCGTTCAAGAACACCAGCGCGTGCGTCTCCTATGCCGCGCACGGCGGAACGCTCCGGCGAAATCCCAGGCGCAGCTCGACTGCGAGTCGTTCGGTGGGACAATCACGCTGGGTGGCACGTTCTCGCTCGGCACCGCAGTCTGGTCGTGCCAGTGGGCAAACACGCCACCGACTTCAACAGCAAGGTGCTCATTCTCCAAACCGACTGCTTCACACTGCCGCCAACAGGCACAACCTTCTACTTCAACGACAATCTCCCGCCCGTCATCCCGGGCGCCAACAAGTCCGTCTGTGCCCCGTAGCGAACTGAAGCAACCTCAGTGGGCGTTAGCGCCGCCCCCATTACCGTCGGCGTCGAGCTCGACGTTCACCGGGATTGCCTCGGGAGGCGGCGGGGGGTCGTTGGGCACCTCGGTCCCGGCCAGCGCGCCGAGAAACGGGGCGAGGTAGTGGCCAACGACCTTCGCGGGAGGCCACCAGAGCGGGTTGATCCTCGAAAGGGAGACGTCCTCGCCAGAGCTCGTCAGCTGTCGGCGCAGGTACCGCGGCTCGCGGCCCGTGAGGAGGAGCCCTCGCAGCACCGGACGGAACGGCTGTGGCGTGAGCTCGGCGCCGACCTCGGCGGCGATCGCCTGCGCCACCGTCTCGGCCTGTTGCGCCGCGATGCCGCCCTGCTTAGCTCGTGATGTCGCCGGCGGCGAAAACGTGGGGAACGTCCGGGACGCGGCAATGTTCGTCGATGGGGATGAAAGCGTCGGCGATCCGTGGGACGCTGAATCAGGAGCAGAGCTGCAGTCTCTGATGAGCCGCGGGCCAGGAGCTCCTCGGCTTCCCGCGCAGCCTGCGGCCTCGCGGCGGAGCGTACTGTCTTGACATCGGAGAGCGGTAAGTTTAGACTTACCGTAAGTCATGACTAACCAGACGAACGGGCTTGGTGCGCTCGGTGATCCGACGAGGCGGGCGATCTTCGAGCGCCTCGCTGAGCGGCCGCAGGCGGTCGGCGAGCTCGCCCGTGAGCTGCCGGTCAGCCGGCCGGCCGTCTCGCAGCACCTGAAGGTGCTGAAGGACACGGGGCTGGTGATCGACCGGCCGGCGGGCGCCCGCCGCATCTACCAGCTCGACCCGGACGGGGTTCGCGATCTGCGCGCCTACCTCGACCAGTTCTGGAGCAGAGCCTTGGCGGCCTACAAGGAAGCCGTCGAGCAACGAGAGGAGGAGGTCTTATGAGTACCCAGGCACAAGACACAGCCGTTCGGGCACAGGTCGTCGTCGATGCCCCGCTCGAGCGTGCGTTCTCGGTCTTCACCGAGGGTTTCGGCAGCTTCAAGCCACCCGAGCACAACCTGCTCGCCGTCGAGATCGCCGAGACGGTGTTCGAGCCGCGCGTGGGCGGTCACCTGTACGACCGGGGCGTGGACGGGAGCGAGTGCCGCTGGGCGCGCGTGCTCGCCTACGAGCCGCCGAACCGAGTCGTGCTCAGCTGGGACATCAGCCCCCAGTGGCAGCTCGAGAGCGATCCCAAGAAGACGAGCGAGTGGGAGGTGAGCTTCATCCCCGAGGGGGCGGAGCGGACGCGGGTGGAGCTCGAGCACCGCAACCTCGAGCGTCACGGCGAGGGCTGGGAAGGCGAGCGCGAAGGCGTCGCCGGCGCCGGCGGGTGGCCGCTCTACCTGCAGAGGTTCGCCGACGTCCTGAAGCACTGAGCGCGGCGCGACGCGGGCGCCCGTGCAGTCACACGGGCGCTCGCCGACGCGCCAGTGCGGGCTTCACGGCCCATCGTAGAAACGCCTGCAAGCAAGCCATTTCCTCGGATGCCTCGTTCGCGTCGGGAGTGGTGATCTGAAAGGGCGGCCGAGCGGGCCGGTCGGGCCCGCTCGGTCTGCCTCGTGGAGGGGAGAGTCAGGCAGTCTGGATGCCCCGGTGCCGTAGCTGCCGCGCCATCAGCAGCCCGCAACCGAGAATCAGTGCCAGCCCCAGCCCAGTTCCGATCCCGATTGCCCAGTCGTTCCAGTCGAAGCTCTCGGGGTGCGAGACCGCCGTCGGGGTCTCCAGAATCGCCGCGGCGGTGTCCTGCACGTCGGGCGGCCGCGAGACGTCGTGACCGGTGGCCAGCGCCGCGGCCCTGTCCTGGACATCGGGCGGCCGCGAGACGCCGCGACCGAGCGGATGCTCGGCCGCATACCGCTCGAAGACGTCGGGAACCGACGACCGCGCCGGGACGCTGCCCGTGCCAAAGAGGCTTGTGTCCCCCTTGAGGGCTTTCTTCTGGAGGATGCTCCGCTCGCGGGCTTTGTCCTGGAGGATGCTCCGCTCGACGGGCGACAGGCTGTGGGGCGGCTGCGGCCGGTTGGCCGTCGAGGTGCCGCCCGCGAGGGCCTGCGGGACGGTGAAGGCGCATGCCGCGCCGGCCAGCGCGAGGGCGACCGGCAAACGCCTGAGGGTGTTGCTGCTGAACATCGGTTCCTCCTTCGTCACGATCGCCCCGTGGCGATCTGTTCCCCGTTCTCGACCCGCAGCGCAGCGGCAGTCGGGATGGCCAAGTGCACGAGCGGCTGAAGTGTCCGGATGGGCTCGCGCGTGCCCTTGATGGCTCGAGCAGCCCGCGGCGCGTCGACGGGGTCGAACGTCCAGCCCTCGAGCACGAGACCTGTCACCGTGCTGTCGCGGAGGAGAGCGACACTCGTGACGCCCAGGCGAGCGAGCGCTTCGAGCGCCGCCGGCTCGAGTCTCGGCCCGTCGTCCGAGACCGGAAAGAGCATCATGATCATCGCCACCTGCCGCTCCTCTCTCGCGTGCGGTTCAGTGGCGATGACGCTAGGCCCTGGCGGCCCTCCCGATCATCGGTGAACTCCCTCGACCTCGAGCTCCGCCACCCTCGCCGCGAGTTCGGCTCGGTTGCGCGCGCCGACCTTCCTCAGCACGTTGGAGACGTGCCGCTCGATCGTCTTCCGGGACAGGAAGAGCTGCTGCGCGATCTCCGGGTTGCTCGCTCCGCGAGCGATCAGGAGCGCGATCTCGCGCTCGCGATCGGTGAGATCCTCCGCGGCCGCGCCCCGGCGCCAGGTCCTCACCCCGAGGGAGCGCAGCTCGCGCTCGGCCAGCTCGAGGACCGTCAGCGCGCCCCGCTCGGAGGCGAGCGCCGCGAGCGCCTCCAGCTGGGCGACGGCCCGCCCGTCACCCATCGCCGCGAGCGAGCGGCCGAGGTCGAGCCGGATCCAGAGTGACGGCAGCCCGAATTCGAAGGTCTCCGCAGACGCCAGCGCCGCCTCGAGCCTGACCGTGCGGCTCGAGGGCTTCCTTTCGGCGAGCGCCCCCGCATGCAGTCGGAGCGTTTCGTCCAGTACGTCGTGCGCCCCCACCTCGTCCCAGCGAGCCAGAGTGTCGTGCGCGTCCCGCACACGACCGATCCGGGCAAGCGCCTCGGCCGAGAAGAGCAGCAGCTCGCCGAGGCATCGCTTGCACCCGACGCGTTCCGCGCAAGACTTCCCCTTTGCGATCTGGTCGAGCACTGCCGGCTCGGCGTCCGGCCCCTCCAGCCGGCCGTGCCAAAGAGCGAGGTCGCCGTGGAGCATGATCCGCTGGTGCTCGTTCGGCTCCTCCGTCGCCTCGAGCCGGCGCAGCTCGTCCCGTGGCCGTCCGCGCTCCAGCCCGATCGCACACACCTGCCGAAGGACGCGATGCCGCGCGCGGGGGACGTCGCCGGCGCGGGCCGCGACTTCCGCCGCCTCCTGAACGATGCGCTCCGCATCGACGAGGTCACCGTGCCACCCGAGCGCACGCGAGTGCCAGAAGCCGGCGTCGACCAGCAAACGCGGGAACACGTGCCGCTGGGCTTCGCTCCAGACACGACCACCGCGCGCAATCGCCTCTGCGACGCGGCCGTTCTGGCGAAGCGCAGAGCAGACTGCGAGCGACGCACTCAGAAACGACTCGAGGTCGACGTGCCGAGCGGCGGCTTCGCGTGCCTCCGCAGTGCGCAGGATTTCAGCCGGGCTGCCTTCCATCACCGCCGCCTCGTAGTCGAGCCGAAGCAGGTCGGCATAGACGCGGCGCATGTGCGGCTCCAGCGCCTGCACGCCTCCGGCCGAATCGGCCAGACGCATCGCCTCGGCCACCGCCTCCCGGGCGACCGCCCGCCCCTCCTCCGTTCGCTGCTCGAGCCAGAGGAGGATTGCTGCGTCTTGCGCCGTCTGCTCGAGCCGGAGACCCTCGTCTGCCGTCTTGATCGTGCGACTCTGCTCCAGGAAGCCGCGTGCGACCGGCCCCTGCCCGAGGGCGTACGCGGCCCGCGAGGCCGAGAGGAGCGCCGAAGCGCGCCGTTCGGGATGCTCGACCCGCTCCGCGACGAGCGACCAGCGCTCGAGCGCCTGCTCGTGCTCGCCGAGTTCGGCCGCGAGCGTCGCGATCCCCTCGTCCAACCTGAGCGTCTCCGCGTCCAGCGGATCGGCTTCGTCCGCGATCGACCCAAAGAGACGAAGCCCTTCGGTCCCCAGAAGCCTCCGGTGGGAGGACTGCACGAGGCGGTCAGCAAGCTCGACGGGCTGACCACCAGCCGCCCGGATGTGACCGACGGCCTCGCGCAGCCGGCGGACGTCATTCCCGGCGATCCGCGCGAGCCAGTCACCGAGGCGCCGGTGAAGCTCTCGGCGCCGGTCGTCCCCGATCTCGGCGGCCGCGGCGGCGCGAATCAGATCGTGCGCGAACCGGAACATGCCTACCGATTCCACGGCGACGCCGCGCGCCACGAGCTCGCGCGCAGCGTGCTCGGCCCTTGCCAGTTCCCACTCGGTGAGCGTCGCCACGTCGGCGAGCGTCAACGGGCGCGCGGCGACCGCGAGCAGCGCGAGCAGCGCGGCCGCGTCGGCATCGGCGCCTCGGAGGCGGACGGTGACCAGCCGGCCGGCATCGATCTCGGATCCATCGCTTCTCGCGAGCGCCTCCAGCCAGAAAGGCCACCCGCCCGACTTCGCCGCGAAGCTACGGGCGGCCTCGTCGCCGACGCCGGGCGCTATCGCCTTCGCGAGCGCGAGCGCTTCATCGCCCGCCAACGGGCCCAGCTCGAGCTGACGAACGCGCTCGGATGCCAGGACGTGGGAGAGCGAGTCCGAGAGTGAGTTGACGTTCGGAGACGGGCGCCCCGCGGCGATCAGCGCCAACTGCGCGTCGGCCGCGCGTACCAGGTAGTGGCAGAGCGCCAGAGAGAGCTCGTCCACCCACTGCAGGTCGTCGACCAGGACGAGCGTCGGCCCCGCCGCGCGGAGCGCGCGATGCGCAGCCTCGAAGATGCGAAGAGGTTCCAGCGGTGAGTTCTGCTCGTCGGCGCGGCCGAGCAAGAGCCCATCGAGCCGCTTCCCGTCCGGACCTGCGCCGGCGAGACAACGCAGCAGGTCCGAGGCCGCGGCGAGCGGCACATCGCACTCCGGCTCGTACCCCACGACCCGGAACAGGCTCTTCATTCGACTCCGTGCGACTGCCTCCGCCAGCAGCCGACTCTTTCCGCTGCCGGGATCGCCCACGACCAGGGCAGCGGCGGCACTACCACTTGCAGCCGCGGCCACTACTTCGCTCAACGCAGCGAGTTCGTCCACACGACCGACGAACACGGTCATCCCCCGGAAGCGTACGACCAGCAACGATCCGACGCGATGCCTCCGCAAGGATTTGCGGTTCCGCGGCAGTGGACGTGGGAATCGACGCTGGCCTCCTCCGCCCACTTCGCCAAACCGCGAATCTCTTTGGCAACCCGCTTCGCCCATGGGTTATGCAGCTTGAACTCCGGGCAACATCGGGGCAACACAACCCACCGAAACCGGCCGAAACGACCGGAGGGCAAGAGTAGAGCGAAGCAGCATGGTTCCAGCACTACCGAACCTCGCCGAAACTGCGCGAAGCGTCTCTTAATGCCCAGGTGGAAGGTTCGAATCCTTCACGGCCCATCACCGAAGCGCCTGCAAAGAAAGGGTCGGGTTCGAGTCCGGTTAGGTCATTCGCCCGTTGCAAGAAATACAACGGAAACGCCTGCAAAAGGAGGTCGAGTGCTATTCCGATCGCTCGTTGGGCAAACCATCCTCACTCAAACCATTTCTGCAGGAACGCGTGCTTGTCGTTCTCTGCGATCAGCAGGCGTCGCAGCAACCTTCGCCGCGCCAGCTTTCTCGGCCTTCCTTGAGGGCGACTGCGGCGATGAGGAGCGCCGCAGCGGGATCAGCCCACCACCATCCGACAAGCGCGTTGAGAAGCAGCCCGACAAGCAGCCCTATGGACAAGTAGGCGCAGAGCATGTTCTGTGCGCCCTCCTTGACGGTGGCCGATGAGTTGAGCTTGCTCCCGACCTGGCGCTTCGCGCGCGCGAGGAGAGGCATGGTCGGCGCGGTGAACGCGGCAAGGCCGATCCCGACCCAACTTGCCTCCGGGTGCGCGCCACCCACGAGGGTGCGGATCGCCTCCACGCCGACGTACGCGGCGAGAACGAAGAAGCTCGCGGCGATGACCTGTTGTGCCCGGCGCTCGGCAGTGGGCGAGTGGAGGCGGCGTCCGGTGAAGAGCCAGATGACGACGAACCCAGCGAACGCCTCGATCAGGCTGTCCGCCCCGAAGCCGATCAGCGCGATGGAGCTTGCTGCGATGCCAGCGCCGAGTGCGATCCCGAACTCGATGAGGTGCCAGCCGATTCCGCCCCACGCCAACAGGCGCGCTCGGCGCTCGAAGCGGGCACGCTCTGCCGGTGTCAGTCGTGGCGACGGGGCGAGCGGCAGCCGGCGCGTAGTCGGCGTAAGTTGAAGCAGTTGGCCCGAGGTCTGCTCAGCCAACGACGGCCGCATCGGCTGGAAGTACGCTTGTGACGAGCGCCTCACCGTCACCCGTGAGCGCGTACATGACCATCTTGCTCTCGCGGCGTGAGCGGACAAGTCCAGCCGAGCGCAGCGCACGAAGATGATGTGACACGAGGTTCGGCGAACGCTCGGTGATCCAGGCGAGGTCGCACACGCACAACTCGCCAGCTTCTCGCAACGCGGCGGCAAGGGTAAGGCGCGTGGGATCGGCCAGCGCGCGCGCTCGACCAGCGGCTCGCTCAGCGGTGTCTAGGTCGAGCCGTCGAGCGCGCAGCGATTCCGCTAGCGGCAGGTCGAGACAGAGCAGGTCACACTGATCGGAGATGCTTCATTCTAACGACCGTTGATCTATTGATGCGAGGCTGACGTGTGTCGTGTTTTGAGGAAGTGCGACGCGGCTCGCCGCTACTCGGGCTGTGGCGTCGTGCGTTGGGTGACTGTCTTCCACGCGTCCCAGGTGATGTGAAGGATGACGAGTGTGATTCCGAGGCCGACGATAGGGTCGGCGACGGGTACGCCCAGGGCGACGACGGCGGCGCTGGCGATGACGCCCAGGCTGACGAAGCCGTCAACGCGAGCGTGGTTTCCGTCGGCGATCAAGGCCGGGCTGTCGAGCCGCCGCCCGACTCGTTTCCGAATCTGAGCGGCGATCTCGTTGCCGATGAAGCCAATCAAGCCTGCAGCGGCGAGCCACCAGAGGTGGGAGAGCGTGTGCGGATGGATGAAGCGCAAGATCGTCTGGGTGAGCGCGACGAGCGCGCTCACGAAGATCGTCCCGACCACGGCGATCCCGGCCCAGCGCTCGCCGCGGGCGCTGCGTAGGAAGAAGGCAAGCCCGAGCGGGATTGCGGTCATCGCGTCGCCGAAGTTGTGGATCAGATCGGCCAGCAGCGCGACGCTGAGCACCAACACGTAAATCGCGGTCTGCGCGGCAGCGGTGATCGTCAGGACTACTAGGCTGACCGAGACAGCCTTGATCCCGGCCCGAGAGCGAATGATCGAGGGATCAGCGAAAGGGCCGTGTGAGTGATCGTGCCCGTCCTGGCCCCCGTGTTGATGCTCGCTCAGTGGGCCCGCAGCAGCGGCCTCCGAGTGGCGCGGCCACAAGAGGTGCCGATGACGGCCATGGTACGGATGGCTGTGAACGTAGCCGCCATGGCGATGAAGGGCCTCGGAGCCCGTACGGGTCACGCGTGAAACGGTAGCGCCCGGGCTGAACAACTCCCATCACGGTTCAACCTGACGTCTCTCTGTAGGCCCTCGTTGATATTCAAGTATTCAAGTGGTAGTTTGAATACATTATGGCGACCAGTACAGCAAAAGCCGCGTTGTTCGACGCCCAGGCATCGGTTGCGCAGGCGCTCGGTAGCGGTCGTCGGGCGGAGATCGTCGATGTGCTCGCGCAGGGCGAGCGGTCCGTGGACGAGATCGCCGGCGAGATCTCCCAGAGCGTCGCGAATACGTCGCAGCATCTGCAAGTGCTCGCGAGAGCTGGGTTGGTGCGCTCGCGCCGCGAGGGCACGAGGGTCTTCTACCGCCTCTCGAGCGATCGAGTGGGAGATCTCTGGGCCGCTGTGCGCGAGGTCGCGGTGGGCCATGTCGCTGAGGTGAGTGTCCTTGCGGACGAGTACCTGGGCGAGCGGGATGGGGTCGAGCAGGTCACTGCCGCGGAGCTCGAGCGGCGGCTCGCACGCGGGGACGTGATTGTGCTCGATGTGCGCCCCGAGGCTGAGTACCGAGCGGGACATATCGCCGGCGCCCGCTCTGTTCCGCTGACGGCTCTCGCCTCGCTCGCCCCCGACCTTCCGCGCCGAAAGGAGATCGTTGCCTACTGTCGCGGGCCGTACTGCGTGTACGCGGACGACGCCGTGCACCTTCTACGGGAACGGGGTCTTAAGGCGCGCCGGCTGGATGTCGGGTACCCGGAGTGGCGACGCGCTGGGCTGCCGATCGAAGCGACGAGCTGAGAGGGGAACTGGATGCTCCTTCGACCGTTTCTGAACGACGCGAGCTCCTGCGCCAGCTATCTATTCGGGTGCACCACGCACAAGAAACTCGCGGTCGTCGATCCACACGCCGACCTCGTCGACGACTATCTGGTAGCAGCGGCTGGCATTGGATCGCCGATCGTGGCCGTATTCGAGACGCATGTCCAGGCCGACCATGTATCCGGTCTGCCCGGGCTAGTCGAGCGCACCGGTGCGACCGCGTATCTGCCGGCCGGAGCGTGCGTCGAGTTCGAGCACGTCGCGTTGGATAACGGCGACGTCGTCGAGCTCGGCAACACGTTGGTCAGCGCGCTCGCGACGCCCGGGCACGCACCCGCCCACCACGCCTACGCCGTCGCCGACCGGCGGCGGGGCAGCGACGAGCCGTGGCTGGTGTTCAGCGGCGACTCGCTGCTGATCGGCGACGTCGGACGGCCGGATCTGCACATTGCTGGCGACGCATACGGGCAGGCGCGCCTTTTGCACGCGAGCCTCCGGCGGCTGCTCGAGCTCCCGGATTACGTCGTCCTCTACCCGAGCCACTACGCCGGCTCGGTCTGCGGCCGCGGCCTCTCCGGCAACCCGGTGTCCTCGATCGGTTTCGAGCGCGTCCACAACCCGATGCTCGGCCTCGCTGACCCGGACGCCTTCGCTGATGCGCTGGTCGCAGACATGCCTTCCCGGCCGGTCGGGCAGGAGCGGATCGTCGCAGCCAACCGCTCCGGCAAGGCGGGCGCCCCCGCGTGAACGGCGGCGTCGCGCTCGGTCTGCGGGCGAACGTCGGCCAGTTCGCCCTGCTGGTCGGGCTGAACGCGCTCGTCGGTGGAATGGTCGGACTGGAGCGAAGCGTGCTGCCGCTGATCGGTAAGCAGGATTTCGGGTTGCGCACGACCTCGACGATCCTCGCCTTTGTGGTCGCCTTTGGCGCTGCGAAGGCGGTGACGAATCTCGCTGCGGGCGACCTGGCCGAGCGGATGGGGCGCAAGCGGCTGCTCGTGATCGGCTGGCTGGTGGCGGTGCCGGTGCCGCTGCTGATCGGTCTCGCACCGTCCTGGTGGTTCATCGTTGCCGCCAACCTGCTGCTCGGCGTCAACCAGGGGCTCGCTTGGTCGATGACCGTGGTGATGAAGATCGACCTGGCCGGTCCGCGCCGGCGCGGGCTCGCGCTCGGCCTGAACGAAGCGGCCGGCTACCTCGGCGTCGCCGTCGCTGCCTTCGCGACCGGCGTCCTTGCTGCCAGCTACGCGCCGCGAACGGTGGTCTGGGTCGGTGCGGCGCTGATCATCGCGGTCGGCCTGCTGGTCAGCAGGTTCGCGGTGCGCGACACCGGCGCACACGTCGCTCTTGAGCAACGCGTACACGGCGACGACGTGCCGGCGCACAGTCTGCGTAGCGCCTTCACGCACGCCAGTCTGCGTGACCCGGTCCTGCGTGTCTGCAACCAGGCGGGGTTGGTCAACAACCTCAACGACGCGCTCGCCTGGGGGCTGGCGCCCCTCTACCTCGCAGCCCACGGCGCCAGCGTGCGGCAGATCGCGATCGTCGCCGCCGCCTACCCGGTCGTCTGGGGCGCAGGCCAGCTCGCAACCGGCTGGCTCTCCGACTACACCGGTCGCAAGCCGCTGATCGCCGCCGGCATGCTCGTCCAAGCCGGCGCGCTCGGCCTGCTGGTCGCCGGCGACGGCGCCTTCAGCCCTTCGCTCGTCGCCGCAGTCGTGCTCGGGCTCGGCACGGCGCTGGTCTACCCGACGCTGATCGCCGCCGTCTCCGACGCCAGCCAGCCACGCGACCGCGCCCGCGTCGTCGGCGTCTACCGCTTCTGGCGCGACTTCGGCTTCGTGCTCGGCGCCCTGATCGCCGGAATCGGAGCCGACGCCACCTCGGCCCGGACGGCGATCCTGATCGTCGCCCTGCTCACCGGCGCCAGCGGCCTCTTCGTTGTCACAACCTCCTGGCAGTCCCGAGGCGTCCTGCACCCTGCCCCAGTCCCTTAGACACGACGGAGATCTGTGAGACCTTCCACCCTGCACATACCGAGGCGGCGTGATGGCTGTTGAGGTCGAGATCGATGTCGATCTGCTGAAGAGCGAGATCAAGAAGACCTACGCCTCCGTCTCGGAGGAGCCGGAGAAGGACTTCATCTTCCCGACGAGCTTCGGCACGCATTCGCCTTATCGCTGACCCGCCCTCGCGCGTAGTAGGGGATTCCGCTTGAACAAGCCGAATGGCGATTCGGCTCTCGACGTGGAGTGACGGGTAGTGGCGGGCACCCACCCCATGTGTATTCGGTCGAGCTGGCCTGGGCCGTCATCGCGGCGCATTCGCCTATCGTTGACCCCGCCCTCGCGCGTAGCAGAGGGCTCCGCATAAGCAAGCCGATTGTCGATTCGGCTGTCGACGTGGAGATGACGGTGGGGCACCCACCCACCCGATGGGGCGGCCGCTCGCCGCGGGTCGACCCCGTGGTGTTTGCGGGTGGTCTGTGCTTGCGTCACAGTAGGGAGCGGTGACGAGCGAGATCCAGGTCGACCCGCTCTCCGGGCGACTGTTCCTTCTCTCGCCCGGGCGTGGCGACCGGCCGGGCATCGAGCGCGCACCGTTCCCGCGGGTGATAGACACCGACATCGAAACGTGCCCTTTCTGCGAGGGCCGCGAGAACAGCACGCCGGACGAGCTGTTCGCGCTCGGGCGCCCATCGATCGGGCAGGAGAACGGGCCGGGCTGGCGTGTCCGGGTCGTGCCGAATCTAAGGCGGGCGCTCCTACACCAAGAGGTGGTCGTGCACACGCCGCAACACCTTGACTCGCTCGCCGACCTGCGATCTGACGAACTTGCCATCGTGGCCGAGGCGTGGCAGTGGGCGGCGGCGAAGGGACGCGACGACGGTCGCGGCTACCTGCACCTGTTTGTCAACGAAGGCTACGAGGCGGGAATGACCCTTAGCCATTCGCACTCGCAGCTCTATTGGCTACCGGCGATCCCACCCGAAGTGAAGAAGGAGCGACAACGTTTCCGCGGGCGCTGTCCCGTGTGCGACGAACTCGCGGCGGCAGAAGCGGACGGTCGCAGGATTCTTGAGCAGGATGGTGTGGTCCTGTTTGCGACGCGTGCGGCCCGCTGCGCGTACGAGCTGATGATCGCCCCGGCGGAGCATTCGAGCGATGCGTTCGCCGCGAGCGCGCCGCTTCCGGCCGCCGCCTGCGCTCTGGGCAATGCGCTCGCGAGGCTCTATGCGGCGCGAGACAACGTGCGAACGCCAGTTAACGCGTGGATCCACTCGCTCATCGATGATCCCGCCTACCACTGGCACGTTGAGGTTCTACCGCGCATCTCGGTGCCCGCCGGGCTAGAGCTGGGAGCGGGGATCTACCTGAACAGCGTTCGGCCCGAGGATGCGGCGGAGACCCTCCGCAAGTCCGCGCCGCCCGACATGCCGACCGGGCCGCCGCGGGCGATCGTCGAGGCTCCAAAGGCGTCGCTGCGCCGCCCACTGCGCGTCTTCTATTCGTATTCGCACAAGGATGAGGCCCACCGCAAGCGGCTGGAGACCCAGCTCTCGCTGCTGCGCCGCCAGAAGGTGATCACGGACTGGCACGACCGCAAGATCGTGGCAGGCGAGGAGTGGCGCCGGGCGATCCGGGACGAGCTCGAGGCCGCGGACATCATCCTCCTCCTCGTCAGCCCCGATTTCCTCGACTCCGATTTCATCTGGGCCGAGGAGCTGCAGGTGGCAATGAACCGGCACGAATCCGGGAGCGCGCGCGTCATCCCGATCATCCTCAAACCGGTCACCTGGCAGGAGACCCTGAGGCTCCCGGGGATCCAGGCCCTGCCGCGCGACGCGAAGCCGATCACGACCTGGCCGAACCGTGACCTAGCCTGGAAGGACGTCGCTGACGGCATCCGCGCCGCGGCGGCCGAACTAGCCTGACAGCGCGACGGGCTCTGCATGCGGGCTTCCGACCTCGCATACCAGCCCCTCCTCCCACGCGCAATTAGTCTGGGGATGGCACGCATTCGCCTATCGCTGACCCCGGCCTCGCGCGTGGGGATGGCACGCATTCGCCTATCGCTGACCCCGCCCTCGCGCGTAGCAGAGGGTTCCGCATGACCAAGCCGATTGCCGAAGGTGGATCCTGCCCTTAGGGGGGTTGGGGGCCACCCACCCAGTGGTCGTCGTCTCGGGGTCACGACGGGGTCATTCAAGCGTTCAGGTCGCTTCATCGAACTTCCACCCGAGTGCGACAGCTGCCGGCTTTCCCGCATTCTGCGACAAAACGGGCCAAAGCAAGGCCGGTCGTCGGTCGCCGACACGGCGCAACCAGAGTCATGGGCGGCGAGGTTGACACCATGGTGCATCGGGAGCACAATCCAGGCCGGATCGAGTCTCTGCGGAAGGGGGAGCAATGACGAGACGATCCATTCTCGCACTAGTGCTCGCGGCTGCCGCCGTCGTCCTCGGCGTGCCGCTGCCTGCGGCCGCGAACGCACCGAACAACGAGTCGGCGACCTACCGACTCGTGACGCCGATTCCGAATATCGCGGAGGCGCCGAACGGCGACCACGCTGCGGTCGAGGTCACGCAGCCCTTCTTCTTCGGCGTGCATCCGAAGTCGGTGAGCGGCGGCGGCACGTTCACCCATATGTTCTCCGGTGGGAGCTTCTCGACCACCTGGACGGCGACTGAGCTGATCAGCTTCCAGCCTTACGGCTGCGGTCTGGCGCCAACCGGTGCGGTGTTGCCGCCCAACTTCTGCGGTGGGCGGGTCGAGATGCGGATCTCGATCAGCACGCCATCGGGTCCGCGGGACGCCATCCTCACCGTCATCTGCGTGATCTCCGAGGATGGACAGCTCCCGGCTCAGGCCGAGGAGGGAATCCACCTCGTGATCCCGGGCCTTATCAACTTCAACAAGGCCGAGGGCGGCCTGAACCGCTACGAGAAGCAATAGCCGGCCGCGGCGCCTGAGGGCGACAGGCTGGCGGACCGGCGCCGCCCCCTCGAGCGGGAGTCGCGCGCCGCTCCCAGTCGGCCTTGCCGGCGAGGCCCGCCAGGGATGAAGTCCCGCTCGCCTGACGGCACGACTCCCTTTTGGCGAACAGGGCAGCCCGTCGGCTGCCCTGTTCGTGTTCTCCAGTGCCTTGAGTGTTAACGCACGTGGAAGAGCGTGCGGTTCGCGTCCACGCCTGGGGTGGGCTCCTCCACGTCGTAGTACGTCTTGTATCCCTTCGTCGTCGCGATCCCCTCGATGATTCCGGGCGGCGCCCCAGGGCCGTGACAGCCAACGGTGAGAACGCCGCTGCTCCCGTCCGAGAACGCGATCTTGAGGACGGCTGTGCCGTTCGTCCGGGTCCCCTCGTCGATGTTGTCGACGAAGCCCACATTGGCCTGGTCATTGGCGCGCTGCCAGCTGACCAGCGCCGTGACTTCGTAGGTGCCGCTCCCGCCGGAGGTCGTGCTCCAGGTGCCTCCGCCGTCAACTCCACCAGACCCTTTGCCGCTTGCCGGCGCCACGAAGTGACCGGATCCTGTGAGCGTGATCGTGTCGCCATCGGGAGCCATCGCAGAGGCGTGACCGCCCGGATTCAGGGGCGCCGGGGGTATCCCTGTGGTGCTTTGGATGTCCCAGCGAACGTGCGAAGCCCCGCCTGGAGCGGCCGAGGCGAAGGTCGTAAGAACCATCACTACGGCACCGACCGTTAACGCCGCGGCAAGCCCGCAAAGTCGTGTAGTGCGTCTCATCATCTCTCCCTTTTCTCTTTGCCTTTAGTGGATGCTGATCTGCCCACGCAGAACGTGCTCGACCGGAAGATCGAAGAACATCGGCGTGAGTAGGGTCAGGTGGAGCGTTCCAACTCCGGGTCCGCCCGCGGTCACCTCGACGTGGAAGGTGGCCGGGGACTTGTCGAAGACGCCGGGTGCCAGGAACATGCCGACCCCGTCGAAGCTGGCGCTGCTCGCTCCCACGGTCGCGCTAGTTACCTGACCGCGCACGGCCATCAGCGTGAACCCGGGAAATTGCGACGATCCGGCCATCAGGCAGTTGAAGTGTCCTTGGACGGCGCCATCGCTCGAGCGGATCACGCTGAATCCGAAGTCCGAGAATGCCTGGACGCCGTCGACTGTGCCTCTGCCGCCGCCCGTGACCGCGGCAGGTCCCGCCGCCGACGATCCGGCAGGAATAAGCGCACAAGCCGCAAGCAAAACGGCGAGCGCGCCAACGAATCGCTTCATGCCCTCCCCTTTCTAGCCGCAGTTTTGAGCCTGCCCACCTTGTGGACGCGCAATCTCTACGAACTAACCTCCTTCCCAGGAGTCCCGAGCCCGCGCCCACGCGAGCCGAGCAGCTATCCGCCCGGTGGCTCGAGCGTCGAGATCTCCTTGCTCGAAGTGGATGCCGCCGTGCGCCGTGAAATCCCCACCTGATCAGCCGCGTCCGTGACCATCAGGCTCGCGCCATTGGGCATCAGCGTGACGCTCATCTTCACGGCTGCCCGCAGTAAATGCCGGCGCCCACAGAATCAGACGTCTCATGAAGCCCTCCCCTGGACGCGAGACGTTACGTGCTGAAGTTTACGCCCTTTGCACCAATCCGGACAACGGGTCGGAGACACCAGCGCCTCGATCCGTCAGGGAGTAGCCATACCCCCACATCTCCGGGATTCCGCCTCTTCCGAGCCGGTGGAGCGCATTGGCGCTCAGACGTTCTCCTTCGCGCGTAGCAGGAGCGGCCACACGCCGAAACCCGACTTAATGGTCGGAAGCCTCTAGTCCGCGAGCTCCCGCGCGGCCCGCGAACCTGGCGCCTGGACCACGATCAGGTTGTGAAGCGAGTTGACAGCGATCACGGTGGGCTGGCCAGCGGCGCCTTAGCGGGGCGTTACCGATGCTTAACCGCGCCCGCGTCCTTCTACTCAAAGGGCCGCATCGAGGGGCCCGCAAGAGAAGGGGACGGTTATGAGATTCGCGAAGGCACTCGTGACGCTTGCTCTGGTCGGTGTCATCTTCGGCTCGCCTTCGGCGCGGGCGTACGACGTTCCTGCACGTCTGATCGAGGTCGCGCACGTCTACTCGCTCGGGGTGGGCGAAATTCGTTGCCCGTCCGAGACGGAGTGGAGCGCGGACTTCGCGTCATCGTTCAGCTCCGCCTACACGAACCTCCGCGACGACTACACAGTCCTCGGACCCCGCGTCTGCGCCGGCGCCCTCAACGTCGGGACAACGACGGTCCCAGGCTGGCAGCAGGCGCTTGGCGTGCTCGTGCTGACACATGAAGCCTTCCATCTCCGCCACTGGCGCTTCCGCCGCGACGAGGGCAAGGTCGAATGCCAAGCGCTGGTTGCTTTCCGCGACGCGGCGCAGCGTCTCGGCGCCACCGCCTCCCAAGCGGAGGACCTCTATCCCTACGCCCTCGCCCTTCACGCCTACAAGGTCCGCCTCTTCCCCCAATACCGCGACCGGACTTGCCTCGTCCCACCCTGGTCTCCGCCGCCGGGCAGCTGATCGGGTGATTGGGCAAGGGGGAGGGGTATCGATCAGACGGCTCGGGGGCCAGCGGTCGGCCCGTGGCTAAGACACGGGGCTTGTCCGCTTTCAATCGCGTTCGAGCTACGACGAGCGCCTCTGGTCCATGTGGCGCATCCGCGCCTTGCTGCTTCCCTGCCGCGTAGCAGGGGATTCCGCATGAACAAGCCAAACGTCGGTTCGGCTGTCGAAGTGGAGTGATGGGTGGGGGCGGGCACCCACCCCAAGTCGGCGCGGCAAGTTTGCGCCAGAGCACTGAGCACTCAAGCGCATTCGCGCTTCGGTGCGTCCCTTCGCGCGTAGCAGGGGCGGAGCGGCACGGCGAGGCGCCCATTGAGTCCGGCAGCCTGACTGTCGGCGCGGAGGTTGCTACCCACCCCAAGTCGGTGCGGCAGCTTGCAAGACGCGCTTCGACGCGTTCAGCACGACAGCCCTCTACTCGAACCTGTAAACCAAGGCATCGACGGCGCGACGACGCAGGGCTCAGTCCGGCGGCGACTCGGGTGCCGGCAGGGCTATCGAGCCGAAGTACCATCGCCTCCGTCCGCTGCGCGGCGTGTTCGCGACGCGCGGGAGCAGGACGTCATTGAGCTCGCGGGCGAGTCGCTGGGCTTCGCTGCTGCTGAGCCACATTCCCGTCAGGCGGTAGCTGACACCGTCGCGGACGAGGTCGACGTCGCCTCGCTCGAGGTAGCGGTCGAATTCGCGCAGGAGGCCCGCGACGAAGGCCATGAACATCCCGCGGTGCTCGTCGGGTGTCAGGCCCGCTAGTTCGCGCGGCTTGACCGTCGCCTCTGTTGTGCGCAGCTTGTATGTCCGCTCGACTGCGCCGCGTATCCGTCGCTCGCTGAAGACGGAGAGCACGCCGCCGTCGACGAGCTTGGCAACGTGCCGGTACAGGCTCGCGGGCGGTATGTCGGTCAGTTCCGCCTGTAGATCGGACGTGGTCAGCGTCCGGTCGCCGAGGAACGTCTGCAGGATCCGTAGCCGCAACGGATGCAAGAGCAGATCAACGCTGCTCATTGTTCTCAATCATGATATCATTAGTGGAAGTGAGAGCAGCCGGAGTCAAGCAGCGAGATCGGTCGACAACTCTCAGAGCCGAAGAGGTGCGATTCCAACGCACCGACGTAGTGCTCGCGGGCACATTCCTCGCCCCGCCGGATGCGAAGGCGGCGGCGCTGATCCTCACCGGCTCCGGCCCGCTCGATCGCGACGCCAACAGCCCCAGGTTCCGCAGTCGAATCAGCCTGGCAATCGCCCAGGCGCTGGCAGGTCACGGCGTCGCTTCTCTGCGCTACGACAAGCGCGGCGCCGGCCAAAGCCAAGGCGACTACTTCGCGACCGGCTTGACCGAGAACTACGCCGACGCCCGCACCGCCGCCGACTGGCTTCGCGACCGTTGCCCGGACCTTCTCACCTATGCCCTCGGTCACAGCGAAGGTGCGCTGCACGCAGCTCACCTGGCTGCAGAGGCCAAGATCGCCGGTGCGGTGCTGATCGCATGTCCGGCCCGCCGCGGCGAGGAGATCCTCACTTGGCAAGCGGCGCAGATCGTGCCGACGCTGCCCCCGGTAACCCAGGCTCTTCTCAGGATCCTCCGAATCGACCCGCTGAAGAGCCAATGCAAGGCCTTCACGCGGCTGCGGTCGACGTCAGCCAACGCGATCCGTATCCAAGGAAAGAAGGTGAACGCGCGCTGGCTGCGCCAGTTCATGGACTACGACCCCGCCCCCGTCTTCCAGCTCATCCATGTCCCGCTGCTCGTGCTGATCGGAGAACACGACATGCAAGTCCCGCCCGAGGATGCCGACACGATCAGGACGCTCGTCAAAGGGCCCTGCGACGAACACGTCCTCGAGGGAATCAGTCACATCCTTCGACCAGACCCCGAATCGAGGGGGCCGCGCGCCTATCGCAAAGCCCTGAGGGAAGAGGTCAGTCCGTTGCTGCTTTCTGCAATCACCGGCTGGATCGACGAGCAGGTCAGACCCTTCCACGTCGAGATTACGGAGCGAGCGCGATGACCGAACCGCCACGCTACGACGACGGCAACATCGCCTGCGATGAGACCCGCCTCCTGATCAGGCGCTACTACCCCTGGGGCGACAAGCGGATCCCCTACGCGTCGATCAAGTCGGTCAAGCGCCTCCCGATCCGGATCAGAAGGTGGAGGCTCTCGGGCTCGGGAGACTTCATTCACTGGTGGAGCCTCGACCTCAACCGGCGCAAGAAGCGCGTCGCACTCGACATCGACGTCGGCCGTCGAATTCACCCCACGATCACCCCAGACGACCCCGACGCCGTTGAGCTCATCCTCAACCAGCACGCGACACTTCGGTCCTGACCGTGAACGGCGCCGAGTTTTGCCGACTACGAACGTCGCTCGCTAAAGCTGTGGGCGGAGATCGACAACTACACGGAGGACGAGTTCCTCGCGAGGATCGAAGAGCTGGTCGCGAGCCTGCCGCGCGATAGCGCCATCGCGGCCTTCGAGCGAGCATGCGCCTTGGATTCAACCGGGCATCCCGATCTCGCCGTACCCCTGTACAGAGAGGCACTCGCTCGCGGCCTCGACCCGTACCGCCGCCGACGCGCGACGATTCAGATGGCGAGCTCGCTGCGCAACCTCGGACACGCTGATGAGAGCGTGTCGCTCCTCCGAGCCGAGCGCACAGCCCAGTCCGATGAGCTCGACGACGCTGTGAGCGCAACTCTCGCCCTGGCACTGGTGGACGTCGGACTTGAACGCGAGGCAGTCTCGCTCGCGCTCTCAGCGCTCGCGCCGCACCTGCCGCGATACCAACGCTCAATGGCGAACTATGCGCGACTACTCGTGACCGACGAGCGCGACGAGGAGCGCAAATGACCCACGGGAGAGTCATCGAGGAGCTGAGTCATCCCGACGCGCAAGAGCTGTTGTCGTCCGCGCAGCTTGCGCGGCTCGCGCCGGTTCGAGTCCGGCTAGCTCCATCGTTGATGCCCTGACGTATGCCGCGTTTCAGGTTGTGCCGCATCGGCTGGTCTCACCGCCGGCGTCTTCCTCAGGCGGCGCGAGGTGTGCGGGCGGCGCGGCTGATGAGTCGGCCCGACGGGTCCCGAGCCCGCAGGACCGGCTCCTGGCAGGATCAGAGTCGCTCTCGAGGGGGCCGACCTCCAGGTCGTCCCGGCACAACGGCGCCCTGGGGTTCGTCAGATCCGCTGGCCCTGTGCTTCGAGCCTGGCCCATGTGTCCCTGAGGCCGAGCGTGCGGTTGAAGACGAGCCGCTCGGGCGTCGAGTCGGGATCCGGGCAGAAGTAGCCGACGCGCTCGAACTGCACGGTCTGACCAACCGGCAGCTCCGCGAGCGTGGGCTCGGCCAGGCACTCCTCGATGACCACCTCCGAGTCGGGGTTGATGTCGGCGAAGAGGTCGCCGTCAGCGCCGGGATCGGGCCGGGTGAAGAACCGGTCGTAGAGACGCACCTCGGCGGGCACGGTCTGCTCGGCCGAGAGCCAGTGCAGCGTCGCCTTGGGCCGGCGTCCGTCGGGGGCGTCGCCGCCGAGCGTCTCCGGATCGTAGGTGCAGCGGAGCTCGACGATCTCGCCGCTTGCGTCCTTCACCACCTGGGTGCAGGTCACGAAGTAGGCGTACCGGAGGCGCACCTCGCGGCCGGGGGCGAGGCGGAAGAACTTGCTCGGCGGGTCCTCCATAAAGTCGTCGCGCTCGATCCAGAGCTCCCGCGTGAAGGGCACCTTGCGCGTCCCGGCCGAGGGATCCTCCGGGTTGTTGACGGCTTCCATCTCCTCGACCTGCCCCTCGGGGTAGTTCTCGATCACGAGCCTGAGCGGGCGCAGGACGGCGAAGCGTCGCAGCGTCGTCCGGTTCAGCACGTCCCGGACCTCGTGCTCGAGCATCTCGATTTCGGCTGCGCCCTGGCCCTTGCCTCCCACCCCGACCACGTCGAGGAAGTTGCGCATGCCCTCGGGCGGGAAGCCGCGCCGGCGCAGGGCCGAAACGGTGGGCATGCGCGGATCGTCCCAGCCCCGCACGTAGCCCTCGCTCACGAGCCGGCCGAGGAAGCGCTTCGAGAGCACGGTGTACGTGAGATTGAGGCGGCCGAACTCGTACTGGTGCGGGCGCGAGGGCACGGGCAGGTTCTCGATCAACCAGTCGTAGAGCGGCCGGTGGTCCTCGAACTCGAGCGTGCAGAGCGAGTGGGTGATGCCCTCGATGGCGTCCGACTGGCCGTGGGCGAAGTCGTACAGCGGATAGATGCACCACTCGTCACCTGTACGCGGGTGGGTCGCGTGCAGAATCCGGTAGAGCACCGGGTCGCGCATGTTGATGTTGGGCGAGGCCATGTCGATCTTGGCCCTGAGCACTCTGGAGCCGTCAGGAAACTCGCCGGCGCGCATGCGCTCGAACAGGTCGAGGTTCTCGTCGACCGAGCGGTCGCGCCACGGGCTGTTCTTGCCGGGCTCGGTGAGGGTGCCGCGGTGCTCGCGGATCTCGTCGGCGGAGAGGTCGTCGACGTAGGCCTTGCCGGCCTTGATCAGGTGGACGGCCCAGTCGTAGAGCTGGTGGAAGTAGTCGGAGGCGTAGTAGAGACGCTCGCCCCAGTCGAAGCCCAGCCAGCGGATGTCCTCCTGGATCGAGTCGATGTACTCCTGCTCTTCCTTGATCGGGTTGGTGTCGTCGAAGCGCAGGTGGCAGCGGCCGCCGAACTCGTGGGCGATCCCGAAGTTGAGCGCGATTGCCTTCGGGTGGCCGATGTGGAGGTATCCGTTCGGCTCCGGCGGGAAGCGAGTCACGACCTCCGAGACCTTGCCCGTGCGCACGTCGGCGGCGACGATCTCGCGGATGAAATCGCTTCGTTCAGGAGTCACCGGAT
>JBKPRD010000329.1:0-24709 GCA_046734415.1 Actinomycetota bacterium | reverse complement strand
GGACTCGAACCGTCGACCCCCTCTCTATGAAGAAGGGCCGTGGGTCAAGGGGTGCTGTTCTTGTATCGCCCAGTCATGGTGGGTGTTGCGGTGGCATGTGGTGAGCGGGGCTCATCTCTCTATCGCCTCCTCGTTGGGGAGGACAAGGCCGATTGGGGGTTCGCTCCGGTGGCGCAGCTCCTTGAGGACCGTCAGGCGGCCAGGGGGTCGGTGGCGCCTTTGGGAGCGAAGGGTTGGTCACGGCTGAGCATGTGCCAGATCGCTTCGGCGAGGCGGCGGGCGAGGTCGATCTGGGCGACCTTGGCGCCGCGCTGCTTGCCGATGCGCGCCTTCGTTTGCTGATAGCGCTCGCGGTAGATCGGGTGGGTGCAGGCGTGGGTGGCGGCTTCGACGAGCGCCCAGCGGAGATAGCGCGGGCCCTGTTTGCTGAGCGGGCCGCGCAGGTCGCGCTCCCCTGATTGGTAGACGCGGGGGCAGAGGCCGCTGTAGCCGGCGAGCTTGCGCGGCGTTGGGAAGCGGCCGATGTCGCCGAGCTCGGCGGCGATTGTGTAGGCGAGTACCCAGCTGATGCCCGGCACCGTGAGCAGCAGCGGCACGTAGCGGTGCTCGGCGCCGAGCCGGCGCAGCTCGCGCTCGCACTCGCTGATCTCACGGTCGAGCTCGTCGATCAGGCGGAGGCTCGCTTCGATCGTGCCCTGCCATGGCTCGGGAAGTCCGAGTCGCGCGAGCAGCTGGCGGCCGCGGACACCGAACAGGTCGGAGACGGGGCACGGCTTGCCGTGGGTGAGCAGGACCGCGTGCACGCGCTGCTTCAAGCTCGAGCGGTGGCGGACCAGGTGCAAACGCCAGCGCGCGCGCTCGCGCTCCGCGCGCACGAGCGGATCCGGTAGCCAGATCGCCGGCACCAGGTCGCGCCGTGCGAGCTCGGCCAGCACCCAGGCGTCGATGCGGTCGGTCTTGCACGCGAGCGGTGCGAGCCCCTTCACCTTCTGCGCGTCGGCGATCTCGACCTGCCAGCCCGCGAGCTCCAGGCGGTCGTGGACGAAGCGCGCGCCGTTCATCGACTCGATTGCGGCGCGGATCGGCGCACCGTGACACCCGAGCCGCTCGCTCAGCCCGCGCAGCCCGTCAGCATCCGGCGGCGCAGCGCCGACATCGACGGTCTCGCCCTCACCGTCGAGCAGGTGGAAGTCGAGACGCTTGCGACTGAGATCCAAACCGGCGTACAACATCGAAGCGGGCCTCCCTTCGTCTCTCGAGGACGCGCGGAGCATCACTCCGCGGGAGGCCCTTCTTCATGGCATTCCTTACCATGGAGGAGGGTGTCGAGCCAGGTCGCGATTTTGAAGTGTCAGGCGATGCCGCCGAGCACGAGGAGCCGGGCCGGTCGCTGGAGGGCGCGAGCGTCGTTCGCCTCTTGACATGCATCGATGGGTGTCGATACATTGACACATGTCGATGTGAGCGAGGCGGTGATGAACACTGAGTGCCTTGATTGAGTCGGTTGCGTGCTGCGCGCCGTTGGCGGCTCCGCGTCTCTCGACAGAGGAGGCCGAGGCGACGGCGGAGCTATTCAAGTCGTTGGGTGATCCCGCGCGGGTACGGATCGTGAATCTGCTCGCGACAACCTCCGAGCCCGTGTGCGTGTGCGAGCTGGTCGAGCCGTTGGGGGTTTCCCAGCCCACGGTCTCGCATCACCTGAAGAAGCTCGTGGACGTCGGCCTGCTCGACCGCGAGCAGCGCGGCAAGTGGGCGTATTTCTCGTTGAAGCGCGATGCCGTGGCGAAGCTCGCGGCTGTCGCCGATCTGGAAGGAGCCTGTTGCTGATGGCGACGACGGCTGACGAGTTGCGCGAGGAGGTGCGGCGGCGGTACGCCGAGTCCGCGAGGGCCGCGACCGGCGATTCGGCCGGCTTTGGGTGTGGGAGCGGCGGCTGCTGCGACGACTCGCAGGCGAGCGCGGTCGGCAGCACCAAGTTCGGCGAGGTGCTCTACGACGCCGAACAGCGCGGCGAGCTTCCCGACGCCGCCGTGCTGGCGTCGCTTGGCTGCGGCAACCCGGTGGCGGTGGCCGATCTGCACGAGGGTGAGACGGTGCTCGATCTCGGCTCGGGCGGCGGAATCGACGTAATCCTCTCGGCGAAGCGGGTGGGGCCGGCCGGTACGGCCTACGGGCTGGACATGACCGACGAGATGCTGGCGCTTGCCCGGAAGAATGCGGCCGAGGCGGGCGTGACGAACGTCCACTTTCTGAAAGGTGTGATCGAGCAGATCCCGCTTCCCGCGAGCTCCGTCGACGTCGTCATCTCGAACTGCGTGATCAACCTCTCGGTGGACAAGGCCGCTGTCTTGACTGAGATCGCCCGCGTTCTCAAGCCGGGCGGCCGTGTCGGTGTCTCGGATGTCGTCGCGGAGGATCACTTGTCACCTGAGGACCGTGCCGCGCGCGGCTCGTACGTCGGCTGTATCGCCGGTGCGCTGTCGAAGCGGGAGTACATTGCGGGACTGGAGGCGTCAGGCTTCGAGCACGTTTCGGTCGAGTTCACGCACGAGGTCGCGCAGGGGATGCACGGCGCCATCGTCAAGGCGGTGAAGACCAGCGAGCCGGAGCGGTCCGGCCTGCCGGTGATCCAGCCGGCCGAGGACGCGGGCTGCTGCTAGGAGAGGAGCTCGCGCAGCGCGGCGAGCGGTTCGGGCACGACGCGGAAGTAGGCCCAGCTTCCGCGTTGTTCCCGCTCTACGAGTCCCGCCTCGAGGAGGACCTTCAGGTGATGGCTGACCGTGGGCTGGCTGAGGCCGAGCGGCTCCGTCAAGTTGCAGACGCAGGCCTCGTGGTCCGGCTGGGACTGGATCAGGCTGAGGAGGCGCAAGCGCGCCGGGTCCGCGAGCACCTTCAACGCGCGGGCGAGCGTCTCCGCGTCGTCCGACGGTAGCGGTGCCGCCAGGAGCGGCGGGCACGAGTTCGCGAGAACGGCGAGCGTCTTCACGATCTGGATATTGACACGGATCGATGTCGTTGGAACACTCCGCGCATCGACCACGATCGATATCGAGAAGCCAGACGATCGAGCGATACATCGCCGAGTCGCTCGATCTCCTCGGCGGCGCCCGTATCAATGTCTTCGTTCCCGTTCTCGCCCACCGCTTCGCGCGCGAGCGGCTCCGCGCGCTCGCCCAGTCGGAAGGAGCGCTCGTGAAGGAACAGCCCGAAGTCCTCTTTGTCTGCGTGCACAACGCCGGCCGCAGTCAGATGGCGGCAGGGCTGGTCAAGCTGCGCTCGGAGGGACGGATCGGCGTCCGCTCGGCGGGCAGGGCACCGGGGGAGGAGATCAACCCGGCGGCCGTCGAGGCGATGCACGAGATCGGCGTCGACCTGAGCGAGGAGTTCCCGAAGCCGCTCACCGACGAGTTCGTCAAGGCGGCAGATGTGGTGATCACGATGGGCTGCGGCGATGCCTGCCCGATCTACCCCGGCAAGCGCTACGAGGACTGGGAGCTCGACGACCCGGCCGGTCAAGACCTCGAGACCGTGCGGCGGATCCGCGACGACATCGACGCCCGGGTCCAGAAGCTCGTCTCCGAAATCCTGCCTTCTTGATCAAGGCGCCACTGCTCGTCCGCGCCCTCGTCGCCGAGGCGATTGGCACCTTCGCGCTCGTCTTCGCCGGTTGCGGCGCGATCATGGTCGACGCCAAGACCCACCAGCTCGGGCACATCGGCGTCGCCTTCAGCTTCGGCCTGGTGATCATGTTCGGGATCTACGCCGTCGGCCACATCAGCGGCGCCCACTTCAATGCCGCCGTGACGTTCGCCTTCGCACTCACGC
This sequence comes from Actinomycetota bacterium, assembly GCA_046734415.1. Classification (GTDB taxonomy): domain Bacteria; phylum Actinomycetota; class Thermoleophilia; order Gaiellales; family Gaiellaceae; genus DATBLE01. The sequence continues at coordinate 20,884 of JBKPRD010000329.1, read as the reverse complement.
GGCACTTCCCCTGGTCGCGTGCCTTCGCGTACTGGGGAGCCCAGTTCGTTGGCGCCGTCACCGCGGCCGCGGTTCTTCGCGCCTCCCTGGGCAATGTCGCGAAGATCGGCGCGACCTACCCAAGCGGCTCGAATGCCCAGTCGTTCCTCTGGGAGCTCGTCATGAGCGCCTTCTTGATGTTCGTCATCCTCGCAGTCGCCACCGATACCCGCGCGGTCGGGGAGGGGGCCGCGATTGCTATTGGAGGGACGATCGGCCTGGACGCCCTGTTCGGAGGTCCGATCTCCGGCGCCTCGATGAATCCGATGCGCTCGCTCGGTCCCGGCATCGTGGCCGGCGACCTCCACGCGATCTGGATCTACCTACTCGCGCCCATCGTCGGCACCGCTGTGGGTGGGCTCGCGTACCAGTTCGTCCGCGGCGAGGCCCCGGTTCTTGGTCCTGGGAAGGAAGTGTCGTGACCTAGGAACAGCGACGTCGTGCTGTACCGATCGCTCCGCAGGAAAGCAGCTCTCAAACCATCTGAGCCGGTGACTCACCCTCGCACCGTGTGCCAGCTCACCCAGGTGATGTGGAGGATGACGAGGGTGATCACGAGGCCGATGATCGGATCGGCGAGCGGGGCACCGAGTGCGACGAACGCCGCGCTGGCAAGGACACCGAGGCTGACGAAGCCGTCGACGCGGGCGTGGTTGCCGTCTGCAATGAGCGCCGGGCTGTTCAGGCGCTTCCCCGCCCGGGAGCGGATTCGCGCGGCGATCTCGTTCCCGGCGAAACCGATCATCCCGGCAGCGGCCAGCCACCAGAGGTGGGTGAGCGTATGCGGGTGGATGAAGCGGATGATCGTTTGGACTAGAGCGACGCACGCGCTGACGAAGATCGTCCCGACGACGGCGATCCCAGCCCACCGTTCGCCTCGTGCGCTATGCAGGAAGAACGCGAGCGCGAGCGGAATCGCGGTCAGCGCATCGCCGAAGTTGTGAATCAGGTCGGCCAGCAGCGCGACGCTGAGAACCAGCGCGTAGATGGCGGTCTGCGCGACGGCGGTCACCGTCAGCACCACGAGGCTGAGCGACACCGCCTTGATCCCGGCCCTGGAACGGAGGATCGAGGGATCGACGAAGGGGCCGTGGGAGTGGTCGAGCGTGTGGGTGTAGTGGCTCACGACGCCCGCCGGGCCCTGTCGACTGCGCCGAGGCGAACGTGCTCGACGTGGTAGACGGCCTCCTCGAGAAGCACGCCGACGTGGCTGTCGTGGAGGGCGTACACGATTCGTCGCCCTTCGCGCTCGCCGACGACGAGGCCGAGGTGGCGCAGGATCCGGAGCTGGTGGGAGACCGCGGACTGCTCCATCGCCACCGCGACGGCGAGATCGCCGACCGAGCAGGGTGACTCGCGCAGCCGTACGAGGATGCGGACGCGGCTGGGCGTGGCGAGTGCGTGCATTGTCTGCGCGACCTCGCGCGCAGTGGCTGCGTCAACGGCTGTCGGCTTGGTGTGTCGCCCGCTTGCCCCGTGACCCACGCCTCAATTATACATGAGCAAGTGTTCATGTATTCGTGCTGGGGGGAGTCGTGTGAAGACGCTGACGCGCGAGGACGAGCCGATGGAAGCCGGCATTTCGGCGGTTCCCAGCCCCGCTTGGTCCAAAGACATGGGGTGCAGGGCTAGAGAAGCGAAGAGGCCAATTGCGGGGCGTGCGCTCCGCAGGCGGACAACGTGGTGGACAGGGCGCACCATTACGGGCGTAACCGCTACTGTGGATGGAGCGAGCCGCACCTTCTCCTCGCCTAGACCTCATCTACTCGATAGGCGATAGAAGGGAAGTGCGGAATGCGTGCTATCACCGTCGAAGCGGAGAGCGTGGGTCCCGCGCGCAGTTTGTACAACGCTCTGATTGCGTTTCATCCGGAGCTGTCCGGAAGCGAGGACGAGGGCTACAGCGTCTCGGTCGAGCTCGGCACCAGCGAAAGCCGGATCCTTGATGTCTTGAGCGCGATCGAGGAGTACGTCACAGAGGCGAGCAGCGGCCCAACCAGCATTGAGGTCGGCGGCCGCCGCTACACGATGTACGCCGTTCTTCCCGAACCGTCTGAATAGCGTCGCTCAGGAGATGAGCGAGATCCTCAGCACGCGCAACATTGCCGCTAGGGGCGCGGATGTCTGGCGGGTGGAATACTGCGTCCGGTGCGACGACGGCCGCAAGGTGGTCGTGGAAGCCGCGTGCTCCTGGACTGTCGAGGCATTCAAGTCGAAGGAGGTCCGTGCCTATGTTGCCGATAACGGCCGGTCGCGGGCGCTCGAGGAAACGGATAAGAACGAGCCCGGCATCACGCATATCCGCTTGTGGGTGGATGCCGTCAACGGGAGGATCCGGGTCGATCCTCGGTAACCGCTGACGACAGCGACACGACGTATTCAACGCGTTGACCCTCGTAAAGTTGTTCTCCGCCGTCAACGCTTCGCGGGCGCATCCAGATCTCCCCGGTGTGCCGGTCCGGGGCGATGAAGCCGAAGCCCTCGGCATTGAACGCGGTAACCGTTCCCGTCTCCATCTACTCCGGGCCGTCTGAGGGGGAGCGACGGTCAGTCGCATAGGACTGCTCCCAACCGACGTTGATCAGCATGGCACCAACCTCCCGGATCGCAATGGCGATCTCGAGGCCGATCTCTCGGATCGCCTCCGTCTGGCGAGGAGTGGACTTGGAGCGTCGCAGATCCGCGAGCAAGCGCTCGAGGCGCTCGATCTCTGCGTAGTTCTTCTGTTCCGGGCTCCCCATCGTGCTCCCTTTGCCGCCTCGGGGGTGCTGCCCGGCAGTTCGATGAGCTAGCTACCTACGGCGTAGGCAATTATCTCGCGACCGGACCGTCCTTTGTTCGATCCACCGTACCAGTCGTTCGTCAGCGTGCGACCTGCCCACGTCGGCGTCGCGACGCCAACCAAGCAGCATCTGGCGATCTAATCGGTGTTGCGGGAGCGAGGTCGCGTCTGCGGCTCCTGGGAATCACCGACGTAGGGCAGGAGAGCCATTTCGCGTGCGCGTTTGATCGAGACCGCGACCTGGTTCTGGTGCTTGCGGCAGGTGCCCGTGTTGCCGCGGCCCTTGATCTTGCCGCGGTCGGAGATGAAACGGCGGAGCTGCACGATGTTCTTGTAGTCAACTGCTGCGATCTTTTCTCTGCAGAAGAAACATGACCTCCGGCGCCGATCCACGCCCTTGCGGTCCCTTCCCGGCCCGGCCGACGTGGGGGCATCCCGGGTCTTGCCTCGCTTTGCTCGTGCAGCCATTGGGTACCTCCTCTGGGCGGGATGTCAGGCGTCAGGCCGCCCACGTAGTCGAAGCCCGGGAGGTCTGTGTTGCCAGTCTACGCTTCCGCGAGAAGCCCCGGTCTTGGAGGAGGAGACTCCGAGCGCCTGGCGCTGCGGCCAGAACCGAACCCCGGCCGAAAGCCCGTAGCCCGCCGACGCGCTGTGGCGCGCGAGCCCGCGATTCACTTCAGGACGGAGAGCACCGGGAAGCTGCCGTAGCGGGCGAGGATTGTCGGGATCCGGTGCAGCTGGGCACGGGTACGATCGGCGATCCGTCTGCCGTAGCGATGGACGATCTCACTACGTCGCTCCTGGTAGATCGAAAGGGTCCGGTGCCAGGTCGGCATCGTCTCCGTGATGATGTCCTGGCGGTTGATGACTTGGAAGCCGTGGCGCAGAAAGAGTGCCGGCCAGTCGGTCACCAGTTCCTCGCCGCGGTGGTAGAAGACCGCAGCCGACATCGAGAATGTGCTGTTCGCGCGTTGTGCCGGCCATCTCTGCGACGAGATCGGTATGCGCGTCGAGCGCTTGCGGCAATGTCTCAGATCCCGTGCGGAAGTAGCCGAAATGGAAGCTGTCGCCGTAGAAGCGGCGACCCTCGTCTGTTATCAGGTTGAAGTACGCGGCAACACCGCCGGCCGTCCGTCTGCCCGTGAGCATCATGGGCAGCGCCATCCCTGTCGCGGCGCGCAGCTTGCGCATGCACGCGCCCGGCCCCTCCTCCCGCCAGGTGGCTACGAGGATTCGGGAAGGCATCGATTCTGCCACTCTCCTGTCTCGGTGAGCGGCAACTCAGCCCGCGGCTGTCAAAACCTTACGCAGGCGCTGGAACGTACAGGATCACCGTTGCTCGACCCGCTGGTAGCACGCGCCACGCTCGGTGAACTCAGTCTCGTCGGCTTCCGTCGTTGTCTTGGAATGTCTCGAGGCCGAACGCCTGCTGCCGGACCTCCGGCGGAACCCGGGCCAACGCGTCGCGGCTGCGTGCAAGCTGATCTTTCGAGCGGGCGATCAGGTCGGTCGCGTCAGCGCGAATGCGCGCAGCGTAGAAACGCAGCGCCATTGCTTGGTCGTGCGGCGGGAAGAACAGGCGATGCGCAAGCCGCGCGCGCTGCGCCTGCATCCGTTGCCTCATCCTCATCCGGATGCGCATCTTCGCGTCTGACGCGCGATGCTCCATCGTTGAACTCAGCCGGAGGTCACGAGGCCGACGGCGACGTACTGGAGCCCGACGGCTGCGATGACCAGCGCGTGGAACAGCTCGTGGTACCCGAATACGTGCGGCAGCGGATCGGGTCTGCGCCGCGCGTAGATGACGCCGCCGGCGGTATAGCAGGCGCCCCCGAGTGCAACCAGTGTTGCCGCCGCCACCCCGGCATGATCGAGGATCTGAGGGAAGGCGACGACGGCGACCCAGCCAAGCGCGATTCCCGCTGCGACGGAGAGCCATTTCGGCGCCGCCACCCACGCGAGCTTCGCGAGGATCGCGACGCTGGCGCCTCCCCAGACGATCGACAGGACGACGATCTGCCAGGCGCCGTGAAGGACGAGTAGCCCGAACGGCGTGTACGTGCCCGCGATCAGCCCGAAGATGCCGGCGTGGTCTAGCCGGCGTAACCACAGACGCGTCGCCGGCGACCAGGTAAAGCGGTGATAGAGCGCGCTCGCGCCAAACATCGCGACGACGGCTCCGGCGAAGATCGCGGCGGAGACCTGTGCGCGTGTCCCGGCCGCAAGCAACCCGAACGCAACGCCGAGCGGGACGGTTACATAAAGCGCGATCTCATGGAGGACTCCACGCAGCCGAGGCTTCGGCGCGGCAGCGGCAGGGCCGGCCATCTGCCGATAGCCTAGCTCCTGCGAATCTGCCCGGTGGGAGTAGCTGCTACCGTGGGTTCACTAGAGCGAGTCCGGTCTGCGCCAGAAGGGTGCCTTCCTACCCGTTCGTGAGGAGTAAGGGAGGTGTTTTCCATGGGCAGCGGAACCGTCAAGTGGTTCAACGATTCGAAGGGGTACGGGTTCATCACCCCGGACGAGGGATCAAAGGATCTCTTTGTTCACCATTCGAACATCGCCGGCGAGGGCTTCAAGTCGCTTGCCGAGGGCGCGCGCGTCTCGTACGAGGAGCGTGAAGGCGCGAAGGGGCCTGAGGCGACGAACGTCGTCGCCGTGGCCTAGAAGCCGTGGGGGTGCGCCCGCCGATCCCGGCGGGCGCCCTCCGAATCTGCAGCCGAGGGAGGCGTGATCGCTCAGAAAGAGGAGAAGATCGAGATGGACGGCGAGATCATCGAGTCACTCCGCAACCGGATGTTCCGGGTCAGGCTCGACAACGGCCATGAGCTCCTCGGCTACACGGCCGGCCGGTTGAAGCGGTACCGGATCCGGATGTTGCTCGGCGACCGCGTGCGGATCGAACTCTCGCCATACGACCTCGACCGGGGGCGAATTGTCTACCGCCTCCCGTAGCGCCAACGCAAGATCCCCGGTCGCCGTCGGCGAGACGGTTGTGTATGCCGCTCTCGGCGTCGGTCACGTCGTTGCGCATGAGCGGAAACGAGTCGACGGCACGGACCGTGACTCCGTCGTTGTCGAGTTGGTGACCGGGTTGCGGGTCACGCTTTCGGTCGCGCAGGCGACCGAGCGGCTGCGCCCGGTCGCGGACGCACGCGAGGTCGAGGATGTCCGGCGGATCCTGAGCGCCGAACCGCGCGCCCGCACCGGCCAGTGGACGCAGCGGCACAGGGAAACGAAGGCAAAGCTCGCCACCGGTCGGGCAATCGATTTGGCGGAGATCATCCGCGACGGCGAGCCTTTTCAAGGCGCAGCTCGGCTCTCGCCGGCAGAACGCAGCGTGTACCTCCAGGCGCGAACCTTGCTCGTGCGGGAACTGTGCTTTGCGCGCGACGTGAAGGAAGACGAAGCGGAGGCCTGGATCGATGCGCAAATCGCCGCTGCCGAGGGAAACGGAGCCTGAGTGGCCCAAAAGAAGTCACGCCAGACGTTTGAGAAGCTCAAGCGAGAGCAGGCGGTCAAGGAGCGCCGACTTCGAAAACAGGAGCGGAGGGCGGCGGCGCGCTTGGCGAAGACCGGTGGCAGCAGCGACGATCCGACCGAGACCGATGACGGCGCAAATCCGGATCCGGACAGTGCCGTCACCGAGGGTCGGTGAGCAGCCCCGAGCAGAAGAACCAGTAGAGATGCCACCTCCTCTGGCTCTCCCGGTCCCGAAGGGATGAGCCAGCCGGCGGTCACCTCGGGGATGAGTGGTCAGACAGGTCGGGGCGTTTCTCTCGTTCTCAGAACTCGTCAGGCCTTCTTGTCCAGCTTCTTGAGCTGATGGGTCAGGACGCGCGGCAGCAGCGTGTGCCTGGCACGACGACCAGGCCAGCTGCGGGGAACCCTTTGACGAATCCTGCAAGGAACCGAGTCCACGCCTCGGAGTCGAGCGGTTCGGCTCCAGACTCGCGGGAGGATGGGCAACGTAATCAGGCGAACGAAGTCGGCCTCGGCTGGGTCGTCGCGGTCGTTGAAGGCCTCGATCCACCGGCGCGAAACGGCCTTGTTGTGTTCGACCGAGGTTGACCCATTCGGCTGGTTTGGGTTGCCGGTCGTCGTATCCGGCATTGGTTCGTCGGCCACGCTCGTTCACCCACCTGATGACGTGACGTTCATGGACAGCGGCTGCGTCACATTCTCTGTGACCGGTGAGGCGCGTTGCAACGTCAAGCGGTTGGCGAGGCTTGAAAGCTGGCCGGTTGTGTCCATCCGCCTGTTGCGATCCAGCTGGCGGAGGCGAGCCCGGGCCCGTCATGGGGCCCGGGCTCGTGGACGTGCTTCCTATTTGTGGCCTGTGACAGCCGCGAGGGCGTCGACGATGCCGTTGCCCCAGATCGAGTTGAAGTCCGGCGTGCCGGTGCACGTCGCGTTGAACTCCGCGGGCCGGCCGACGATCGTGTAGTCGATCGTCGGCGGGCTCGGACACGCGTGGTCCGTGGCCGAGCTCTCGAGCTTCTTCTCGACGTCCTTCGGCTTCAGCGTGAGCTGCCCACGCTTCATGCCGCCATCCGGATGGCCGAACTGGCTGACGATCAGCGCGGCCACGCCGACCGCGTGCGGCGACGCCATCGACATCCCCTGCAGGTACTGGTAGAAGGCGCAGGTGCCGTTCTCGCAGTCGCGGACGACGAACGGCGTGTTCGGCGAGCCGTCCGGATTGAGCTGGTCGCGCGCGGCCGCGAGCGACTGCGGGTACGTCGAGAGGATCTCGTTCTGGACGGTCCGGAACTGCGGGGTCCCGAAGAAGTCGCGGAAGTAGCCGCCGGGCGCGGTGACCGCGGTACGCTCGGTGCCCCAGTTCGAGTAGTCGGCCTTGATGGTGCTCGGCCCGACCGCGCCGACGGCGATGACGTGGTTGCCCTCCGTCGGCATGTCCAGGCACGAGTTGTCGACGACGCGGTGGTACGACGTGCCCGGCGGGTAGTCCGGGCTCGTGTCGTCGCTCGTCGGGTTACCGAGGTCGGTGTGCTCGTTGCCCTCGGCCGCGATCAGCGTCACGCCGTGACTGTCGGCGTAGTCGAGCGCGCGGTTGGTCGCCTCGACGATCGTCCGCTGCTCGAGCTGCATGGGCGGGCGTGTCGGCCGGGTTCGAGGCACAGTTGTAGAGCCACGGGTCGATGAAGTAGCTCATGTTGACCACGTCGATCCCGTTGTCTGCCGCATACGTGAGCGCATCCACCGTCGGCTGCAGGAAGAAGAAGCCCGAGTCCTGCCCGGCGCGGATGTTCACGAGCGTCACGTTCGGGGCGACGCCGGCGATCCCGAGCCCGTTCAGCGCGGCACCGACCGATCCGGCGACGTGCGTGTCGTGCCCGTCGTCGTCCTCGTTCGCCGGGTCGACGCAGCTCGGGTGCTCGCACAGCCCGTCGAGCGACGGGATATCCGTTACGAAGTTGCGCGAGAGCGCCGCGTCGAAGTTCGGCGCGAGGTCCGGATGCGTCCCGTCGATGCCGGTGTCGAGGATTCCGACGAGGACGCCCTTGTCACCCGGCTGCTTCGCGTACGAGCCGCCGACGGTCGCATGGATCATCGCCATGTCCCACTGGAGCCCGGCGAGGGGCTCGGCCGACACAGCAACGCGGGAGGCGTGGGCTCCTCCTCGTCTTGGCCGCCCTCAGCGCGGCCGCACGCTCCGCGGCGGCGAGCTGCTCAATGGTGTCGACCTTTGGCGTCAGGTCCGGTGCCTTGCCGATGGGCACATTCCGTGCCGCGCCGACGAGCGCTGCCTGCAACAAAAGAGGCCCTGTTTCCAGGGCTGTCGACAATTGGCGCAGACCGACCCCGTCACGGCTGACCGTTGAGGGGGAGGCATCTCTCGGTCGTTTCAGCTCGGACATCGCGCTCGCCGCGCTCGATCCGCGGACCAGGCCCGCCTGACGTTCGCCAGGCGGGAGCGGATGCTCGTCGGCGTCCGCCGCGCGCCCGAGGTGAGCCTGGCCATGCGGCTAGCCGTACCCGAAGACGCCTGCTAGCGCGATTCCGCTGCTCGAGCGGTGCTGCCAGGGTCCTGACGTACGGCCGGCACTGGAGCCGGACGCTAGGAACGAGGAGCAGGTATGGCGAGGCTGGCCTCGATTGTCCGCAGGCGAGGGCTGGAAGAGACAGACGCAATCGTTATCGGCGCCGGGCAGGCCGGACTCACACTCAGCCACGAACTCGGCCGCCGTGGCGTCGCGCACGAGGTGCTCGAGCGCGGGCGCGTCGGCGAGCGCTGGCGCTCGGAGCGGTGGGAGTCCCTCAACTTGCTGACCCCGAACTGGCTCAACCGCTTGCGTGGAGGCGCCGCCCATGCCGACACGGACGGTTTCTTGCATCGTCGGGAGTTCCTCGGCTATCTCCGCAGCTACGCGAACTCGACGGGCACAACCGTCCGCGAATCAGTCGAGGTGCTGGCTGTCGAGAAGCGCAGAGGCCGCTTTCACGTCCGCACCGACTCCGGCGACTGGCTCGCCCGCAACGTCGTTGTCGCGACAGGCGACTGCGACACGCTGAACCGGCCGCCCCAGGCGATGACCGCTCCACCATGGCTGGTTCAGATGGACGCAAACCGGTACCGCACGCCAGGGCAGCTGCCATCCGGCGGGGTACTGGTCGTGGGCGCCGGCGCGAGCGGCCAGCAGATCGCAAGCGAACTGCGGCGTTCCGGCCGGCGGGTCGTGATCGCAGCCGGACGTCACGCCCGGATGCTCCGTCGATATCGCGGCAAGGACATCTGGCACTGGATCGAACGCCTCGGCGATCTCGAGCAGACGATCGACGAAATGCCGGACCGCGACGTCGCGAGACGCGCGTTGAGCTTCGGCCTCAGCGGCCGCAACGGCGGCGAAGATCTCGATCTCAGCCGTCTCAATACGCTCGGAATCACCGTTACCGGGCGGCTCGAGGGCTGGGACGGTGCCACCGCCCGCTTCTCGGACAACATCGAAATCGACATCGCCGACTCGGAGCTGCGCCTGCACCGCCTGCTCGACCGGATCGACGACCACATCGACACGCAGCTGAGGGGCGCATCAGGTGTGCCAGCGAGCGAGCCGGTACCGCCGATTGCTCTGCCTGCTCCGCCACGCTCCGTGGACCTCGGCGCCGAACGAATCACCACGGTCATCTGGGCGACCGGATACCGACGAACATACCCGTGGCTGCACGTGCCGGTGCTCGACAGCACCGGCGAGATCGAACACAGGTACGGGATTACGGCGATCCCCGGGCTATACATCCTCGGCTTACGCTTCCAGCGTCGCCGCGCTTCGCATTTCATCGGCGGCGTCGGCGCCGACGCGGCCTACCTCGCCGAGCATCTGACTACCTGCGGCCAACAACTTCCGTCGACAGCATCACGCCCGTGCGCCCTACCGACCCGGGCGGCGCCCAGCTTCGCGGCTATCGCCTGACGCCCGAGCCGTCAGCGCACCCAGCGGCAGGCGGCGCGTCGAGCGCGCCATGGCGCTGCTGCGTCGTGGCGACCTCAGCGTCACCGAGGTCTGTTTCGCGGTCGGCTGGGCCCGCACCTGCGGGCCTTCTTTCTGCTTTCACGATTGCTCCTGTGTGATCGCACGACGACCTTGACTAGTTGTCAGAGAGCGCCGTATTCTCCCCTGGAACGGTCGGTGCAAGGCACGGCAAACACAGGGGGGCGCCGTGGCAGCAGACATCTTTGCGAAGCTCGGCGACATCAAGGGCGAGTCGCTGGACGACAAGCACAAGGACGAGATCGAGATCCTCAGCTGGTCCTGGGGTGTCACGAACGCCGCGAAGCCGAGCGGAGGCGGAGGCGGAGGTGGGGAGGGGAAGTCGAGCTTCCACGACCTTTCCTTCACCCACAAGATCGACAAAGCGTCCCCCCTGCTGATGAGAGCGTGTGCCACCGGCGAGCATCTGAAGGAAGCGACGATCACGCGCCGGAAGGCGGGGAAGGGCCAACAGGAGTTCCTCATCATCAAGATGAGCGACGTGCTCATCACCGCCGTGACCGACGCCGACAATGACGAGGGCGGCAATCTGGAGACCGTGAGCCTGGCGTTTGCGAAGGTCGCCCTCGAGTACCGTCCGCAAAAAGCCGACGGCTCAATCGATGCCGGCGTTCACTTCAAGTACGACCTCAAGGCCAACAAGGAAGGGTAGTCCGGACGACGGAGCCCCCTAGCCGCGACCGCGCGCTGAGCCTGGACGAAGCGCTCTCGGTCGCGATCGTGCTGCAGCAGAGCGAGCAGTGGGCGGCCGCCGGGCAGATCTACGGCAGGATCCTCGAAGCCGCCCCCGACCATGCCGACGCGCTGCACTTCTCCGGAGTGCTCGCCCATCAGCAGGCGCGAAGCGACGAGGCCGTCGCGCTGATCGAGAGAAGCCTCGAGGTCGAGCCCGACCGGGCGGACTGGTGGAGCAATCTCGGGATCGTCCTCCAGGATCGGCTCGAGCTGGACGAGGCGATCACGGCGTACGAGCATGCGATTGCACTCGAGCCGAATCACGCCAATGCACACAACAACCTCGGCGTCGTGCTCAGGGCCAAAGGAAGGGTCGTCGAAGCGGAAGCGGCGTATCGAGCCGCCATTCGCATAGACCCCGACCATTCGGACGCGTACAACAACCTCGGCGTCTTGCTGAACGGGCAGAAGAGACGACGCGAGGCGGCTCTCTGCTTCTCCAAGGTGATCACCCTCAGGCCGAGGCATCCGGATGCGCGCAGGCTGCTGGCGCTCGCGCACTACACGCTCGGTGAGGTGGACAAGGCGGTGGGCGTCTTCGAGGAATGGCTGCGAGACGAGCCGGACGATCCGATCGCTCGGCACATGCTCGCGGCGTGCTCCGGCCGCGACGTTCCGCAGCGGGCGTCGGACGCATTCATCGAGAAGACGTTCGACAGCTTTGCCGCCAGCTTCGACGCGAAGCTCGCGAAGCTCTCGTATCGAGCGCCGGCGCTGGTTGCGGCGATGCTGGCCGACACGGGCGTCACCGCGTCGCGAAGCCTCGACGTGCTCGATGTCGGATGCGGGACGGGGCTCTGCGGCCCGCTCGTCGGACCATACGCACGGCGCCTGGTCGGGGTCGACCTGTCCGAACGGATGCTGGATCAGGCCCGCGCGAGGGAGGTCTACGACGAGCTCGTGAGAGGTGAATTGACTGCGTACCTGCGCGACCACACAGGCGCGTTCGACGTGATCGTCTCGGCAGACACCCTCGTCTACTTCGGGTCGCTCGAAGAGGTTGTCGCGGTTGCCGAGAACGCGCTGCGCGCACCCGGGTGGCTCATCTTCACCGTTGAAGAGCTAGGCGGCGGCGATGACACGGACTACGCCATCAGCCCCACCGGGCGCTACCGGCATGCGCGGGCGTATGTCGAGCGCGTGCTGGCGGGCGGAAGACTGCGGTCGGAGATAGTCCCCGCCGAGCTGCGCCTCGAGGCGGGCGAGCCGGTTCCCGGGCTGGTGGTGCGAGCAGCGACAGGCGGCGACGGGAGCGTTACCTCGGCGTCGTGAGGTTGCGAACGCGGGCGACGAACTCGTCGATTGCGGCGTCTCCGACCAGCGCGCCGAGCTCGAGCTCGTACGACCGGCTCTCCCCGGCGCCGAGCTCGATCAGCTCGGCGCGCGCGCGGGCGTCGAGACGGCCGGCGACCCTGTTCGTACACGGCTCGATCCCGACCACGTAGGTGCCCTCGCCGAGCATACGCCAGACGAAGTGGTGGGGGAGCTGGTCGCGGCGGAAGACCTCGTATGCGCCGAGCCCGAGCCGGCGGTTGACGATCCCGACCGGGACACGTTCGTCCGACTCGGCAGCGAGCCCGTGCTCGAAGACCTGCTCGACGAACCCGCTCTGCGGCGCGTCGAGGACGTCGTACCCCTCGACCGGGTGGTCGCCCCTCGGCTCGACAGCCGTCGCGGGAACGAGCAGCTCCGAGTCCTCGTCGACCACGGGCCACCCGATGTTCACGTGGTAGAGGAGCATGTGCGGGGTGCGATCGTGACCGACGTTGACGACCTCGTCGCGGACGATGAGACGGGACTCGCCCACACGTGCCTCGATCCGGCGACCGAGGAGCAGCTGCTCGCCGAAGACGGCGGCCTGCAGGACCTCGCCCTCCGCATAGAGGACACACTCGTCGCCTTCCCAGCGCTCGCCGTATCCAGAAAGGCGCGCCGGCCGGTTCGAGATACGGCCGTGCAGGCCGAACGTCTCCGTCTGCTTCGGCGGGTAGTGGTACTGCTCGGCCGTGTCCTCGGCCATGAACAGTGCGTGCTCGAGGCCGCAAGTCGTCAGGAGGCCGCCGCCGAACCCGCGGAAGAAGCCTAGCCCCTCCGGCTCGTAGAACCACGGCCCGGCGAAGCCGGTCGCCGAGGTCCAGGCGAGCGCCCGGCCGGCGTGTTCGCAACGGCCGATGTCGAACGCCCGGTCGACGACGACGTCGAACTCGAAGCCGGTGCCGGTCCGGAACTCGAGCAGTCGGACGCCGCGCTCGACCCCGTCGCCGAGCGTCACGAGCCGCACTCCCGCAGCCTGGTCGAGCCGGCCGACGCGGCGCGAGACCTCCTCGCGCGAATACCCCCGACCGTGGAGCTCAGGCACGCTTCCCCTCGTGCCCGGGCAGGCGGGATGCCGGGCCTGCGGCGCCGTAGGCCGTGTACCCGCCGTCGACGACGAAGGTCTGGGCGTTCACGAACCCCGCCTCCGCGCTGCACAGAAGCACCACTGCGCGGGCTACGTCCTCGGGGTCCGCGAAGCGGCCGGCCGGGGTGTGATCGATCACGTCCTGCTCGACGATCGCCCCCTGCGTGATTCCCCGCTCGACCATCGGCGTCAGCACGGGCCCTGGCAGGAGCGCGTTCACCCGCACGCCGCGGCCGGCCCATTCGACTCCGAGCACACGCGTCAGCCCGACGATCCCGCCCTTGCTGGCGCCGTACGGCGCCCTCCCGGGCATGCCCACCTGCGACCCGACGATCGAGGCGATGTTGACGATGCAACCCCGACCGACGGCCAGCATCCGCGTTCCGAACGCGCGGCAGCACCGGTACGTGCCGGTCAGGTTGACGTCGAGGATGTCGATCCACTCGGCGTCGGTGAACGACTCGGCGGGAGCGATCTTGTTGATCCCGGCGCTGTTGACGAGCACGGTCGGCTCGCCCAGTCGTTCCGCGACCGCTGCCGCCGCGGCGTCGACCGAGTCGGTCGAGCGGACGTCGAGGGCGAACCCCGCATGCCCCCTGCCGATCACCGCGGCCAGGCCCTCCGCCACCGCCTGGTCGTGATGCGTGACGGCGACGCGCGCGCCGGCCCCCGCCAGTCCGCGCGCGATCGCCGCGCCGATCCCTTGTCGCGCTCCGGTGACGACCGCAACCTCGCCGTCGAGCGAGCCCATCGCCTAGTGCATCGCCCAGCCGCCGTCGATCGCGACCGTCTGACCGGTGATGAACGACGACGCGTCGCTCGAGAAGAAGACGACGAGGTTGCCGATGTCCTCAGGCGTGCCGCGCCGCTTCAGGCACTGCTGCTCGAGCACCCACTGTTCGTAGCCTTCGGGGTCGGGGTGGATCTTCTCCGCGTCGGTGGGGAATGCTCCCGGCGCGATGGCGTTGACGGTGATCCCGTCGGGGCCGACCTCGTGCGCCAGCGCCCGGGTGAACCCGACGATGCCGCCCTTCGAGGAGACGTAGTCGAGGAGCATCTCGAAGCCGATCATGAAGGTGATCGAGGAGACGTTGACGATGCGGCCACGGCCGCGCTCCTTCATCGAGGCATGGCATGCGCGGGCGCAGAGGAAGTACGCCTTCAGGTTGACCGCCAGCACGCGATCCCACTCGTCCTCCGTGATCTCGGTCCACGCCCGGCGCGGGTAGATCGCGGCGTTGTTGACCAGCACGTCCACTCCGCCGAGCGCGGCGATCGTCCGCTGGACCGCCGCCTCCACAGCGGCGGAGTCCGTGACGTCGACCTGCAAAGCGAGCGACCGGCCGCCGCCGTCTGTGACCTGCTGAGCGATCGCCTCGGCCCGGTCCGGATCGACCTCGGCGCAGGCGACGGCCGCACCCGCGGCGGCGAGCGAGGTGCAGATTCCCTCGCCGAGGCCGCCGCCGGCGCCGGTGACGAACGCGACGCGCCCGTCGAGCCGGAACGCGTCCGGGCTCACGCGATTCCGGCCTCGACCCGCGTCTCCTCGAGCGGAACGGCGCGACCTTCGCGGATGGAGCGGTACGCCGCCTCGACGAGCGCCATGGTGCCGAGCGTCGTCCGGCCCGAGATCTCCGGCTCGGTGTCTTCCTGGATCGCCCGCATGAGCTGGCCCATGGTCCCCTCGAACGCCTGCGGGAACCACCGCTCCTTCCACCGCGGCTGCTCCCATTTCCCTTCGAGGGCCCGCGTCGTCCAGTCGATCGTCGACGGGCTGCCCTCCGGGTAGTCCGGCCAGCCGATAGTTCCCTTCGCCACGCCGTCGGTGCCCTCGACCCGCCAGTCGATGCGGTGGTCGATCCAGGTGAAGCAGTTGTCGAGCCCGATCGCCCGCAGGCCGTCCGGGTACTCGAGGATGTAGAAGGCCATTCCGTCCTCGTGCGGGAAGTCGTGACTCGGATCGGGCCGGGCCGAGACGACGATCCGCTCCGGATCGCCGAAGAGGAACCGGAACGCGTCCAGGTGGTGGATCGACATGTTCAGGAGGGCGATCCGCCCGTACGGCTTGATGAACTCCTGCCAGTGGGGCCGGGCGTTCATGACGATCTCGGCCACGACCGGCGTCCCGAGCTCGCCCCGGTCGAGCAGGGTCTTCAGCGCCCGCATCGACTGGTCGTAGCGCATGTTGTGGTTGACGCCGAGCTCCGTGCCGGTCTCGTCGCAGACCTTCACCATCTCGACGGCCTCCTCGAGCGTGAACGCGACCGGCTTCTGGGCGAGGATCCCCTTCACGTGCGGCCGGCTCGCCGCCTCCCGGACGATCTCGAGCTGCTGGTCGGGGGGATAGGCGATGTCGACGATCTCGACCTCCGGGTCGTCGAGCAGCTCCTGCCAGGTGTCGTAGACCTTCGGCACCATGTTCTGCTCCGCAGCTGCACGGGCGTTCTCTGGGGTGCGTGAGGCGATCGCGACCGGCCGGAACCCCGCCTCGTTGTAGGCCGGCAGGTGGATGTCCCGCATGATGAAGCCGGCGCCGATGCACCCGATCCCGTAGTCGGTCTTGTCCGGGAGATTCGGGCCGGTGTTCAGATCGAAGTCCACCATCGCTCCTCCTACTCGCGGACGCCGATGTCGCGCATGATCGCGGCCGTGCCGTCGTAGGCCTGCTGCGTCCACTCGACGATCTTGTCGGGATCGGGCGAGTACTCGAGCTCGATCGAGACGGTGCCGTCGTAACCCGTGTCGCGGATCGCGGCGAGGTACTCCTTGATCGGCGTCACGCCCATCCCCGCCGGCAGGTCGCCGTGCACCTTTCCGTCGCAGTCCGAGAGGTGGATGTGTCCGATCAGCCCGCTCAGCACCTTGACGTCGTCGAAGGAGGCGTCCGAGAGGTGCAGGTGCGAGATGTCTGCGTTCGCGCGGACCGCGGGGTGGTCGATCTCGTTCACGAACCGCGCCAGCTCGTGCACGTCCTTGAGTAGCGCCTGCTCGAACGGCTCCAGCTCGAGCACGATCTCGAGGCCCCTCGAATGCGCGTACTCGCCGGCTTCCTTGACCATGTCCTTGGCCATGTCCCAGATGGCCTCTTTCGGGAAGACCTCGCAGTCCCAGTAGTACTCGCCGACGACGAGCAGCACGTTGCGCGCCCCGAACAACGCACCCTGGTCGACGTACGCCTTGATCCGGTCGAGCGTGAACCGCCGCACCGACGGGTTGAAGTCGACGATCCCGAACGCGACGCAGACCACCGACCGGATCGGCAGCCCGACCTCCTCGGCAGTCTGCTTAATCTCCTGCCGCTCCTCGTCGGTCAGGTCGAGCGGATCCTCGAACACGTCGTACGTGTCGAAGCCAATCTCCTTCGCAGTCCGGATGCCATCGAGCCGGCCGACCTTGGTGTCGAGCCAGGTCGAGCTGATCATCCCGAGTTCCATTCATGCCCTCCTTTGGGGAGATGTCGTGGGCTGATTTTTTCAGGCTCGCGCCGCGCCGTCAGAGCCTCCGGCCTCGACGACCCGCTGAAGCTCCTCCGGCGTGAACGCCGCCTCGAGCCGGGCGGCCTCCGCGTCGACCTCGCGCGCCAGGTCGGGCCCGCACTCGCGGGTCTCGCGCCGCCATTCCGCGAGGTAGTCGTCCGACCCGACGAGCCCGGCCGTCATCGCGGCCTCGTCGATCGCCTCCTGGAAGCGGTCCGGCAACGCAACGCGGACGCCGGCGCCGCCGTCGGTCGCCGTCACCTGGGCGGGGATGTCGCGCCAGTAGATGACGGTGAGCTCAGGCAACGGCCACGAAGCTCGAGAGCGACGGGGCCAGGCGGCCGTAGCCGGTTTGCCGGCATTCGAACGCGAGGCCGAGCGAGGCCGCACACTCCGCGGCCCGCTCGCGCAGGTCGGGATCGTCGTTCTGCGCGAGGTAGACGACGCGCCGGTAGTTCCGGAGGATGTCGCGGACCAGCTCGGGGTAGCGGTCGAGTCCCAGCGGCCGGCCGACGAACGAGTCGAAGTTCCGGACGAAGAAGTCGGTGAGGTAGAAGGTGCCGGGCTCCTGCTCCTGGAGCGCATCCCACTCCGCCAGGCCCGCGTAGACCGCGTAGCAGTGAGCGCCTTCGAGCCGCGTGGCTTCGTACCGTCCGCACACTTCGTCGATCCCGCCCGTCGTGCCGCAATCGGCGTACGCGACGAAGACGCGGTCGTAGCCGTTCGCCTCCTCGAGCGCTTCTTCGAGCGCCCGCGGGATCCGCCTCGGCGTGGCATGGAGCTCCGCCGGGAGGTGACGCACGTCGACATGCTCCCAGCCGTTCGCCCGGACGATCGCGAGCACCTCGCGCGCAAGCGCTCCACAGGCCAGGACGAGGAGCCTCTCGCTCATTCCGGAAAGGCCAGCTGCTCGACGAACCGGTCGTTGAAGTCCGCCCGGTCAGAGAGCTCGATGTACCGCACCTCGTCGAGGATCGCCTCGGCGGCGTGGCGCTCCTGCAGCGAGAGCAGCGCCATCTTCGCTCCCTCACCGGCCACGTTCCCGGCGGCCACGATCCGCGGCAGGGCGAGCTTCGGCACGAGCCCGATCCGGATCGCGCTGCTGGGCGACAGGTACGAGCCGAAGGAGCCGGCGAGCAGGACCTGCTGGATCTCCGTCTCGGCGATGCCGAGATCCTCGACCAGCAGCCGCCAGCCGGTGGCGATCGCCGCCTTGGCGAACTGAAGCTCCCGGACGTCGCGCTGAGAGAGGTAGACCGCGCCGTCCACGTCACCCTCTCCGCCCGCCCAGTGGAGGACGAAGATCCGCGTCCCGTCCGCCCGCGCTGTGAGGCGCGAGGCGAGCTGCGGCGCAATCTGCTCCGCCTCGCCCTGGGAGACGAACCGGCCGGATTTGTCGAGCAGGCCGACGCGAACGAGCTCCGCGACCGCGTCGACGAGGCCGGAGCCGCAGATCCCGGCCGGCTCGGCGTCTCCGATTACCTCGAGCTCGACCGCTTCGTCGCGAAGTCGCACGACCTCGATCGCGCCCTCCGCCGCCCGCATGCCGCAGGCGATCTGGGCGGCCTCGAAGGCGGGTCCGGCGGGCGCCGCGGTGCAGACGATTCCGTCCGCCGAGCCGAGGACGACCTCGCAGTTCGTCCCGACGTCGATCAGGAGGCGCAGGCGGGGATCGCGCGTCATGCCCGTGGCGAGCAGACCCGCGACGATGTCGCCGCCGACGTAGGCGCCGAGGGCGGGGAAAACCGTCGCCTGTGCGTTCGGATTCAGCTCCAGGCCGAGCTCGGCCGCGGGCATCTCTGGGTAGGACTGGGAGGCGAGGATGAACGGCGCGACCCCGAGCGGCGCCGGGTCGACGCCGAGCGCGATCGACGTCATCGTCGCGTTTCCGGCGAGCGCGACCTCGTAGACATGCGCAGGCTCGATGCCGGCCTGCTCGCACACGTCTTCTGCGAGCTCCTGCAGCGTCTCGGCGGCCAGGCCGGCCAGGCGAGGGAGCGCGGCGTCGTCGAGCATCGTCGCCGAGATGCGCGAGATGACGTCGGCGCCGAACGGCTGCTGCTTGTTCAGCATCGACGCGACGGCGACCGGAGTTCCGGTCCCGACGTCGAGGAGCGTGGCGACGACGGTGGTCGTGCCGAGGTCGAACGCCAGCGCATGGAGCCGGTCGGTGGTGTCGCCGGGCTCGACGTCGATCAGCAGATCGTCGACGACGACCGCCGTGACGCGGAAGTCGGACTCGCGCAGGATGCGGGGCAGCCGCCGCAGCACGCCGGCCTCGGCTCGCAGCTCCAGGTCCTCGATCGCGTCCTGTAGGCGCCGAAAGTCGCTCCGCTGGTCGTGGAGCGCCGGCTCGTCGAGCTCCACGTACCGCTTCTGCAGCGCTGGCCGGAGGATGACCTGGCGTCCGACGCCGACCGTGGCGGCCTTGGGGCGCGTGACGAGGGGAGGCACCTCGATCTCGAGGTTCGCGGCAGCCTGCGCGCGGCAGGCGAGGCGCCAGCCGGCCTCGAGCTCCTGAGGCGTGAAGGCGCGCGCGTCGAGGGGTGAGGCGGGGACGTCGCCGTCCTCGATGCGGACGCGGCACTTCTTGCACGTGCCGTGGCCGCCGCAGGTCGAGTCGATGGCGATGCCGTTCCAGGAGGCCGCGTCGAAGACGGTCACGCCCGGCGGCACGCGCACCGACGTGCCGGAGGGCTCGAAGCGCAGAGTGACGCGGGCGGGCTCCTCCACGGCTGCATGCTCCTCCATGGGCTCCTCCAAGAGGGTCACACCCGCGCAGCCTCCGCCTGCCGGTGCGCGGCGATCCAGCTCATCGCCCACTCGTCGCGCGCGAAGAGGAGGTCGGCCGCGCGGCACGCGTCGACCGTCTGGGCGTTTCGCGCGTCCATGATCGCGCTCGTCAGGCCGACGCACGACGCGACTGCGAGGAACGCGGCGCCGAGGGCGTGCCGGCTCGGCAGACCGAACGAGACGTTCGACGCGCCGAGCGTCATGTTCAGCCCGAACTCGTCGCGGATCAGCCGGATCGTCTCGAGTGTCGTCAGCACCGCCTGCGGGTCTGCTCCGACGGTCATCGCGAGCGGGTCGACCACGATGTCCTCGAGCGGGACCTCGTAGCGCCCGTGAACGGCGTCGACGAGCCGTTTGCACACCTCCAGCCGGTCCTGTGCGGTGGCCGGGATCCCGGTCTCGTCGTTGACGAGGCAGATGATCGCCGCGCCGTGTTCCTTGACGAGCGGCAGCACCCGGGCGAGCCGGTCCTCCTCGCAGGTGACCGAGTTGACGAGTGCCGTGCCCTCGTACGCGGCGAGCCCGGCCTCCAGCGCCTCGACCACGGACGAGTCGATGCAGAGCGGCAGGTCGGTGTGCTCCTGGACGAGCCGGACGGCGCGCGCGAGCAGCTCGGCCTCGTCCGTCAGGGGGACGCCCATGTTCACGTCGAGCACGTGCGCGCCGCCGGCGACCTGCTCCTCGACGTCCACGACGACCTGCGAGAGGTCGCCGTTGCGCAGCTGCTCCGCGAAGGTCTTGCGGCCGGTGGGGTTGATGCGCTCCCCGATGATGCAGAAGGGCTGGTCGGGGCCGAGGACGACCTCTCTGGACGGGGATCGGAGAACGGTGTGCATGCCGCTCAGACCGGCGCCAGCGAACGGCGCTCCGCCAGGAGTTCCTTCGCCCGCCTGGTCGCGGTTGCGGCGTCGGCGGCGTAGCCGTCGGCCCCCACGGCGTCCGCGTACTCCTGCGTGACCGGTGCGCCGCCGACCATGATGATCACGTCGTCGCGGAGCCCGGCCTTCTCGATCGCCTCGATGTTCACCTTGAACATGGGCATCGTCGTCGTCAGGAACGCGGAGAACCCGACGACGTCCGGCTTGTGCTCCTTGATCGCGTCGACGAACGTCTCGGGCGCGGTCTGCACGCCGAGGTCGACGAC
>JBKPRD010000328.1:0-5633 GCA_046734415.1 Actinomycetota bacterium | reverse complement strand
CCGGCGGCGACGCTCCAGGCGTCCGGGTCGTCGATCACCTCGCCGAGCGTCCGCCCGAGGATCGTGCACGTCGCGCTGAAGGCGACGTTGAAGACGAGCTTCTCCCAGACGAGCCGCTGGACGTCGTCGAAGGTGCGCACGTTGAAGCCCGCGCCGCGCCAGACCTCCGCGGCCGCCTCGATCCGCGGCGTCGACGGTCCGTGGCGCTCGCCGAGCCGGATCAGCTCGAAACCGTGATGGTGGACGTGACCGGGCGCGACGACCGAGGCGCCGAAGCCGCCGGCGACGCCGACGGCGACCCGGTCGTCGCCGAGCACGCGGGCGGCGATCTCGGGCCCGCCGAGGCCGTTCTGGATCGAGAGCACGAGCGTGTCCGGCCCGACCAGCGGCCGTGCGGCCTCGGCGGCGGCCTCGGCGTCCATCGCCTTGGTCGCGAGGATCACCAACTCCGCCTCGTCCGGCTCCGTCGGGTCCGTCGTCGCCCGGATCGGCACGGTCCGGTCGCCGCTCGCCCCCTCGACGCGGAGCCCGCGCTCGCGGATCGCGTCGACGTGCTCGCGCCATCGGTCCACGGCCCACACCTCGTGCCCGGCACTGCCGAGCAGGGCCGCGTACACGGAGCCCATCGCGCCCGCGCCGACGACGACGATCTTCATGTCATGGAGTACGCTGTCACAACGATGCTCGCCGCGTTTCTCGGGCTCTGGGACTTCGTGATCATCATCGGGATCCTGCTGCTCGTCTTCGGAACAGCGCGGTTCGGGAAGGCGTTTCGCTCGTTGAAGTCGGGTGGGCGCGAGTTCAAGCGCGGCATCCGCGGCAAGGACGAGCTTCCGCCGCCCGACAACGTCTAGTCGCTAGAAACGAGCCGGGTCGAAGGGCGCGAGGTCGTGCTCCGGCTGCTCGCCGGCGACGAGCTGCGCGACGAGCCGGCCGGTGATCGGTGCCAGCGCCACGCCCTTCATCGCGTGGCCCGTCGCGACGACGGTCCGGCCGAGCCGTCCGATCGCGGGCAGTCCGTCCGGGAGGCACGGGCGGAGGCCGGCCCACGTCTCGAGCGCACGGCGCTCCTTCAGGCCGCGGAACCACCGCTCCCCGCCGCGGCGGATCGCGTCCACGCGCGGCTGCGAGATGGACAGGTCGAGGCCGGCGAGCTCGAGCGTCCCCGAGAGGCGGACCCGGTCCGGCAGTGGGGTCGCGACCGTCCACGTCTCCTGGACCCACGTCGGGACGCTGGGCCCGTCGTCCGTGCGCTCGAAGTCGATGTGGTATCCCTTGCCGCCCTCGAGCGGCAGGTCGACGAGCGTCCGGCTCCACGCGCCGGCGGCGACCACGACGGTGTCCGCGTCCAGCTCGTCGAGCGAGCGGACCTCGGTGCCGGTGCGGATCGCCACGCCGGCCTCGGCCGCCGCGCGCCCGACCGACTGCACGAAGCGCTTCGGGTCGACGCGGCCCTCGTCCGGGTAGTGGACGGCCCCGACGAGCGGGCCTGCAAGCGAAGGCTCGAGCGCGCGCGTCTGCTCGGCGTCGAGCACCGAGAAGCGTAGGCCGGAGCGCTCTCCCTCGCGCCCGGCGGCCTCCAGGCCCTCGGCCGTCCCGTAGACGTTGAGCGTCCCCAGCCGCTCGAAGCTCGTCCCGAGCTCCTCGCCCAGCTGCGCGTGCAGCTCGAGGGCCGGGATCGAGAGCTCCCGGATCGCAGCCGCTCCTGCCTCCCAGCGCGACGCAGCTCGTGCGAAGCGCGCGAGCCACGGCAGCACCGCCGGGCGCGGGCGGAGATAGAAGGGGCTGTCGCGCCTCCACATCCAGCGTACGCCGTTGCGGAGCGAGACCGGGTTGGAGATCGGGTCCGAGTGGCTCGGGCAGATCAGGCCGGCGTTCCCCGCCGAACACCCGGCGGCGAGCTCGCCTCCGCGCTCGAGCAGCGTCACCTGCGCGCCGCGCCGCGCGAGCTCGAGCGCGCAGCACACGCCGACGGCGCCGCCGCCGACGACCACGACGTCCTGCCTCAGGCTGGCGAGGATCACAGGTTCGTCCAGGGCTCAGCCGTCGGAGCAGACCTTCGGAAAGCCGATCCTGGAGCCGACGATCGCGGCCTGCTTCGTCACCGTCATGAAGCGCAGCCAGTCCGGGCCCATGCGCCTGACGTCGGGGAGGAGCGCCTCCCGGAGCGTCCGCCGCATCAGCTCGACGGCGTCGTTCCGGAGCGAGAGCCACTGCTCGACCTCCGCCGCGAGCTCCTTCGGCGGCCGCAGGGCCTTGACCTCGCGGAGTTCCGCGACGACCAGCGGGAGTGCGAGTGTGATCGGGTCGGCCACCTCGGCGGGAGTGGCGATGTCGCCCGGCGGGGCAACCTTGTCGAGCTGCGGACCGTAGACCCGGCAGATCGCGGCGACGCGGGCGAAGTACTCGGCCTTCGTTGGCGCCGCGCGGGAGTTCCCGCTCAGCGCAAGGACGATCCCGCCGGCGACCAGGCCCGCGACGAGCAGCAGCACGGTAACGGTCAGGATTCGTCTGCGTCCGTACATCGCTCCACTACTAGTGTTCGCCGGTGGCGCTGAAACCGGATCGCACAGTCGCAGAATTGCGCGAGCTCCGCCAGTTGACCGGCGACGAGAACGGCGCCCAGCGCGTCGCGTGGACCGAGACGTGGGAGCGCGCGCGCGAGTGGCTCCGCGGCAAGCTCGACTTCGCCGAGTACGAGGTGGACGAGGCCGGGAACGAGTGGTTCACGCTGCGGGGCCGATCCGACCGCGCCCTGCTGATCGGCGGCCACATCGACTCGGTGCCGAACGGCGGCTGGCTGGACGGCTCTCTGAACGTCGTGGCGGGCGTCGAGGTGTTGCGCCGCCTGAACGAGGAAGGGACGCCGCCGCTGACGGTGCGGCTCGTCAACTGGGCGGACGAGGAGGGCGCCCGCTTCGGCCGCTCGCTGTTCGGGTCGAGCGCCGCGGCCGGCTCGATGACGGACCAAGACGAGCTTCGTGACCGCACCGACGCCAACGGGATCCGCCTCGAGGCCGCGGTCGGCGAGTTCGGCGTCGACCTCGACCGGGCGACCGACGCGCGGCGGCAGCTCGAGAACGCGGCGGCCTACCTCGAGCTGCACATCGAGCAGGGCCCCGTGCTCGAGTCGCTCGACCTCCCGCTCGGCGTGGTGCTCGGCACCTTCGGCGTCGAGCGGCACCTGATCACGTGGACCGGCCAGGCAGCCCACGCGGGCTCGACGCCGATGGACCGCCGCCGCGACGCGCTCGCGGGCGCCGCCAAACTTGCGCTCGACATCCGCCGGATCGCGGCCGAGACCGGCGATGGCGCCGTGTGCACGAGCGGCGGCGTCGTCTGCAAGCCCGGGATCGTCACCTCGGTCGTCGAGACGGCCGAGCAGCTGCTCGACCAGCGGCATCTCGACGCCGGGAAGCTCGCAGCGATGCTGGCGGAGGCGAAACGAGTCTCGGAGCAGTTCGCGGCAGAGGAGAACGTCGACGTCGTCTGGTCGAAGATCTGGTCGATCGAGCCGATCCTCTTCGACCAGGCGCTGATCGCGCTCGCCGAGGAGGCGATCATCGAGGTCGCCGGGACGTCGAACCGCCTGCCGAGCGGCCCGCTGCACGACGCGGCGGAGGTGTCGCGGGCAGGGATCCCGACGGTGATGGTCTTCGTCCAGAGCCTGCGAGGCCTCTCGCACACGAAGCTCGAGGACACGAGGCCGGAGCACCTCGAGCTCTCGGTGCAGGCGCTCGACCGGCTGGCGACGAAGACGCTCGCGGCGCTCGGCGCGGATTAACGCAACCGCCGAGGTTTCCCGCGCGTCAAGGTGGAGGCCCCTTCTGTTCAAGCCGTTTTCCGCGCAACGGAGCCGTTCAGAGCCCGCCTTGCCGACAAGGCGCTTTCCGCTCAAGACCGCTCAAATCCGCCTGAGACGGGCGCGCACTGGCGCGCAACTGGCGCGCACTGATCCCTACGTCGGCTACGAACCCTCCGGCTCGCGCTCGGCCAGCCGAAGGACCCGCCGCCGGAACTCCTCCGCTGCCGCCTCGACGTCTTCGAGGCCAAGCGGGTCACCATCCAGTGGCTCGAAGTCGGCCGCCTTGCCCCAGCCTCTGTCGGCAAGGAGACGGCTGGCTTCCAACCTGTCCCGGTCGCGCCGCATCGGGTCGTTGGCGATCGACCACCAGATCTGGATCAGAGCCTCACCGTCCTCGCCGACCAGCTTGCGGGCCGACTTGGACAGAGCGGCCTGACCCTTCGGCCTGCCGCCAGGGTTTCCAGAAGTGCCTCTTGCCCAGCGGCCTGATCCGTCCCTGTTCTGAGGAGCGCTCACAGCCTCCAGTCTTGCATCGGTATCAAGTTCTGGATGGTGCGCGTGAAAAGGTCCAGCGCGGCGTCCGCGTCCGCGCTGTGATGAGCGATAACGGCTCCGCCTACAGCAGCCACGCCTATGCCCGCGCCATCACCGAGCTCGACCTCCGCCACCTACGGATCAAACCCGGCCGGCCCCGCACCAACGGAAAGGCCGAGCGCTTCATCCAGACGCTCCTCCACGAATGGGCATACGCCCGCGTCTACGGCAGCTCCAGCGAACGCACACACGCCTTACGGGCCTACCTCACCCGCTACAACTACCACCGACCACACGGCAGCCTCGGCCACCAACCCCGGCCTCGAGACTGAACAACCTCGTTAGGAACTACCTAAGCCAGCGGTGGGGCGTCCGGAAGACGGCTGAGCACCTGGCCGAAGACCAAGCCAAAGATGACCGAGAAGATTATCCAGGCGCCGATCGCGGCTAGCAGCAGCACACTCCAATCCGGCATAGTCGTGCCCAAGTCAGGGGGTGGAAGTGCAGCCAGTTGTCTGTGGCGTGGACTGGACTATCTGCCCGTTCTCGTAGGTCGCGGTAATTGAGGATGCTCCCCAGGTGCAAGTGGGCTGGTCAGACGAGCGTCCGACGGTCGCGCCCGCAGACGCAGCGCACGCGGCAATTGCAGAGAAAGCTGCGCCAACCGTGACGAGTTTTTTCACTAGCAGAGCGTCCGCCCTCCCCGGTGGACGTCGCCGCAGAATGTTCGTATTCGCATTTTTCCGCAGCGAGAGGTCTGCAACGCAAACACGGACAAAAAATGTCGCAATTAGCGAACTTTTGTGGCGCCGCTCCGCAAGGAAATTGCCCGGATTGCCGATCTGTACACAGAGCCTGGCGGACGCGCTCGCTAGCCGGATGGCCGCCAGCAACTCCGCCAGGCTCTCTGTTCCTCCCGCGTGGGCGCTGGTGATGCTCGGCGGCCCAAGCAGACCACCTAACCCCCTAGATGGTTGATTCCGAATTTGTGGCCGTAGGCGCTGAAACACAGGCCAGGTTGACCGATCTCGGCGTTATGCCGATGCCCGGCGGCGGGGGCGGGCAGGCGAGGCCCGATTAGCGGTGTCAAGGGCCCCCATGGGCCATGATTGTCACGATGGCTTACGACGAGGATCTCGCCAACCGGATCCGAGAGCTGATCGCCTCCGAGGACGGCTACACCGAGCAGAAGATGTTCGGCGGCATCGGCTTCATGATCGACGGCCACATGGCGGTGGGGGTCAGCGGCGAGGGTGGCCTGATGATCCACTGCTCCAAGGAGGAGACCGAGGCT
>JBKPRD010000327.1:0-19536 GCA_046734415.1 Actinomycetota bacterium | reverse complement strand
CCCTTGGGCCGTCGAGGTCGTACGCCGGACGCCGGGGGCGCCGACGATCGTCCCGCTCGAGCAGAGGTAGGCGAGGTACGGCCGCGCCGGGTCGAGCCCGACCTCGCCCAGCAGCTCCTCCCGCGTGCGCGTCGGGCGGCGCGCGAACCAGTCGTCGAACGCGTGCGCCCCGGTCAGCCGGATCCGCGCGCGCGGGATCAGGTGCAGCTCCTCGGCGTCGCGGGCCTGCGCCTCGTTCCAGACGAACACCCGCTCGGGCGTGAACTTGAGGGCGCCCTTGTTGGTCAGACTGTCCCAGCTCGAGATGAAGATGCCGGTCGGGATCCCGAGCCGCCGCGCGCTCTTCAGCACCTCGACCTCCTCGGAGAGATGCCGGAACGTGCCGGTGGCAACGACGGCGTCGGGCGCCAGCTCATGGAGCCGGCGCTCGATCGCGGGGTCGCTCGGGATCGACGCCTCGAGCCTGGCGGCGCGCTCGAGCACGAGCCGCGATCGCTCGGCGTCCGTCTTCTTGGCCAGCGCACGGCCTTCGCGCAGGGCGAGGCGCCGTGCCACCGGCTCGAAGCGCGGGTCGCGCCCGAGGGGACGGAGGACGTGCTTTTTGGTGCGCTGGCGGAGGCCACGAGCCTTGGCGTAGCGCGGATGCGCGTTGTGCGCGAGGTCGGCGAGGCCACGGACCATCCAGGCCAGCTCCCGCCACGACTCGGAGTCGGTCCTGGTCGGGCAGGGGCCGCAGGTGACGTTCGGGAACCGCCCACGGATCTCCTCGACGAGCTCGACCGTCGGGCTGGGCGGATCGCCGCCGGCGAGCGCGACGTGGATGTGGTGGCCGCGTTCGGCGAGCGCGGGCACGAGCAGTGCAAAGCGCAGCAGCGTGCCGCGCTGGATGACGAGGAGGATGCGCACTACTCGTATTCGAAAAAACCGCGCCCGGACTTGCGTCCGAGCAACCCGGCCTTCTCCATCGCGGCGAGTCGCGCCGGGGGCGCCATCCGGGGCTCGCGCAGGGACTCCCACAGGGCCTCCGACGCGTGGACGTGGACGTCGACGCCGATCAGGTCGATCAGCGCGCAGGGACCGATCGGCCAGTTGAGGCCGAAGCGGAGCGCGCGGTCGAGGTCTTCGGGCGTGACGCGGGCCTCGTCGAGGACCCGCACGCAGTCGTTCAACACCGGGATCAGCACCCGGTTGACGACGAAGCCCGGCGTGTCGTGGCAGCGGATCGGCTCCTTGCCGAGCGCAGCCGCGAATGCGTACGCCTCGTCGTAGACGTCGTCGGCTGTGAGCTCGGTACGGATCACCTCCACGAGGGGCAGGACCGGCGCGGGGTTGAAGAAGTGCAGGCCGACGACGCGTTCCCGCGCCGCCGCCGCGGCGGCGATCTCGGTCACGGAGAGCGCCGACGTGTTCGTCGCCAGGATCGCCTCCGGTGCGATCGTGGAGAGCTCGGAGAAGAGAGCGCGCTTCGCCTCAGGCTCCTCGACGATCGCCTCGATCACGAGGTCGCAGCCGGCGAGGTCGGCCAGCTCAGTCGTCGTCGTCAGCCGCGCGAGCGCAGCGTCCTTCTCCTCCTGTGTGAGCCGCGCCTTCTCGACGCCGCGCGAGAGGTAGCGGTCGAACGCGGCGCGCGCCCGCTCGCAGAGCTCCGCCGAGATCTCGCGCCCGACCGTCTCGAAGCCGGCCTGGACGCAGACCTGCGCGATCCCGGCACCCATCGTGCCGAGCCCGACCACGCCGACCCTCCGTACTGCCACCGGCACGGATCCTAGAGCGGCAAGTTGATTGCGTGCGCTATCGACGCTATCATGAGCTGGTGACCGACGACGAGACCTTCAACATCCCGGTCCCGCCGCCGCTCCCCCACCACGACGTGATCTTCTTCCGCGGGCCAGGCCCCGAGGGGCCGGGCGACCGTGAGCACGAGGACATCCTCCTCCGCCGCGTCCCCCGCGACACCGCTGCGCGGTTCCGCGCCGGGGCCGGCGGGCGGAGCCTGACCCACGCGCAGTACCTGACCGCCCTGGTCGAGCTTCACCGCCGCCTCCGCGAGGCCGCCGACGCCGGCGACGAGCGGATCGCGAAGGAACTGGAGGCGCTCGGCCTGTCCAGCGTCTCCGTCTAGAGCCGGATCAGGCTGAAACCTGACCCTCGAGGAGCGCCCGCGCGGCAGCGAACTGCTCCTCGTCGAGCCGGATGTACGAGTGGCGCCAGATGCTCTGCGGGAAGATTCCCGCCTCCTCGACCGCAGGCGCGTGATCGAGCTCCGGGACGACGACGAGCGGCCGGATCGGGAACCGCCACGCCCAGCGGGCCTTTTCCGGGTCGTGCTCAGCGACGCCGATCACCTCGACGACGCCGAAAATCGCCTGCCAGACCGACGCGTACAGGATCGCGAGGTCGCCGGGCTCGAGCGAGGGCCGCCGCGACGAGGAGTGCGCGACGATCTGTGCAGGATCGACCTTCCGGGGGAGTGGCCGGTCACCGCGGCCGCGGACGAGCAGCCAGCGGGTCAGAGCCGCTCGATCAAAGCGGCGATCGCCTGACCCTGGCCGATGCACATCGTCGCGAGGCCGTAGCGAGCGTTCCGCCGGTCGAGCTCGTTCAGGAGCGTGGCCGTGATCCGGGCGCCCGTCGCGCCGAGCGGGTGGCCGAGGGAGATGCCTCCGCCGTTTGGGTTGACGTCGCCCGCCTGCCAGCGCTCGTGCAGGCCCGTGTCGGCGAGGAACTGGAGGACGACCGAGGCGAACGCCTCGTTCACCTCGACCACCCCGATGTCGTCCCAGGTCAGGCCTGCCTTGGCCAGTGCGCGCCGCGCCGCCTGCGGGTTCCCGTGCAGCATCCGGTAGGGGTCGACACCGGCCAGCCCGAACGAGACGAACCGCGCGCGCGGCTCGAGGCCGAGCTCCTCCGCCCGCTCCTCGCTCGCGACCAGCATTGCCGCGGCGCCGTCGACGATCTGGCTCGAACCGCCCGCCGTGACGACGCCGTCCTCCTTGAACGCAGGCGCGAGCGCGGCCAGCTTCTCCAGCGAGGTGTCGCGCCGCGGTGTCTCGTCGACCGCGAACAGCACGCCTGCGTGGGGGTTCGAGACCTCGATCGGGACGATCTCGCGCTCGAACCGGCCCTCGTCGATCGCCGCGATCGCACGGCGATGCGACTCGAGCGAGTACTCGTCCAGCTGCTCGCGCGAGAGCCCCCACTCCTCGGCGATCACCTCCGCCGAGA
Organism: Actinomycetota bacterium; assembly: GCA_046734415.1. Lineage (GTDB taxonomy): Bacteria > Actinomycetota > Thermoleophilia > Gaiellales > Gaiellaceae > DATBLE01. Next base: position 16,311 of record JBKPRD010000327.1, on the reverse strand, counting down.
TCCCCTGCGGGACGATCTGCCACTGGTCGAGGAGCTTGTCCGAGAAGCCGGCCCAGCCCGCCTCGCCCAGGTTCGACCCCATCGGCACGCGCGACATCGACTCGACTCCGGCCGCGACGACCACGTCGAGGTGTCCGGCCTGGACCGCGGCGGCGGCGTTCATCGCCGCCTGCATCGACGAGCCGCACTGGCGGTCGATCGTCGACGCGCACACAGTCTCGGGCCAGCCCGCGATCAGCGACGCGATTCGGCCGACGTTCAGCGACTGCTCGCCGACCTGGGTCACACAGCCCATCTCGACGTCCTCGATCGCCCCAGGATCGACGTCGAGGCGGTCGGAGAGACCCGTCAGGACCTGCGCCGCGAGCTCGTCCGCGCGAACCGACGAGAGCGTTCCGTTCCGCTTCCCGATCGGGCTCCGAACCGCGTCGACGATCAGCGCATCACGCATGAAGTCACGCTAGCACCGCGGCATAGAGGTGCCACTCGCCCGGAACCCCCTTGAGCTCGGCCGCGCCGCGCTTGTCGAACAAGATCAGTCCGTCGGGCTCCACGGCGTCAGTCTCCCACCGGCTGCCCGATCAATCCACCACCGCGTAGAGCCGTCTCCGCTCCGGGATGCCCTTGAGCTCGTGCTCGCCAAGGTCCTCGAACTCGAGTCCCGAGCCGGCGACGAGGTCGCGGACGGTGCTCGAGACGAGCACCTCGCCAGGGGCGGCCTCGGCCGCCAGCCGCGCGCCCGTGTGGACGGCGATCCCGCGCACGTGGTCGCCGGCGAGTTCCACCTCGCCGATGTGGACGCCCGCCCGTATCTGGAGACCCAGCGGCCGGACGGCGTCCCGGATCGCACAACCGCAGCGGACTGCCCGCGCCGGCCCGTCGAACAGCGCGAAGACGCCGTCGCCCGCCGCGTCGACCTCGCGTCCGTTGAACCGCTCGAGCTCGCGGCGGACGGCAACCTCGTGCGCGTCCAGCAGGTCCCGCCACCTCCGGTCGCCGAGCTCGACGACGCGCTCTGTCGAGCCGACGATGTCGGTGAAGAGAACGGACGCGAGTACGCGGTCGGGCTCTGCGGCCGGGCGAACGCCGGTCAGGAACTCCTGCACCTCGTCGACGATCGGGTCCGGGTCGATCGCCGGGAAGTGGTCGATACCCGGTAGCTCGACGTAGCGCGCGCCTGGGATGCGCTCGGCGATGTAGCGGCCCTCCTCGGGACTCGAGTCGAGGTCGCCGCTCCGGTGGAGCACGAGCGTCGGCACCCTGATCGCCGGGAGGAGTGCGCGAACGTCGATCTGGCTGTTCATCAGGATCAGGTCGCGCGCGGCGCCGGGGCTCGCGGCGGCTCGAGCCCGGACCGCCCACCAGGCGGCCATCGCCGCGTCCGCGGACGGCGACATCCGCTGCATGTCGGCCTCCCAGCCCCAACCGCGCTCGATCTCCTCCGCATACGCCTGGCGCACCTGCCAGGTCGGCGCCCACGGGTATTCCTCGTCGGGATCCCGGCGCTTCGCGTAGGTCCCGTAGAGGACGAGCGCGGCCGTTCGGTCGGGATAGGTGGCGGCGAACAGGATCGACATCGGCCCGCCTTCCGAGTAGCCGAAGAGGGCCGCCCGCTCGCTGCCGGCCGCATCCATCACGGCGCGCACGTCGTCCATCCGCGTCTCCAGGTCCGGGAGCCCGCCCGGCCGGTCGGACAGTCCGGTGCCGCGCTTGTCGAACCGGATCAGCCGCGAGAACGACGCGAGCCGCTCGAGGAAGTGCGCGTGCCGGGAGTCCTCCCAGTCGACGTCCAGGTGCGAGACGAACCCCGGGACGAGGACGAGATCGAGCGGGCCGTCTCCGACCGCCTGGTAGGCGATGTTGACGTCCCCGCTCTTCGCGTACCGCGTCTCGGTCTGCATCGACCGTGGAGCATTCTGCTGGAGTTTGCCGACGGACGTCGGCGGGCACTTGGTCCGACACATGATCGGAGCCGCCCTCGCACTCGTCGTCCTCGGGGTCATCTTGCTCTTCCTGTTCCCCTGGGCCGGCATCGTCGTCGGCGCCGCCGGCGTGTTCCTGATCGTGCTCTTCCTCGTCGGCTTCGGCCGGCGCGCGCAGATCGGGCGCCCGTAGTCCCGTAGTCGCCGCCGAGCCGTAAACTCGGCTGGGCGTGGCCCTGCTCGACCGCTTCCGCCGCTCGGGGCACCAGTCCGCCCCACGCCGGGCGCTGCCGCCTCCCGGAGTGATCCGCCGCGAGCGACGTGCCGTCCAGCGGCTGCGCGAGGAGCGGCTGCGCGACCTCGGCGGGCTGATCCTCGAGATGTACCGCCGCGACCGGTTCCGGGAGGACCTGCTCGCCGAGAGCTGCAACGAGCTGCTCGGTCTCGACGCGAGGTTGCACGAGCTGGACGACATGCTCGCCGCTGCGCGCCGCCGGATTCCGGCCGGCCGCTGCGAGTGCGGCGCCCCGCTGCCATGGGGATCCCACTTCTGTCCGAACTGCGGCCGCCCTGCCGGAGAACAGCCCGTCCTCGCGTGCGCTGAGTGCGGCCACCCGCTGCCCGCAGATGCAGTCTTCTGCGCCAACTGCGGCGCCGCCGCCGACTCGAGCGCCGAGCCCGAGAAGGAGCCGGAAAGTGACTCCGTCGCCTGAGGCGTGTCCGTCCTGCAGGACCGTCTTCGAGCCCGGACAGGAGTACTGCCTCGAGTGTGGCGCGCGGCTCGCACCGCCACGACGGCTCGGTTCGCTGGGCCGCGCCTGGGAGCGTCGGTTCGACAGCTATCCCGGGGACTGGGTGTTCGCGTCGCTGCTGCTCCTCCTCGTCGCCGCCGGATCGGCGACCGCCGGCATCGTCGCGGGCCGGGACACCACGAGCGCATCCGACGGGCGAACGCTCGTCGCGATCTCTCCGGTTCGCACTGCTCCCCCGGCCCCGCCCGTCACCCCGACGACCACGCCCGCCGCGACGCCGTCCCCGCCCGCCGCCCCGAAGCCGAGGCCGCGCTCCCGCGCGTCCGGACCGATCGACTGGCCGGCGCGAGACGGGTTCACCATCGTGATCGCGTCGATCCCCGCCCGGGGCACGGGCCGCGCCGATGCCGAGGCGAAGGCGAAGCTCGCGACCTCACGCGGCCTGCGCAAGGTCGGCGTGCTCGTCTCCGACCGGTTCGCCTCGCTCCACCCGGGCTACTACGTCGTCTTCTCCGGCGTCTACGACTCCCTCGAAGAGGCGCAGACGGCGGCGGTACGGGTGGTCTCCCGGTTTCCGAACGCGTACGCACGAGAGATCGCTCGTTAAGGATGTGTAAAGCAGCGCCGCGGCGGGAACGCCTTCCGGACGTGTCCGTTAGCGCCGATGGCAACAAAGTGCGCGACTTTGTAACACGCTCGCGAAAGGAGTAGACTGCCCCCCGGAGAGAAGGCGGAGACGTCCCTTAACAGGCGCGTAACAAAGCTTTTCCGCGATTTAACAGGAGATGGGAATACTGCTTATGGACGAGTTGAGCGCCCAGATTCGTAACTGCATGTATCAGTACTCGCGGGCCATCTACCGCTCGATCAAAGACTTGATCGACCCGTACGCCGACCCGGAGGCGCAGCTCGAGTACCGCCGCGCCGTGCTCGAGGCGTGCGAGGAGACGATGGAGCGGCTGGCGAGCGACCCGCACTACTTCGCGAACCCCGACAAGTCCCTGTTCCAGGACATCCGGCGCTACTTCCCGATCACGCAGCAGGCCCAGGTGGCCTGGGCGGTGCAGGAGGGCGTCGGCGCCGCGGTCGCGTTCGTGCAGACCCAGATCGAGGCCGGTGCGTTCGACGGCGGCGTCGCCCGCTGCCGGGCGACGACGCGGAAGGGGAAGCCGTGCCAGCGCACGCCGCTCCCCGAGCGCGACTACTGCCCGTCTCACCAGCACCTGGAACGCTCGAAGGTCGCCGCTTAACTCGCGGGGGAACCCCCGGTTCGCCCACGGACGCGGCTCGGCTTTCGGCCGGGCAAAGCCCGGCCTCGATGCACGTTTTCGCACCCCGAAACGAACGCCGGGCCTCGATTTCCACAACCGCAGGGCGAGGCCGGCGAGATAAGCTCGGGCCGCGTTGAGTCACGACACCGACAAGCTGATCCGCCAGCTCTCGCTGGTCGCGTTCCTGATGGCGGAGCGCCGGCCGCTGACCGCGCGCGACGTGAAGGGGAACGTCGAGGGCTATTCGGAGATGTCGGACGAGGCGTTTGCGCGGCGCTTCTACTCCGACCGCGCCGAGCTGCGCGACCTCGGCGTCCCGCTCCAGTCGCAGCGCGACGAGTTCACCGGCGAGGAGCTGTACACGCTCCGGTCGGAGCGCTACTTCCTGCCGCCGCTCGACCTGACCGACGACGAGCTGGCTGCGCTCCAGACCTGCTTCTACCTCCTCGAAGGGAAGTTCGCTTACGCCGAGCCGCTGCGGCTCGCGCTCCAGAACCTGGCGCTCGGCCGCCCGGCGCTGGCCGACGAGACGCCCTCGGCGACCGCCGTCCGGGTCGAGATGCGCGACCCCGACTACTCGCCGGAGATGCCCGGCCGCCTCGCCAAGCTGGAGACCGCGATCTCGAAGCAGCGCACGGTCAAGTTCGCGTACCGCGCGATGACGAGCGGCAAGGAGAACGAGCGCACGCTCAACCCTTACGGGCTGCTGCACGATCGCGGGGTCTGGTACGTCGTCGGCGCCGACCTCGACCGGGACGCGATCAGGACGTTCCGGGTGTCGCGGATCCGCGGCGACATTCGCTTCGCGACGAGGCGCGAGCGCGACTTCCGGCCTCCTCCGGAATTCGACATCGACACGTTCCGCGGGCGCGCCGCGTGGCAGTTCGGCGAGCCGGCCGGCCAGGCGAGGATCGAGGTGCGGCCCGAGACCGCCTGGTGGGTCGAGCGCGCCTTCGCCGACAGCGGCCGCGTCGAGGACGGCGTGTTCCTCACCGACTACGCGAGCCTCCCGTTGCTCGCCTCGTGGGTGCTCCGCCAGGACGGTCGCGCACGTCCACTCGAGCCACACGACCTGCGGCGCGAGGTCGCCGACAGCCTGCGCCGCGTGCGCGCCATCCACGAGGGCCCGCCCAGCAAGCCGGCCCGCGAATCGGCGGTCCGGGAACAGGAAACGATCACCGAGCGCTCGTCCGGCCCGGTCACGCCGGAGCGTTTTGGCCTCCTCCAGGCGCTGCTCGCGTACCTGCTCGCCACCTGCGGCGACGGCAAGGAGGCGGTGATCCCGGCTGCGGAGCTCGTCGAGCGCTTCCAGATCCCGTACGAGGAGCTGGAGGACCACCTGTCGCTCCTCAACCTCGTGAACTTCGGCGGCGGCTGCTACGCCGTCTACGCCGAGCTCCACGGCGACGAGGTCCACGTCGACAAGGAACTCTGGGGCGACACCTTCCGCGCGCCGCCCCGGCTGACGCCGCTCGAGGCGCGCGCGATCCGTCTCGCGCTCGAGTTCGTCGGCCCGCTGATCGCGGCCGAGGCGCACCGGCCGCTCGACCGGGTGCGCAAGAAGCTCGAGGAGACCTTCGGCGAGTTCGAGCTCTCCCAGACGCCGGAGCCGCACGTCGGCCGGCCCGAGGAGGGGCTGGTCGCGACACTCACCGACGCGATCCGCCGCCGCCGGATGGTGGAGATCGAGTACCTCAAGGAGGAGGAGGACGCACCGACCGTCCATGTCGTCGAGCCGTACTCGATCGAGCGGCGCCTCCCGCACTGGTACGTGCACACATGGGACCGCACGCGCGACGACGAGCGGAGCTTCCGCCTCGACCGAATGCGCAGCGCGACGATCGCGGACGCGGAGTTCGAGCCCCGGCAAGGCTTCGAGCCGGGGCAGCTCGGCGGCGCCCTCGTCGCCCGCGTCCTGTACTCCGCAGCCGTCGCCCGCTGGGAGGTCGAACGCGGTGCCCGGCTGCTCACGGACGGCTCGGCGATCAACGAGCAGACCGTCGGGAGCGCGGAGTGGCTGATCGGCGAGATCCTCCGCTACCGCGGTGAGGCGGAGCTGCTCGAGCCGCCGGAGCTCCGCCGCCGGATCGCGCAGCGGGCGAGAGCCCTGGCGCGCGAGCTCGGGGTGACGCGGCTGCGCGCGCCGGCGTCCGCCTGAGGGACAGGCTGAAGCCTGACCCTGCGAATTAGCTCGGTAGCGGCAGCTCGAGCGTGAACGTGGCGCCCTGCCCGGGCGCCGACCGAACGCCGAGCGTCCCGCCGTGCGCCTCGGCGATCGAGCGGGCGATGAAGAGGCCCAGGCCCGAGCCCGGCTTGCCGCCGCCGACGTTCGCACGGCCGAACTTCTCGAAGATCAGCCCGTGTTGCTCGTGCGGGATGCCTGGTCCGTCGTCCTCGACCGCGACCAGCACGTGGCCGTTCTCCGCCCAGGCTCGGACGCCGACCTCGCCGCCCGCCGACGAATACTTGACCGCGTTCTCGACCAGGTTCATCAGCACCTGTTTCAGGCGCTCCCGGTCGGCGCGCACGGCGGGAACCGTATCCGACCCCCGTGCGACGACCGACACCTCGTCCTGGCCGAGGCCCATCGCCGCCACGGTCTCCCGCACGAGATCGGCGAGGTCGACGTCGCTGAACGAGTAGGTGAAGGTGCCGGCCTCGATCCGGGACGTGTCGAGGACGTCGCCGATCAGCGTCGCCAGGCGGGCCGTCTCGTCGCTGATCAGCGCCAGAAACGACGCCCGCTGCTGCGGCGACAGCTCGCGCCACCGGTCCTGGAGCGTCCGGGCGGCGCCGATCACCGCCGCCATCGGGCTCCTCAGCTCGTGGGAGACGAGCGAGACGAAGTCTGCACGAAGCGCCGACAGCCGCCGGAGCTCCTCGACCGTCTCGCGCTCGGCAGCGTACGACCTGATGTTCTGGACCGCCGTCGCGACCAGCCGGCCGAGCAGTCCGGCGAGCTCTACCTCGTCCTGCCCGAACGCGTCAGGCTCCCGTCGCAGGATCGCGACCATGCCGATCGGGCGGACGCCGAGTAGCAGCGGCGCCGCGACCCGCGAGCGCAGGCCAATTCTCATCAGCGTCCGCTCCTCGGGGTACCGGTGGTCGCTCATGTCGCGCCGGTAGACGATCTCGCCGGTGCGCATCACCTCTTCGATCAGCGCTCCCGGCGGCAGCGCCTCGCCTGGGCGGAGTACCACGTCGTGCATGTGACCTGCGGTCGCCATCACGCGCACGTGCCCGTCCTCGGAGAGGATGATCGCCGTCCGGTCGAAGGGGATCAGCCCGCGCAGCTCTCGGATGAACGCGCCGAACGCCTCGTCGACATCGAGTGACGAGCCGAGCGCGCGGGCACAGCGGTTCGCCGCCTCGAGCAGGTCCGCGCGGCGGCCGAGCTCGTCGCGGAAGTGCTCGGCCTCGCGCGCCCGCTCGACCGCGGCCGCCGCCTCTCCCTGCAGCCGCTCGACAAGCCAGCCGACGATCAGCGCGATCATCACCTCGACGCCGACCTGGAGCGTGATGTTCCCGTAGCCGTAGGGCTCGTCGAAGTGATTCGCCCGCAGCCACTCGTAGATGACCAGCGCCGGCACGCTCGCAACGACGAAGCCGAGGCCGCCCCGGACCCCGTACCGGATCGCGGCCTCGATCAGGACGAGGATCAGCAGCTGTCGGATCGGCGTCGCACGGACAAAGGTGAGCGTGAGGACGAACGACGTGACGATCACGAAGTCGAAGGCGAGGGCGGCAAAGCCGAGCCGAGCGAGCCCTTCAGGCGTCAGGTCGCGCTGCGCGAGCCACCAGATGACGATGGCGCCGACGGCGAGGACGCCCGTCGTCGCCCACGCCCAGGCCTCGTGCCCGGCCGGGTACGGCCCGGTGATCGCGGACTGGAAGACGGCGAATGGGACAGCCCCGAGACGGATCCAGGAGAGCCACCGTTCGGCGCGCAGTCGCTGCTCGTAGCTCATCCGAAACGCTCCTCGAGCCGCTGGAGCGCCCACTCGGCGTGCTCGCGCAAGAGCTCGTCGTCTCCGTCTGCGTAGCTTTGGGCCAGCGGGGCGTCTTCGCGACGGCCGGCATTGCCGAGCGCGACCAGCGCGTTCCGGCGCAGGTACCGCGGATCCTTTTTCGGCACGTAGAGCCGCTCGTAGCGCCGGACGAGCTCCTCGCCGTCCGCCTCGAGCCAGTCCGCGAGCGAGACGGACGGCTCCGCGTCGACCGGCGGCGCCGCCTGGCCGCGCCGCTTCTCGACCCCCCGGTTCCAGGGGCACACGTCCTGACAGATATCGCAGCCGTAGACCATCGAGCCCAGCGCCTGTCGGTATTCCTCGGGTATCGGCGCCGGCGCCTGAGTCCAATAGGACAGACAGCGACCAGCATCCAGCGTCCCGGGCTCGTCGAGGGCGCCGGTGGGGCACGCGTCGATGCAGAGACGGCACTCGCCGCAGTCGAGCTCGAGCGGCGGGCTCGGTTCGATCTCGACATCGGATACGAGCGTTCCGAGCACGACCCAAGAGCCGTGGCGGCGCGTGATCAGCATCGTGTTCTTGCCGTAGAAGCCGACGCCGGCCCTCGCGGCGCCCTCGCGGTCGACGTGCTGGTTCGCGTCGACGAGGACGCGGTATGCACCGCCGAGCCGCCGGCCGAGTGCGTCGAGCTTCTCCCGCAACTCCGAATACGCGTCGTGCCAGATGTACCGCGGGAGACGGCCCTCGCCCGGCCCGGGCAGATCGGCGGGCGCGTAGTAGCAGAGCGCCGCCGCGACGACGGTGCGTGCGCCCGGCAGCAAGACCTCCGGATGGCACGATTCCTCCGGCCTCGTGATCGTGAAGCGCAGGTCGGCGAACAGGCCGCGCGCCCGTCGCTCACGGATGTGGCGCTCGGTTTCCTCGTACGGCGCAGCCGGCGCCGCTCCGACCACGTCGAGCCCCAGTTCATCGGCGACCCTCGCGAGCTCAGCGGCCGTCACGGCGGAATTGTGACAATTGTCCGCTTCGCGCACGCGGCGGCGCCGAGTCGTCGTGCATACCCGGCGATCTTTCCCGCCGCGACCGTTTCCGCCACGTCCGGATCGAACAACGGCTTTTCCGGCTTCGTCCGCACGGGCTTCGTCGCCTCCAGCGCCTCCTTTTCGGCCTTCAGCCAGTGGGCGTAGAGATCCTCGTCGCCCATCGGCGGGCGCAGGGCGCGGAGCCGGGCAAGGAGGCCCGTACGGGTGCGCGCCTGGGAGCAGATGCGGTTCGCCTCCGCGACGAAGGCGCGTTTCGAGAGCGGCGGCTTGCGCGCAGAGCGTCCTCCGCAGCCGGCGAGCAGGACCGCGAGCAGGACGACCGCGAGCGCGAGTCGGAGCATCGGCCGACTATACGATCGCCGCGTGAAGGCGATCCTGATCCGCGAGGACGGAGGCCCGGAGGTCCTGCGCTACGAGGACGTGCCCGATCCGGAGCCGGCCGCGGGGGAGGTGCTCGTCCGCATGCGCTTCGCGTCGCTGAACCACCTCGACGTCTGGACGCGGAAGGGGCTGCCGTCCGTCCCGAAGCCGCGCATCCTCGGGGCCGACGGGTCGGGGGTGGTCGAGGCGCTCGGGCCGGAGGTGGACGGGCTCGAGCCGGGACAGCCGGTGGTGATCAACCCGGGTCTCGAGCATGGCGACAGGATCTACGTGATCGGCGAGCACACGCAGGGGGTGCACGCCGAGCTGGCGGCAATCCCGGCGACGAACGTCGTGCCGCTCCGGGACGGGGTGTCGTTCGAGGACGCCGCCGCCTTCCCGCTCGTCTTCGAGACCGCGTACCGGATGCTCGTCACACGCGCCGGGCTGGAGGCGGGCGAGTGGGTGCTCGTCTGGGGAATCGGCGGGGGCGTCGCGACCGCGGCCTTCCGGATCGCACAGGCGCTCGGCGCGCACACGGTGGTCACCTCCTCGAGCGACGAGAAGCTCGTCCGCGCGAGGGAGCTCGGCGCCGACGCCACCGTCAACCACGAGTCCGACGACGTCGTCGCGGCGGTGAAGGAGGCGACCGGCGGCGGCGCGGACGTCGTCGTCGAGACGGTCGGCGAGGCGACCTGGAAGCGCTCGCTCGAAGCCGCCCGACCCGGGGGCCGCGTCACGGTCTGCGGCGCGACCAGCGGCCCGAACCCGCCAGCGGCGCTCCACCGGCTCTGGTGGAAGCAGCTCGACGTCCTCGGGTCGACGATGGGCACGCGGGCGGACTTCCAGGGGGCATACGATCTCGTCGCGGCGGGTGCGACGCCGGTGATCGACTCGGTCTTCCCGCTCGCCGAGGCCCGCGCCGCCCACGAGCGGCTGGAAGCGGGCGAGCAGTTCGGGAAGATCCTGCTCGAGATCGGCTAGACCAGTCAGCAGCCGCTTCTGTCCCGGCACATCCGCGCCGTGGCGACCGTCTTCCGCTCCCCGGCGGAGCTGCGTCGGCCAACCGCCGGCAACGACGACGAGCACGACCACCGCCACGACGACCCGTTAGCCGCGCCCGGGGGTCTCCCTATCCGAAGCCGAGGATGAACTTCGCGTCGTCGGACATCCGCTCGGGAGTCCACGGCGGGTCCCAGGTCAGCTCGATCTCGACGTCCTCGACGCCCGGGAGCTCGGAGGCGACGCGGTGGATGTCCTCCTGGATCATCGGCCCGGCGGGGCAGCCCATCGAGGTCAGGCTGTGAATCACCTTCACCTTCGGCCCCTCGACCTCGACGTCGTAGAGCAACCCGAGCTCGACGATGTCCATGCCGAGCTCCGGGTCCTCGACCTGGTGCAGCGCCTCGAAGACCTCGTCCTTCGTGACCATACGGCGAGTGTAGCCAGGGACAGGCCTTCAGCCTGACCCTTCTAGTAGCCGAGCAGCCGCACTTCCTCGCGCCGATCGCGCGCGAAGTAGTGGATTCCGTCCACGAACCGCACCCAGTTGCAGCGGGTGCACATGACGAGCGAGTGCGTCCGCGCGCTGTCCGCGAGATAGCGGACGCCGCGCAGCAGGTCGCCGTTCGACACGCCGGTCGCGGCGACGATCACCTCGCCCGAGACGAGGTCTTCGGTCGTGAAGACCCGCTCGGCGTCCTCGATCCCGTGCTCGCGCGCGGCCTCGATCTCCCGCCGCGAGGTCGGCCACAGCTGCGCCTGGAGCTCGCCGCCGAGACAGCGGAGGGCGCCGGCCGTCAGCACCGCCTGCCGCGTCCCGCCGATCCCGATCGCGAGATGGTCGTTCGTGCCGCGGATCGCAGCCGAGATCGCCGCCGTCACGGTTCCGTCCTGGATCAGCTTGATCCGCGCGCCGACGGCGCGGATCTCCTCGATCAGGTCGTGATGGCGCGGCCGGTCGAGGACGATCGTCGTGATGTCGCCGACGTTCCGCCCGAAGGCGCCGGCGATCTCCTGCACGTTCTCGGCGACCGGCCGCAGCAGGCTGATCCGCCCGCGCGCGCGCGGCCCGACCGCGATCGTGCGCATGTACATGTCAGGCAGGTGCCGAAGCTTTCCGGGCTCGCCAACGACGATCATCGAGATGGCTCCGTTGCCTCCACGGGCTACGACGCCCCGACCCTCGAGTGGGTCGAGCGCGAGGTCGACCTCCTCGCCGCCCGCGCCAACCGGCCCGCTCAGCGAGCTTCCCGCCTCGACGTCGCCGGCGCCGATCACGATCCTGCCGCTGATCGGCAGCTGCGCGAGCGCCGCTTCCATGCCCGAGAACGCGGACTCTTCGGCGCTCTCCTGGTCGGCGCGCCCGAGCCACCGCGCTCCTGCGAGCGCCGCGCGCTCCGTGGCGCGCAGGTACGACTCGCACGTGCAGAACGAGCCCTGGAGCCGTAGGCCCTCGCTCTCGCGTTCGGTGAGCTGCTCTTCTGTAGCCATCAGACCGCGGCGAACCGCTCCGCTCGGCTGAGCACGAGCTCCATCACCGTAGCGATCGAGAGCTCGATGCTGCCGTTCTCGACCACCGGAATCCCCGCCCGCCGCGCCTGCTCGACCACGAACTCCTGCACGAGGCGGATGTCGGGCAGCGCGTCGAGGTATTTCTGCACAGGTCGGAGACCGTCCGAGCTCGCGTCGCGAACCCAGAAGTGCGCGGCGTGGGCCTCTTCGTCCTCGATCGCGAGCACGCAGTGGACGACGAGCGCGCCCTCGACTTTCGGGAGCATCCCCGGCACGAGGTGGACCCCCTCGAGCACGAGCGACCAGCCTTCCTGCAGGGCCCGGTCGATCACGGCCCGGACGCCGATCAGGACGTTCTGGGTCTGCTCGACGAAGGCGCCGAGCACGTCACGCAACTCGTCCTCGTCCGGGAGGTCGAAGCTCGAGCGGTGGATCGACGGCATGAAGCGCCGCGAGAGGAACGCGCGCATCGTCTGGCGGACGAAATCGGTCGAGCTCACCCGTGTGATTCCGAGACGGTAGGCAACCTCGGTCGCGACCGTCGACTTGCCCGTACCCGTCGCTCCGCCGATCAGCAGGATGATCGGGACGTCGAGCTCCCGAAGCGTCTCGTGCCGACGGAGCCGTCGGAGGGACTGTGCGCCCTCGTTCTCGCCGAGCACCTCGAAGGCGAGCTCCTCGAGCCGGTCGAGCTCGATCGCCGACTCGCCGCGCGCGAGGAGGTCGTTCTCGACGCGGAGCGCGAGCTCGTAGGCGCGGTCGGAGGCGACGCCAGTGGCCATCAGCGCGCGCGCCATCAGGCCCTTCGAGTACGGCAGCCCGTCGCCGCCGCCGAGGGGCAGGGGATCGGCATGCCTGCGCTCCGTCATCGGCCGGTTGTCGGCCGATGACAGGGGAGGGGTTCGAGGGGAACCGGGAGGTTCCCCCGTGAGCAAAGGCCTTTAGGAGAAGGGGGCTCGTGGGGGAAACATGGTTTCCCCCACGGGAGGGAGCCGAAGGCGAGCGACGTCATCGCCGCAGATTCTCGCGCGGTTGCACGCCTACCGCCACCTCCGCGAGCTCGAGCAACGCAGCGTCCAGGCCGGGCGCCTGGACGTCGTAGGAGGCGAGCACGAGCTCCGCCCCGCGCCGGGCGGCCGCCTCCGCGACGACGTCGATCGCCGCGGCCTTCAGCTCGACGAGGTAGACGTCGGCGTCGACGTCCTCGACGTCGCGGCGGAGCGCGGCGCGGTCAGCCAGGTTGCGCGAGCAAGAGACGACCTCCTCGAGATGGTCGAACGGCGCCGGCCCGGTCGTGAACAGCGCCGTCCGCCGCCCGGCGAGCGGCTCGACGGGCCGAAGCAGCAGGTCGAAGCGGATCGCGCGCCGCCCCAGCGCTCGAGCCTCCAGTGCCACGTCGTCGCGCATCGTCAGCACGAGGTCGCTGATCAGCGCGCGGTAGGGGTTGAGCCCTGACTCGAGGTCGTGCGCGACGAGGATTCGCGCCCCGGCCGCGACCGGCGGCACCGCCGCGCCGCTGCCGTCGAAGACGACGACGTCCGCCCCACGCTCGGCCGCGACCGCCATGCCGTCGGGAACGTTCGAGGCGAAGGTCGCGCCGGCGAGTCCACCGCCGCACCGCCGACAGCCGATCGTCGGCACGCCCGCGAGCGCCGCCGTCTCGAGATGGTCGGAGGCCGCGTGCCGTCCCGCGCGAGAGCGCTCGAGCAGGTCGACGAGCGTCGGCGGGACCTCGACGACCTCCGGCTCGGGCGGACCGCCGCGGCCCATCGCGACGACGAGGACGTCGTACTCGAGCGCGAGCAGACGAGCGAGATGCCCGGTGACGGCCGTCTTCCCCACCCGCTTCCCGGTGCCGAGAACGGCGAGCGACGGAAGCGGAAACGGCGCGAACGCGGGCGGGTCGAACCGGAAGTCGGCCCCGAGGTACGGCAGGCCGACGGCGAGCGCGTGCGACGCGAGCCGCATCCGCGCCCTCGGGCTCAGGACCGGCTCGTCGGAGAGGTCGACGACCACGGCGGCGGCGTACCGCGCCACCCCCTCCTCGACGGTCTCGACCATCGGCACGCCGTAGTCCTCACCCCCGCGCAGCTTCTCGGTCCCCCCGGCGAGCAGTGCGGCGACGAACTCGTAGGGCAGGGCGGCCAGCGCGTCGCGGACGACGGGGGCGTAGTGCTCCCCGTCGATGACCGCGAGAGCCCTCAGCTTCGCGACGAGAGCTCTCCCTCGATCCGCGCGGTGTACTTCTCGAACTCGAGCGTGTCGGTCGAGAACTGGATGATCCGCTCCTGGCCGTGAAACGGATAGCGCCGCCAGACGGAGACATGCGTACCCTCGATCTCGATCACGTTGTAGCAGGGTCGCGTGTTGCCCCTGAGCCGGAGCGAGGAAACGGTGCCGGCGTTGAGGATGAACATGTTCTCGAGGCGCCACGCGTAGGGCACGTGCTTGTGCCCCGACAGGACGATCTGGACGCCGGCACGCTGCAGGCACTCGAGCGCGTCGCCCGCGTCGTAGACGACGTTCCGTTCCCGGCCGGTGCCGGGCACCGGCAGCAGGTGGTGGTGGAGGACGAAGATGCGCAGCCCCGAGCCGTCCGCAAACTGCTCCTCGATCCACGGGTACCGGCCGCGGCCGATCTGGCCGTGGTCGAGGTCGGGCTCCGTCGAGTCGACCGCGACGACGGTGACCCCGCCGAGCCGCAGCACCGAGCTCCGCTCCCCAAAGAGCTCCTCGAAGTGCACGTAGCCGACGTTGCGCGCGTCGTGGTTTCCGGGGATGACGACGAGCGCGTCGCACTCCAGCCGGTCGAGGTACTCCTTCGCCTGCACGTACTCGGGCTTGAAGCCGAAGGTCGTCAGGTCGCCCGAGCAGACGACGAGGTCGGGCGAGAGATCGTTGACCTCGGCGATCGCGCGCTCGATCAGGTTCGGGACGAAGTACGGCCCGCCGCAGTGCAAGTCGGAGATGTGGGCGATCGTGAATCGGTCGCCGGCGGCCACACCAGGAGTGTAAGGCGTCCGGACGCGTGGGTATCCTGGGTGCAGTTGGTATTGGAAATCCCCGATTTCCAGGCATATCGCGGCACCGAGACGCCCCAGTTCGCGAACGAGGCCGAGTTGGAGTGCGCCAAGGTCCTCGACTACCACGGCGTCCCGTGGCTCTACGAGCCGACGACCTTCGTCCTGGAGACCGACGACGAGGGTCGCGTCCTCGAGGCCTTCGCGCCCGACTTCTACCTGCCGGAGCAGGATCTCTACCTCGAGATCACCGTGATGAAGCAATCGCTCGTCACGCGCAAGAACCGCAAGCTGCGCAAGCTGCGTGAGCGCTATCCGGACGTGAACATCAAGCTCTTCTACAAGCGCGACATCGAGCGCCTGGGTCACCGATACGGTCTGAAGCTCGCCTCCTGAGCGGTCTCAGGGACCACTTCGACGACCCGGTCGGGGAGGTCTACCTCTCCGCCGAGCAGATCGCCGCGCGGGTCGCCGAGCTCGCGGAGGAGATCACCGCCGACCACGCCGGACGCGAGCCGCTGCTCGTCGGCGCGCTGAAGGCGAGCTTCGTGTTCCTCGCCGACCTGACGCGGGCGCTGCCCTTTCTCCACCACATCGACTTCGTCCAGCTCGCGGGCTACAGCTCGGACGAGACGGGCGGCACGCCTGCGATCAGGTTCCTGAAGGACCTCGACGCGACGATCGAGGGACGCGACGTGCTGATCGTCGAGGACGTGGTCGACACCGGACTCACGCTGCACTACCTGGTGAAGACGTTCCGGCTCCGCTCGCCGGCGTCGCTCGAGGTCGTGACGCTGCTCGACCGCCCGTACCGGCGGCTCGTGGAGGACCTGCCGGTCCGCTACGTCGGCTTCACCGTCCCGGACGAGTTCTTCGTCGGCTACGGGTTCGACGTCGAGGAGCGTTACCGCAACCTCCCCGACCTGCATATCTACCGGCGCTGAGGGGTGTCACATCCGCCGCCGCGACCGACATGGCGGGCGCCGGCACGTATCGCTCGTCGCCAGCCGGCGACGCGAGCGAAGCGAGCGAAGGGAGGAGGGGGACCGTGGGGGAACCAGGAGGTTCCCCCACGTTGTTCACCAGCGATACCAGGCTGCGTCCGCGCTCCTGGCGACGAAGCCGATCAGCCAGAGGACGAGCACGATCGCGGCGATGATCCAAAGGACGTGCACTGCGAAGCCGACCCCGAACAGCAGGGCGGCGAGGAGCAGGACTGCGATCAGTGCGAGCACGTTTCATCAACCTCCTTGTCGGTTCCATCGATGGAACGGCGAAGTGCCCGCGCGAGATACGCCCCAGGTAACAGACCGTTACTACGTCTGGCTAGAGGTAGCCGAGCGGATCCACTGCCTGGCCGTTCACGCGCACCTCGAAATGGAGGTGCGGCCCGGTCGAGTGGCCGGTGGAGCCGACGTACCCGATGATCTGACCCTGGGCGACGCTCTGCCCGGTCGCCAC
>JBKPRD010000326.1:0-4692 GCA_046734415.1 Actinomycetota bacterium | reverse complement strand
AGCTCGCACAGCTCGGCAGCCGCCGTCGGGGCGCCGCGCCCGGCCGCCTGCTCCGCAGCCCGCTCGAGCTCCGCGGCGACGGCCGCATCGGGCCCCTCCGCCGCGAGGGCGAGATGGCGTGCGCGCTCCTCGACGTCCGAGACCGCGCTCGCGAGGGCGCGGTGGACTGCACGGCGCTTCCAGACGGGGGCCCGCTCGTAACAGATCGAGGCCACGAGCGGGTGGACGAAGCGGATGCGCGAGTCCTCGAGCTCGACGACCCCCTCGCGCACGGCAGCCTCGAGCGCCTCGAGCACCCGCTCCGGATCACCGTAGGTCGCTCCCACGAGCTCGACCGTCGGCCGGGCGAGTGTCGCAACCTGGAGCAGGACGTCGACGACCTCTGCCGGGAGCCGCGCGAGGCGGCCCCCGAGCAGCTCGCGGAGGCTCTCGGGCACGCGCAAGGCCTGGCCCGGCGCCGGCCTCGTGTCGGTGCGCACCAGCTCGCGACCGAGCTCGAGGGCGAAGAAGGGGTTGCCGGCCGTCGCCTCCTGCATCCGCCCCAGCTCCGGTCGTGTCAGGTCGAGCCCCAGGCGCTCATGGAGCAGCCGGTGGAGCGCTCCGATGCTGAGCGGGCGGAGCTCGAGCTGCCCGAACCGCTCCTCAGGGAACGCCCGCTCGAACTCGGACGAGACCGCGACCCCCGGCGCCCTCCGCAGGGTCGCGAGCAGGCCCAGCGGAGTGCTCCCGAGACGCCGGAGCGCGATCTGGAGCACGCCGGCCGAGGACGGGTCGAGCCACTGGAGGTCGTCGAGTGCGACGAGCACGAGGCCGCGCTCGGACACCGCCGTCAGCACGTCGAGCACCGCGAGCCCGATCGTGTGTGTGTCCAGTGGTTCGTCGCCGGGCTCGACGAGCCTGAGCGCGATCTCAAGGGCCCGGCGACGCGGGGCGGCGAGCGACGGGGCCGCTTCCTCGAACGCGTCTCCGAGGAGGTCGGAGAGCCCGGCGAAGGAGAGCGACGCCTCGGCCTCGACGCCCCGGCAGGTGAGGACGCGACCGAAGCTCTCGCCGGCCTCCTCGACCCCTTCTTCCCAGAGGATCGTCTTGCCGATCCCCGGCTCCCCGGAGAGGACGAGCGCGCGCGGCCCCTGGTCCACGTCGGCGAGGAATTCCCGGATCGCACCGAGCTCCTCGTCACGTCCGATCGCGTGCAGGGCCATCCGCCCGCTACGCCGCGACGGCGGCAAAGTCGATCAGAGCAGCGGCGAGCTCGTCCGTCGCAGAGAGATACGGGGCGTGGTCGCAGTCGAGCTCGACCACGCTCGCGCACGGGTGCTCGGCGATCATTCGCCGCTGGAGGGCGGTGGTGAAGGCGTTGTCGTCCAGCGTGAGGACGAACGAGCGCGGGATCCGCGCGAGCACCCCGTCGTCGACCTGGACGGGCGTCGCGAACGGCGCCACCGCCTGCTCCCGCCGGCGCGGAATCGCCCATGCCTGCTGCTCGGGCGTGCACCGGTTGAAGACCGCGACCGCGGTCGCCTCGTCGCTGAGGGTGGCGACCGGCGGATCGCCCGAGATCACGATGTTCGCCTGGATCTGGTCGCCCGCTCCCTCGGGCAGGCGCGTGAGATCGAGGAGGCTCTGACCGTTCGCCGGCATGAAGGCAGAGACGAAGACCAGCGACTCGACGTTCTCGGAGTGGTCGCTCGCCGCCTGCGTGATCACGACCCCGCCCATGCTGTAGCCGACGAGGATCGACGGCTGGGCGAGGACGGCGCAGACGCGTTCCGCGCAGCTCGCGAGGGTGATCTCCTCGACCGGCGTCTGGTCGTCGCCGCCGCCGGGCAGGTCGATCGCGACGACGGTGTGGCCCGCCGCCTCGAGCGCGGGGATCACCGGCTCCCAGCACCAGGCACCGCCGAAGGCTCCGTGAACGAGGACGTAGCGCGCCATCAGACCGTCAGGACGATCTTCCCACGCGTCCGGCCCTGCTCGCCGAGCTCGTGCGCCCGGGCGGCCTCCTCGAGCGGGAAAGTCCGCTCGACATGCGGCTTCAGTCCGAGCGACGCGAGCGCCTCCAGGCCGGCGCGATCGGGCTCGACGAGGATCCCGGTGACGCGCACGCGGCCGTAGGCCGCCTCCGTGAGCGCCGCGACCGCGGAGGCGGAGAGCGTGACGAGCGTCCCCCCGTCGCACAGCGCCGGCAGCGCCGCGAGCCCCGTCTCCCCGCCGACGGCGTCGAGCACCGCGTCCACGTCCCGGATCGCGACCGGCCCGTTCTTGTCGACCGGCTCGTCGACGCCGAGGCCGCGCAGGAAGTCGTGCTTCTCGGGGCCGGAGGTGCCCGCCACCCACGCGCCGAGGCGCTTGGCGATCTGCACGGCGAGATGGCCCACTCCGCCCGCGGCGCCGAGCACGAGCACGCGTGACGCCTCTCCGATGCCGGCCGTCTCGACCAACGACTGCCACGCCGTCAGCCCGGCGAGCGGGATCGCCGCGGCCTCGACGTCGGACAGCCCGTCCGGGATGTGCGTGAGCTGCCGCGAGGGCGAGGTCACGTACTCGGCGTACGCGGCCGCTTCCCGCGGGAACCGCGGCATGCCGAAGACGCGGTCGCCGGGAGCGAGCCAGGTCACCCCCGATCCGGCCTTCTCCACCACGCCGGCGACGTCCCAGCCGACCGTGAACGGCAGCTCGCCGATCAAGCCGCCATTGGCCCGCACCTTCCAGTCGACCGGGTTCACACCGGCTGCGCCGACGCGGACGAGCACCTCGGTCGGCCCCGGCTCGGGCCGCGGGACGTCCTCGACGACGAGGACCACGGGCCCGCCCAGTGCGTGTTGCCGGACGGCTCGCATCGCGGTTGTATATACAAGGCGTATGGCAGCGCCGCCCAAGACGAGCGCGTTCCCGAGCCCGTACGAGATCGAGACCCCACCCGGGTGCGAGGGCTGGGAGGAGATGTACCCGTACCACGCGTTGTTCGCCGAGGGCCGGCGCGAGGTCGACGAGAACCGTTTCTGGTTCTGGAACTCGATGCACTTCCCCGTCCCGATGCCGGCGTTCGACGTCCAGTGCATCGATGCCCCCTACCAGGCGCTCGGCGAGTGGCAGAACCGCTTCTTCGCGCTCCCGGTCGCGATGGGGATCGACTACCGGATCGTCAACGGCTACGTCTACATCACCGGCAACCCGGTCACCGACCCCGAGAAGATCGCCGAGCGCGCGGCATTCTTCCAGCGGCGCGCGGGCTACTACTACGAGCACTGGGGCGAGCTCTACGATGGCTTCAAGAAGAAGATGGAGGCGCTGATCGCCGAGATCACGAACCTCCACGTCCCCGATCTGCCCGAGTACGAGCCCGACGAGGTGATGGATCGGGACGAGAAGAACACCGCGACCGTCGAGCTGCTCGACGCGTACCAGCGCACGCTGCGCTGCGGCGATCTGATGTGGCAGCACCACTTCGAGTTCCTGCTCCTCGGGTACGGCGCGTACCTCACCTTCGCCGACCTCTGCAAGCAGCACTTGCCCGACATCCCCGACCAGCACATCGCCCAGATGGTCGCGGGTATCGATGTGCTGCTTTTCCGGGCGGACGCGGAGCTGCGCCGCCTGGCGAGGCTCGCACTCGACAGCGGGGTCGACGGCGCGTTCGTCGAGGGCCGCTCGCCTGAGGAGATCGAGGCGGAGCTCGCCGGGAGTGACGCGGGCCGCGCCTGGCTGGAGGAGCTCGAGCGGACGAAGGATCCCTGGTTCAACATGGCGACGGGTGACGGCCTCTACCACTACTACCGCAGCTGGTACGACGATCCGGGAATCCCGTACGCCTCGCTGATCGGCTACGTCGCTGCGCTGAAGGCCGGCGCGGAGGTCGAGCGCCCGACCGAGGAGATCCGGCGCGAACGCGACCGACTCGCGGAGGAGTACGGCGCGCTGCTCGGGGAGGAGGCGAAGACGGCGTTCGACGACCTGCTCGCGCTCTCGCGCACGGTCTTCCCCTACGTCGAGGAGCACAAGTTCTTCTGCGACTACTGGTTCCTGACACGGTGGTGGAACAAGGTGCGCGAGTTCGGGGCGCTCCTTGCCCGCCACGACTTCCTCGAGGACGGCGAGGACGTGTTCCAGCTCGGCCGCCACGAGGTTGCGAGTGCCCTCGACGAGCTGCTGCTGACGTGGGCGACCGGGGGTCCGCCGCTGGGGCCGAGCCACTGGCCGCCGATCGTCGCGCGGCGGAAGGAGCTGCTGCGCCGGCTCGAGGGGTGGACCCCGCCTCCGGCGATCGGGGCGACACCCGATGCGATCACCGACCCGGCGGTGATCATGCTCTGGGGCGTGACGACGCAGCGGGTCCAGGAGTGGGCCCGCGCGGAGGAGGGTGGAACCGAGCTGACCGGGGCCGCGGCGGCGCCGGGCGTGGTCGAGGGGCCGGCCCGCGTCGTGATCAGGTTCGAGGAGATCGCCGACGTGCGCGAGGGCGAGGTGCTGGTCTGCCCGATCACCTCGCCGGCGTGGGCGCCGATCTTCCCGAAGGTCACAGGCGTGGTCACCGACATCGGCGGCGTGATGTCGCATGCCGCGATCGTGTGCCGCGAGTACGGGCTCCCCGCCGTCGTCGGCACCGGCCGGGCGACGGCGCAGATCCGGAGCGGCCAGTCGATCCGCGTCGACGGCTCCACCGGCGTCGTCACGATCCTCGACTAGGTGGGC
>JBKPRD010000325.1:0-7297 GCA_046734415.1 Actinomycetota bacterium | reverse complement strand
ATCGACGCGTACGCGGCGCTCGGATTCAGCGCGTCACCGGTGGCCGTGAACGCCAAATTGTGGTCGGACGACGGCCCTGGCCGGCCGTCGGTTCGAACGCGCGGCAAGATAGGCGCGATCGGCGCGGGGTTTGTGGCGGTTACCGAGATTCCGCTTGGATCAGCCGCCGGCCGCTGCCAGCGCGTCGTTCATCGCCTTCGCCGTCTCCGTCCCGACGATCCCGTCCGGCTTGAGGTTGTGGGCCTGCTGGAAGGCGATCACGGCGGTCTCGGTCGTCGATCCGAAGTCGCCGTCAGCCGTGCCGGCGTCGAACCCGAGTTGGGTCAGGGCCTTCTGGAGCGTGACGACCTCGGGCCCACTGTCACCGGAGCTGAGACTGCCGCTGTCGGGGACCGTGACGTGCAATGACGGCGGGGTCGTCTGCTGGCTCGTCGTCGTCGGCGTGGTCGTCGGGGTCGAGGCCGGCTGGGTCGTCGGCGACGTGGTCGCGACGGCCGTCGGGCTGCTCCCCCCGCCCCCACCGGTTGCGACGACGACGACCACGATGACGACCACGAGCCCGACGGCGAGCGCACCGAGCACGAGGATGCCCCGGCGCCGCTCGATCGTCTCCCTCGGTGTCCTCGGCGGGACACGAGGGGCTCGCACGAGGCCGGTCGTCCCAGTGCCCTCGGCTTGTGGCCAGCCACCGGCGCCGGGATCGGATTCTTCTTGGGCATGCGCGTCGTACTGCCAGTCGAGTTCGCCTTCCTCGGCCAGCCAGTCGTCCTCTCGACGCTGCCCGTCTGTCCCGTCTCTCGTGTCGATGCTGAATGCTAAGCGCCTCGGGCGTGAGCGCGCCAGCGGCGTTGCAGTGGCTGGCTCGATCGCGCTCGGGCGAGGCGGTCGGTTACGTGCAGGCGACGGTTGCGGTGGCGTCCACTGTTGCCGGCTCGCCTGGGTGGTCGGCACCCCGTTCCAGTGCCGCGGCAGGGCGAGGTCATTGGAGGACTAGGTGCTCGCCGGGACGTACCGGATGTGCGTGACTCCGGGCGCCTCGACCGTCTGAACCTGCTCGAGCCGTGGCAGTGAGTCGCCCAGGTTGTCGAACAGGCGGGCGCCGCCTCCGAGGAACACCGGCACGATCGAGATCAGCATCTCGTCGAGTAGCCCGGCCGCCAGGTACTGCTGCACGACGGAGGCTCCGCCGCCGAGCGAGACGTCTTTCTCGCCGGCCGCCGCCCTCGCCTGTTCCAGCGCAGACTCGATGCCCTCGGTGACGAAGTAGAACGTGGTGCCCTGGAGCTCGAGCGGCTCGCGCGGGTGGCGGGTGAGGACGAACACGGGGTGGTGGTAGGGCGGCTCGTCGCCCCAGTAGCCCTTCCACGGATCCTCTCCCGACGGGCCGGGCCCGCCGCCGAACATGTTTCGCCCCATGATCGTCGCGCCGGCGCCCGCGAGGATGCCCTCGGCGATCGGGGTGCTGGCGTTGACCTCGCCTCCTGCCTCCCCGTGCGACTCGCGGAACGCCTCGAGCGGGACAAGCCACTGGTGGAGCTGCATCCCTCCGATCCCGAGTGGGTTCGTCTCGCTCTGATCGGGCCCGGCGACGTAGCCGTCGAGCGACATCGTGATGTTCACCCTCAATTTGCCCATCGGCTCCTCCTCCCTGATCGTTGGGCAGTGACTTCAGCGATCGGCGGCGCCGTCGATGCCGCGGCGCTGCGGGGCGCGGCCTCGCGGCTGTGTCGGGGCGCGCCCCTCGACCCTGAGCTGCGGGATCGGCGCCGTCGTGGGGTCGCGCGCGGAGACGGTGATCGTCTTGCCGTGGTGGCCGATCTCGAGCGGCGGTCCGTCGAGCACCGTGTACGTCGCCTCCGCCTCGGCCACCTCGACGCGCAGGCGCGTCCCGCGGAAGACGAGCCCGAAGGCGAGGCGCTGCAGCCGGCCCGGGAGGCGCGGAGCAAAGGTCAGCGCGCCGCCGTGGTCGCGCATCCCGCCGAAGCCGGCGACGACGGCGAGCCAGGCACCGGCGAGGGAGGCGATGTGTAGGCCGTCGGCCGTGTTCCCGGCGAGGTCGTGGAGGTCCGTGAAGGCGGTCTCGCCCAGGTAGTCGTAGGCGAGCTCGAGGTGTCCGACCTCGGCGGCGACCACGGCCTGCGTGTTGGACGACAGCGACGAGTCGCGGACCGTCAGCGCCTCGTAGTAGGCGAAATCCCTCGCCTTCTCCTCGGCGCTGAAGGCGTCGCCCCGCCAGTGCAGGGCGAGCACGAGATCGGCCTGTTTGACGACCTGCCTGCGGTAGAGCTCGAAGTAGGGGAAGTGCAGGAGCAGCGGATACTGGTCCGGCTCCGTGTGGTCGAAGTCCCAGACCTCGTGGTTCGTGAACCCCTCCGACTGCGGGTGGATCCCGAGCGCGTCGTCCCACGGGATCACCATGTCCTTCGCGGCGTCGCGCCACCCGGCCGCCTCCTCGAAGTCGGCGCCGAACGTCGCGGCATGGCGCGGGTGACGGGCGACGGCATCGGCGGCGGCGACGAGGTTCGCCTGAGCGATCAGGTTCGTATAGACGTTGTTGTCGGCGATCGCGCTGTACTCGTCCGGGCCGGTGACGCCGTCGATGCGAAAGCGGCCACGCGGATCGTGATGACCGAGCGAACGCCAGAGGCGCGCCGTCTCGATGAGCAGCTCCAGGCCGACCTCGCACTCGAAGTCGTCGTCTCCGGTCACGGCGTAGTAGCGCGAGACCGCGTCGGCGATATCGGCGTTGATGTGGAACGCCGCGGTCCCGGCCGGCCAGTAGCCCGAGGTCTCCTGCCCTCGGATCGTCCGCCACGGAAACGCCGCGCCGTTCAGGCCGAGCTGGCGCGCGCGCTCGCGGGCGAGGTCGAGCGTCGCGTGTCGCCAGCGGAGGGCGTCGGCCGCGGCGTGAGGCGCCGTGTAGGTGAGAACCGGCAGGACAAAGCGCTCCGAGTCCCAGAAGGCATGGCCGTCGTAGCCGGGGCCGGTCAGGCCCTTGCCGGCGATCGCCCGCTGCTCGGCGCGGATGCCGGCCTGCAGCGTGTGGAAGAGCGCGAAGCGGAGAGCCTGCTGGAGTTCGGTGTCGCCCTCGAGCTCGACGTCCGCGGTCCGCCAGAAGTCGTCCAGGCACTGGCGCTGGCCGGCCAGCAGCCCGTCCCAGCCCGTGTGCCGTGCCTCGACGAGGGCTGCGACGGCCTGGTCCCGCAGGGCGGCCAGCGAACGCTGGCTCGACCAGCCGTAGGCGAGGAACTTGACCAGGCGCAGCCGCTGCCCGGGCTCGAGGTCGGAGGCGACGGTCACGCGACCGACGTCGGCCGTGCACTCGCCCAGCGTCTCCGTCCCCGGTGGGCCTTCGACGAGGTGGTCCATCCCGGCGGCGAGGATCAGCTTGCTCCGTTTGGTGGAGTGGGCGAGGACGACGCGCGCGACGTGGTCGGAGAAGTCCTCGGACTGCAGCGGCGACTCGAGCACCGCAGCTGCCCGTGGGTCGGCGGTCTGCGGCGGGCCCGGCTCGTTCGCGACCAGCTCGGACTGGACGACGACACGGACGGGAGCCTCGAGGGGCTCGACCTCGTACAGGATCGCGGCGGCGGAGCGCTGCACCAGCGAGACGAGGCGCGTTGACGAGACCCGCACGGTCGCCCCGGCCGGCGACCTCCACTCCGCGTTGCGTCCGAGGACTCCGGCGCGCAGGTCGAGCACCCGTTCGTGCGAGAGCAGACGGCCGTACCGGACGTCGAAGGGCTCGTCGTCGACGAGCAGCCGGATGATCTTTCCGTTCGTCACGTTGACCAGCGTCTGGCTGGATTCCGGGTAGCCGTAGCCCGCCTCGGCGTACGGGAGCGGCCGAATCTCGTAGAACGAGTTGAGGTAGGTGCCCGGAATCGCGTACGGCTCGCCCTCGTCGAGGTTCGCGCGTAAGCCGATGTGGCCGTTGGCGAGCGCGAACAGGGACTCGGTTTGCGCGAGCAGGTCGAGCTCGAGCCGTGTCTCCCGCAGCGCCCAGGGCTCGACCGCGAAGACCGGCGACCCGCTCACTCGAGAAGCTCCGCCAGGTCGGACACGACGATGTCGGCGCCGTGGTGGCGCAGCGCCTCGGCCTGGCCGCTGCGGTCGACCCCGACGACGAAGCCGAAGTGACCGGCACGACCGGCCTCGACGCCGGCGAGGGCGTCCTCGAAGACGGCGGCCTCGCCGGCGGGCACGCCTAGCGCACGCGCGGCGGCCAGGAAGGTATCGGCGGCCGGCTTGCCGCGCAGGCCCTCTTCCCTGGCGACGGTCCCGTCGATCCGCACCTCGAAGAGGTCGGCGATTCCCGCGGCCTCGAGCACCGCCGGGGTGTTCTCGCTCGCGGAGACGACCGCTCGGTGGAGCCCGGCATCGCGGGCCGCCATGACGTAGCGGATCGACCCTTCGAACGTCGTCACGCCCACGCGTTGGATCATCTCGCGTACGAGTGCGTTCTTGCGGTCGCCAAGCTCCTGAACGGCCTCTTCAGCCAGGTCGATTCCTCGCGATGCCAGGAACGAGCGGACGCCGTCGTAGCGCGGCTTGCCGTCGACGTACGCGAGGTAGTCGGCGACGGCGTCGAACTGGACAAGAGGCTCGCCGGTGCTTTCGGCCCGCGCGCGCAGGAACTCGTCGAACATCTCCTTCCAGGCCGCCGCGTGCGCCGTTGCCGTCTGCGTCAACACGCCGTCGAGGTCGAACAGGCAGGCGCGGATCGTGGGAGGAAGGCCGAGCACGTCTGTTGCCTGATTGTGCACGGGCCGCCGAGGGTCAGGCTGAAGCCTGACCCTCGGCTGGTGGCCCTGGAACCTCGCGCCTCGCCCATAGCGACGTCCCAACGGTCACGCCATGTGGATCTCGACGTCGTCGGCGACGCTGCCCATGATCGTGTAGTCGGTCCGGGCGGTCTGCAGGATCGAGCCGGGGACGAACTCCGAGACGGGTCCGTGCGCGACGAGGCGCGCGATGAAGCGCTGCCACGAGAAACCGCCGCCGAGGTCGCCGTCGAGCCAGAAGCTTCGGTGCCGCGCGCCGAGGATCTCGCGTGGCCCGATCGTGTTTGCCTTCGGCGGCACCCACGACCAGTCGCCCCCGAAGGAGTGGAGGGCGTTCTGCATGATCGTCATCGGGTGAAGCTCGACCAGGCGCGCGCCGGCCTGCTTGTACGCCTCGAGGTCGCCCTGGAACTCCTCGCCCAGATGCGACTCCCAGAAGGCGATGTGACCGCACCAGCCGATGCCGCCGTAACAGCAATCGGCACCTCCGAGGTCCTCGATCCGGTCGCTGTAGCTGTCGATCGCCTCCGTCGTCGGAAAGTGGATCTGCCCCTCCGGCGGGCGCAGCTCCCTGTCCACGAGGCCGAAGAAGCGCTCCAGCATCGCGCGCTGGAACGATCCCGGCCAGCTCGGCGGCGCAGTCACTCCGTCCTCGTTCGCGTACTCGTCCATGTTGAACGTGTGGACGTGCGCGAGCGAGAGCCGCTCCTCGTTGATCATCCGGGCGGCGAGCCCGTACTGTGGCATCGGCCCGACGGGGACGATCGCGACGAACGTGCGGCCCTCGTCTCGGGCGGCTCTGATGCGGCCGACGAAGTCCTCGGCGAAGCGCCGGTAGAACTCTCCGTGATCGTCGACGATCGAGATCAGGAAATCCGGGCTCGGGTGATTCGTCAGCTCCTCGCGGCTGATGCGGCGGACGCGCTCGCACACCTCACGGTCGCGGAAGCTGATGAAGCGGGCGAGGCCGTAGTCGAACTCGACCTGAGTAGCCAAAAATCCTCCTCTCAGGGGAGCAGGCGGCGGGTCGTGCCCCGCAGCCAGGTCAGGCAGGGGACGAAGCCTTCTGCGTATTCGACCCCGCACTGCTGCCCGCGGAAGCGGGTCGTCGTCAGCATCTGCCCGACGATGTCGACGCCGTCGTGGTCGCGCAACCACGTCAGCTGGCTCTGGTGAGCCTCGAGCATTGCGATCTTCGTCTCGACCGTCGCGCTCACGTCGACGAACTCCGTGGGCGCGAAGCCCAGTCCCATGACCGTTTCCATGTAGTAGATCGGGGCTACCAGCGAATGGTGCGGCTTCCCGGTCTCGAAGAGCGGCAGAGTGGCGTGGAAGCTGCACTCGAAGACGAGCTTCGAGATCTCGTCGTGGTCGCCCATGTAGTCGCGCGGGTAGTGAGTGATGATCACGTCCGGCCGGGCCTCGCGGACCAGATCGACGACGAGGCGCCTCTGCTCCGCGTCGCGCGAGTTGACCTCGCTGTCGCGGAGTCCGAGGCTCATGTACTGCGCGCCGACGATCTCGGCTGCGCGGGCAGCCTCTTTGCTGCGGATCTGCGCAATGTCCTCGGAGGTATGGACGAAGCTGCCGCGATCGCCTCTCGTCGCATGGCACATCACGACCTGGTGGCCCTCCTGGATGTAGCGCGCGAGCGTCCCCCCGCAGAGGATCTCGAGGTCGTCCGGGTGGGCGCCGACGGCGAGAACGCGCATGCTTGCTCCTTGACGAGGGGTCGTGTGGGACGATAGAAACGCTCGGGTTCGCTTTGCAAGCGACCTTCCCACAGTTCGACCGTTCAAGGTTCGACCACGTCGGCCTGATCACCGACGAGCGCAAGGAGGGGGAGAGCTGGGTTGAGGCGACGCGCGTGTGGGTGACGAGCCCGCGGGCGCACCCGTGCAACATCGAATGGCTTCGCTTCGAGCCCGACAGCCCGGTCACGGGTCCCCTCCGGACGCAGCCGCATGTCGCCTACCGGGTCTCCGACGTGTGCGAGGCGGTGAAAGGTCACACCGTCCTCGCCGAGCCGTTCGACGTCGGGAACGGATTCCTGACTGTCGCGTTCGTCGACGTCGGCGGCGCGGTGATCGAGTTCATGCAGTATGCGAACCCCGACGAGGAGGGATGGTTCTGAGCGCGGTCGACCACGCCAAGATCCGGATCCAGGGCGCGACGAAGATCTACGAGACGAAGACCGGGCCGGTGCACGCGCTCGAGTCGTTCTCGCTCGATATCGCCGAGGGTGAGCTGGTCACGATCCTCGGCCCGAGCGGCTGCGGCAAGACGACGCTGCTGTGGGCGATGTCGGGCCTGCACGCGCTGACCCACGGCGAGGTCCTCCTCGGCGGCACTGCTGTGAGAGGGCCTCGGCCGGCCGAGATCGGGATGATGTTCCAGGACGCCAACCTGCTGCCCTGGCGGAACCTGCGCAAGAACATCGAGTACCCGTTCGAGATCAAGAAGCGACGGGTCGACTCCGACCGAGTCGGTCGGCTGCTCGAGCAGGTCGGGCT
>JBKPRD010000324.1:0-3309 GCA_046734415.1 Actinomycetota bacterium | reverse complement strand
ACGCGCTTGCGCAGGCCATGTTCCAGGACGTGCTCGCGTCGCTTCGAAAGGTCGAGGGGATCGAGCAGATCGTGGTCGTCGCGTCGGAGCCGAGCGTCGGGTTCGCCGCGGACGAACACACGGTGCTGATCGAGGACGAGCTGCGCGAGGGTCAATCGCCGGCGGCGGCAACGGGCATCCAATGGGCAGTCGCGTCCGGCTTCGAGCGCGTGCTGCTCGTGCCGGGCGACACGCCGCTGCTGTCGTCGACGGAGGTCGACGAACTGCTCGCACATGCGCCGGAGGAAGTCGTGATCGTGCCGGACCGCCACGGCGCCGGCACCAACGGGCTTCTGCTGCGGCCGCCAACCGTGATCGAGCCGAGCTTCGGGCCGGACAGTCTCAAGCGCCACGTCGCCGCGGCCGAGGCCGGCGGTGTGACACATCGGGTCGCGAACGTCCCGTCACTCACGTTCGACGTCGACACGTCGGATGACCTGGCGGTTGTGGCGCAGGCCATCGAGTCGAGCCGCGCGATCGCGCCCCGCACGCGCGGCGCGTTGCGTCAGCTGGACCGTGCCGGCGCGCGGCTGAACGTCCCGGCCGGAGCCGAGAGCTGACCCTGGAGCTACGCGCGCTCGCCGGCATCCCGGAGGTGCAGGCGGGCGACGATCTGGCTGCGCTGATCGCACCGGAGTTACGCGACGGCGACATCGTCGTGATTGCGCAGAAGGTCGTGTCGAAGGCCGAGGGGCGGGTTGTCCCATTGGATTCGGTGGCCCCTGGCGCGGAGGCGAGTCGGCTGGCGAGCGACTTCGGCAAAGATGCGCGGCTCGTTCAGGTGGTTCTCGATGAGTCTGTCTCCGTCATCCGCTCGGAGCGTGGGGTGCTCGTGTGCGAGACACGCCACGGGTTCGTGTGCGCGAACGCGGGCGTTGACACGTCGAACGCGCCGGGCGAGAACGTCGCGATCCTGCTGCCGATCGACCCCGATGCATCCGCGCGGCGCATCCGCGCCGAGCTGAAGAACTTGACGACGAATAGCGTCGCCAAGTTCTTTGGCGTGATCATCTCGGACTCGTTCGGGCGCGCGTGGCGCATAGGCGTGGCCGACGTCGCCATCGGCGCGGCCGGCGTCCGCGTGGTCGACGACTGGCGCGGGAGGGCCGATGCGCACGGGCGAGAGCTGCGCGTCACCGAGGTCGCCGTCGCCGATCAGCTCGCCTCCGCCGCGGATCTCGCGCGCACGAAGGACTCGTACGAACCCGTTGTCATCGTCGGGGGAGCCGGCGAATACGTCACCGAGGACGACGGGCCCGGCGCCGCAGCGCTCCGCCGGCCGCGCGATCTCGACCTTTTCCGCTAGCCCTATCGTCCGGGGTCATGGACCTCGAGACCTACTGCGACCGCCTCGCCAAGCTCGCCGTCGAGATCGGCGCGAACGTCCAGCACGATCAGATCGTCGCGGTCACGTACGGCCCCGGCATGGAGCCACTCGCGCGTGCGGTTGCGCGGGCGTCCTACGAGCGCGGCGCTCGTTTCGTCGACCCGTTCGTATTCGACGGCCACATCAAGCGCATCCGCCTCGAGACCGCCCGGGAAGAGACACTCGACTTCGTGCCCGAGTGGTGGGGCCATCGCATCCTCGCGCTCGGCGAGGACAACGCCGCGCGCGTGTCGATTGCGCCGGTACCGGACCCCGGAACGCTCGAGGGCGCGGATCCGCAGCGGGCCGCCAAGGACGACCTCCCGTTCCTGAAGGAGAGCGTCACCTTGATCAGGGAGCGCTCGACCAACTGGACGATCGTGCCGTTCCCCACGCCGGGCTGGGCGCAGAAGGTCCACTCCGGCCTCGCGCCCGACGAGGCATTGCAGAAGCTCACCGATCAGCTCGCGCACATCCTCCGCCTCGACGAGGACGACCAGTCGGCGGCGTGGACGGCCCGGGGCGACGAGCTGACCCGCATCGCCGGGCGGCTCACCGAGAGGCGGTTCGACGCGCTGCAGTTCCGCGGGCCGGGCACCGACCTGAAGGTCGGCCTGTTCCCCAGCTCGTCCTTCGTCGCGGCGCGCATGTCGAACGCGAAGGGCATCGAGCACTACGCGAACCTCCCCAGCGAGGAGATCTTCAGCACACCCGACCCCACCCGTACCGAGGGGACGGTCACGGCGACGAAGCCGCTGGACGTGGCCGGCACGGTCATCGACGGCCTGAGGGTGCGCTTCGAGGGAGGCCGCGTCGTCGAGATCGACGCCGACACCGGTGCCGACGTCCTACGCGGTCGCGCTTCCAAGGACGAGGGCGCCGCGCGGCTCGGCGAGGTCGCCCTGGTCGACAAGGCCAGCCGCATCGCCGAGTCCGGCAGCGTCTTCTTCAACACGCTGCTGGACGAGAACGCCGCGAGTCACATCGCGCTCGGCAACGCCTATCCCAACGCCGTCGACGAAAGCGACCGCGGTCGCATCAACGAGAGCCAGATCCACATCGACTTCATGATCGGCTCGCCGGAAGTGCACGTCTACGGCCTCGACGCCGAGGGCAACGAGACGCCTGTCCTCGTCGAAGGGGACTGGCAGATCTAGGTCGCGAGCTCCACGAACGGATCCGGAGCACCGAGCTCCGAGAGCTCCTTCGTCTGGTAGACCGCGCCCGGCTTGCCGCCGATGGCGATCACGCGCATCCCCTCCGGCCCCGGCCAGAGCTTGCGGCGCGTGCCCGACTTGATCGATACCGCGGTCTCCGGGTCCAGCGCGATGCGCTCACCGTCGATCTCGACCTCGCCCCCGCCGCGCAGCACGAAGTAGACCTCCTCCTGGCCGTCCTCGCCGTGGTCGTGCTCGGGATACGCGTCCAGGTTCGGTGGCAGGTCCAGTACCTGCAGCCCGAATGACGTGACGTCAAGCTCGGCCCGAGCGCGCCTGAACGTCCCGAAGGCAATCGCCTCCATGTCGTCGATCTTGACGACCTTGTAATCCGCCATGAAGCTCTCCCCCGATCAGTAAGTGGCGAGCGATTTGTAAAGCGTGTCGCGCTGCACGGGTGTGCGACCTGCACGCTTCGCCGCTGCGACCAGGTCCTCCGGGTCGAGCCTGACGCCGTGCTGCGAGCCCGCCATGCGCGAGATTGACTCCTCCATGAGTGTCCCGCCGAGGTCGTTCACGCCCCAGCGCAGCGACTCAGTCGCCGCGTCGAGCCCCATCTTCACCCAGCTGGCCTGCACGTTCTTCACCGTCTTCCCGAGCGCCAGCCGGAAGACCGCCGTGTGCTTCAGGTTCTCCTCGCGCGAGATCTCCTCGATCCCGTGCGTGCGCCCGAGCATCGTGTGGTAC
>JBKPRD010000323.1:0-5673 GCA_046734415.1 Actinomycetota bacterium | reverse complement strand
GAGGGCTTCGAGCAGCGGATCGAGACCCTGCAGGCCGAGATCTTCGAGCTGGCTGGCCACGACTTCACGATCGGCTCGCCCCAGCAGCTCGCCGAGGTCCTCTTCGACGAGCTCGGCCTGACCAAGAAGCGCCGCGGCAAGACCGGCTTCTCCACCGACGCCCGCGTCCTCTCCCAGATCCGGGAGGAGCACCCGATCGTGGAGAAGGTCGAGCAGTGGCGCGAGCTCACCAAGCTGAAGAGCACCTACCTCGACGCCCTGCCGGAGCTGATCGACCCCGACACCGGCCGCCTGCATACCACCTTCAACCAGACCGCTACCGCGACGGGCCGCCTCTCCAGCACCAACCCGAACCTCCAGAACATCCCGATTCGCACCGAGGAGGGTCGTCCGATTCGTTCCTGCTTCGTCGCCCCGCGCGGCCACCGTCTGCTCTCGGCCGACTACAACCAGATCGAGCTGCGGATCCTCGCCCACATCGCCGGCGAGGACGCCCTCAAGGAGATCTTCGCCCGCGGTGAGGACATCCACGCCGCGACCGCGGCGGAGGTCCTGGGCTCCGATCCGAAGAAGGTCACCCCGGGCGAGCGCTCCAAGGCCAAGATGGTCAACTACGGCATCGCCTACGGCCTCAGCGCCTACGGCCTGGCCGACCGCCTGAACATCGAGCAGGAGGAGGCCGGCGCCTACATCGACCGCTACTTCGAGCGCTTCCCGGCGGTCAAGCGCTACATCGAGGAGACGATCGAGTTCGCCAAGAAGGAGGGCTACGTCTCGACGCTGCTCGGCCGGCGCCGCCCGATCCCCGAGCTCCGCTCAGGCCGGCCGCAGGTTCGTGGCCAGGGCGAGCGCCTCGCGGTCAACATGCCGATCCAGGGCACCTCGGCGGACATCATCAAGATCGCGATGGTGGACGCCCAGCGTGAGCTGGAGAAGTCGGACCTCGAGACCCGCCTCGTCCTCCAGATCCACGACGAGCTCCTCTTCGAGGGCCCGACGGACGAGATGGACGCCGCCTCGAAGCTGGTCGAGAAGGCCATGTGCGGCGCGTTCAAGCTCGATCCGCCGCTCGCGGTCGACATCGGCGTCGGCAAGGACTGGCTGGCGGCGAAGTAACAACCCAACCCAGGGGTCAGACCCCGTGGGGTCTGACCCCGGGGGTCGGGAGCTACTTGATCAGCTCGACCTCCTCGAAGGCACTGCCCTCGAGCTCGGCCTCATGGACCATCGTGCCGGGGGTCAGGTCGGCAGTCGTGCAGCGGTTCTCGGCGTTGCCGGGTCCCTCGTTCTCGCTGCCGGGACCCGAGTTGTCACCGCTCCCACCGCCGTCATGGCTGGCGCGGGCGCGGTCCTCGATCTCGTTCTCATGCTCCTGCTCGTCTTCGTCCTCGCACTTGATCCGCGTGTCGGCCGTGACATTGCCGGTCACGGACCCGCCGTTGAGCAGGTCGATCGTCAGCACCGGATCCTGGAACGACGCGATCGTGCCGACGACCTCGTCGCCGTCCTCGACCCGGTCGTTGTCGGTGTCGCGATCGTCCGGCTCGTTCGCGCTGACGTCCTCGTTGTGGTTGTTGAGGCCGTCATGGTCGGCGTCCTCGCGGCCGTCCCGGCGACCGTCGTTGTCGCTGTCCTTGTCGCGCGGGTTGGTTCCCTCCTCGAACTCGTTCCGGTTGTCGACCTTGTCCCGGTCCTGGTCCTTGTTCGCCTGATCGACGTTGAGGGAGAGGTGGAACCTCTTCTCCCAGCGATCGGGGATGCGGTCGCCGTTCCGGTCCTTCGCGGTCGCCGTCGCGCTCGCGGCCAGCACCACGGCCAACGCGGCGACCGCCCCTGCGATCCAAGTTGCCTTTCTCATTGGTCCTCCTCGACGAATGCTTGTGTCGAAAGAACGAGGCACGAGGCCCAGGATCACGCGGCTGGACGAATCGGCAGCGGGCTCTCAGCCCGGCCCTGAGGTGCCGCCGCTCGTGCTCCGGTCGACCTCCAGCAGATCGTCGCTACCGCTGCCGGATCCGGATCCATCGCCCGATCCGCCGCCTGAGACCCCTGAGCCACCTGAGACCCCTGAGCCGGAGCCGTCGATCGATCCGGAGCCAGACCCTGACCCGGATCCGGACTCACCGCTCGACCCGGAGCCGGGGCCCGAATTCGAGCTGTGCTCGCCGCCTCCGGGACCGCTGTGCTCCGAGCCACTGCCGGCACCGCCGCCGGGCCCGGAGTTGCGCGAATCGTCCTTGCCCGACGAGCCGGAGCCGTGGTGCTCACCCTCGCGCCCGGAGCCGGACTGGGATTCGTCCTCTCCCGCCACGCCCGAACCGGCGCCCTCCATGTCGCGCTGCGGCGTCGAGAGCTGCAGCGCCTCGGCGGTGCCCTGGTTCGGGGACCGGTCGATCGCGGTGCCCGCGACGATCGTTCCCGTCGCGACGATTGCGGCGAGGCCAAGCTTGAGCGCACCGGCCGCGCCGAGTCCACCGACTGCCTCGCCGGCGCCGGGCAGGCATGCGGCGCGGATCACAGCGGCCGGGATGATCGCCCCGGCCGCGTCGCGCAGGCTGTGCCGGGCGCGGTAGATCAGCTGACGCACGGAGCCCGGCGAGAGCTTCAGCGCCCGGCCGATCTCCTCGTGCCCCTTTCCCTCGAGCTCACGCTGGACGATCGCCTGGCGCTGCGCGTGGGGCAGGTCCTGAATCGCGGCCACCAGCCCGGCGACCCGCTCGCGCCGCTCGAGCGCCTGTGGCGGCTGCTCGACGCCGTTGTAGTTCTCGTCGAGCTGCTCGTAGGGGCGAACGCCCCGTTGCTCGTCGATCGCCGTGTTCCGCACGATCCGGAAGAGCCAGGCGCGGAGCTGTTCCGGCTGAGCCCCGTCCTGGAGCGCGACGTAGGCCTTGGTGAGCGACTCCTGCACGACGTCCTCGGCTCGCGAGGGCGGCGCGACCGAGCCGGCGAAGGCGATCAGCGAGGCGCGGTGCCGGCGGACGATTTCGTCGAACGCGGCGCGGCCGTCCTGGCTGGCCATCTCGGCCAGGCGCTCATCCGGCTGGGTGCGCAGCAGCACACCGGCGAGGCGCCCAAATCTTGGCTGTAGACGAGAAGAGCCCACTTACGTCCTATACGGCCGGTCCCTGGCCGCGGCTTTAGCTGGGCAAGGTAGACCGCTCCTACGAGATAGACGAACAGCGGACCCGAAAGTCACGCGACACCATCGATCAGGGAAGATCACGCGAATGGACAGGGGCCTCGCAGTCTTGATCATGGCGGTCGTTGGGGGCTGCATCGCCCTTCAGGCGCCGATCAACGCGGGCCTCGGCAGGTCGACCGGCAGCTTCGCGGCGGCAACGATCTCCTTCGCCGTCGGCACGGTGCTTCTGGCGGCGATCGTCACTGTCAGCGGCAAGGCGAGCGGCCTCGGCGAGGTCTCGCACGTCGAGTGGTACTACCTGCTCGGCGGTGCGCTTGGTGCCGCCTACGTTTTCTCGGCGCTGGTCCTGGTGAGCCAGATCGGCGCCGGCGCCGTCGCTGCGGCGACGGTCACGGGACAGCTGACCACCTCAGTGGTGCTTGACCAGATCGGCTTCCTCGGCCTCGAGCAGCAGCCGATCACGGCGACCCGTGTGGTGGGGGTCCTGCTGCTGCTCGCGGGCACGTACCTGATCGTCCGTTGATTACGGCATTTCACCGATGACTGGCCGCCGCGCGCCGCGTTAAATTTGAGGCATCAATCCCCGGTCACAGGAGGTGACCGATGTTGAGCAGGACGCTCGGACCGCTCTCGGTGATTTGCCTCGGCGCCGTGGCCATGTACGCCTTCTTCGCCGCGCTCGGCGGCATCAGCCCTAGCGAGGTGATCTGGCCCACCATCGTGGTCGCCGTGCTGGCGGTTCTGTTCTTGATCCGCTCGCTCGTTGTGAGGCACGAGCTCGCCGCCGGTGGTGGGCACACGACGGCCCGCGCGGTCAACAGCCTCAGGGAGCGCCGGGGCTTCTGAGCTAGGCGGCCGCTTCGAGTGGCTCGCGCTCGCGGGTCTTCTCCGGTGCTGGACCCGCAAACTCGGGCGGTGCGATCCGGAGGTAGTGCCCGAAGGCCCAGTCGACGAAGCGCTTGCGGCCGCACGCGCGGATCACGGCGTGCTGAACGCGGGCCGGGAGCTTCGGGAGAAGCTTCTGCGCGCGGAGCATCCAGCGGAACTTCAATTCGTGCTCGTCG
This sequence comes from Actinomycetota bacterium, assembly GCA_046734415.1. Lineage (GTDB taxonomy): Bacteria > Actinomycetota > Thermoleophilia > Gaiellales > Gaiellaceae > DATBLE01. Next base: position 1,467 of record JBKPRD010000323.1, on the reverse strand, counting down.
ACGAACTCGCCGTAGGCGCGCAGGGCCGCCACTCGGTCCTGCCGCCCGTCGATCACCGCGCGCAATTCGTCGCCGAGCTTGATGCCGAAGTAGAACGCCGTTCTGATCCCCTCGGCGGTGAGTGGCAGGCAGTGACCCGCGGAGTCCCCGACGAAGAAGATCCCGTCCTCGGTGCCCTTGCGGATCTTGTGGGGTATCCAGTTGCCCTGGTAGCGGACGGCGTCGCGCTCGAGGTCCTCGGCGAGCAGGACGGTCGTGTCCTTGACGTGAAAGCTGGGGTCGAAGGAGCCGACTCCGATGCGCTGCTCCTCGCGGGCGGGAAAGCTCCAGCCGTAGCCCGCCGGCACGTAGCGGCGGTCGATCCAGACCTCGAGGTCGTCGCCGCTCCCGTGAGGGTGGACCTCCAGTCCTCGTGAGAGCGGGGCGTCGGGCGGCTGGTACCCACCGTCGGGGGCGAGGATCCGCCGCCATCCGAGCGCGTCGACAATCAGCGACGCGGAAACGTCCCCGCGATCGGTGTGCACGGCCTCGCCGCTGCGCCCGTTGACCTTGGCGGTCTCGAACTCGGCGTCCGATTGCTCCCAGAGCAGCTCGCACAGCTCGCGGTAGTCGAAGGTGGAGAAGGTCCAGGGAAGGTCGTAGCGCGACGTGCCGCGTGGTGTGTGAACGACCAGCTCGCCGAACTCCTGGCGCTTGGAGCCCTCGAGGCCCATCGCCTCGAGCCAGGCGGTCGGAACGCCGCAAGCCGAGGTCTGGCGCTCCCCGATCTCGTAGCGATCCAGAACGAGCACCCGAGCACCTGAGCCGGCAAGCTGGCGGGCGACGGTGAGGCCGGCGAAGCTCGCCCCACAGACGATCACGTCATAGCTTCCACTCAGCGGCGTGCGCTCCTCACCGCGCTTGGTCTGGCGCTTCGGCATGGGCTCGCAACGGTAAACGAACCGTGGGCGAAGTCGGTTCAGCGAGCCCCTGCGCATCGCATGGGTCTGCGTACACTGTGCGGCCGTGCCCGAAACGGACACAACCACGCCAACCGAGCAGCAGACCGAGACCGAGACCGAGGCGCCGGAGACCATCGGCAACGGTGCCGCCAGCTCCGACGACTTCCTGATCGAGGTCGACGGCAAGCTCGTCCCGAACTACGACGCCACGATCCACCCCTTCAGCGAGGGGGATGTGGTGAGCGGCAAGGTCGTGCGAATCGACCAGGACGAGGTCCTGGTGGACATCGGCTACAAGAGCGAGGGCGTCATCCCGTCCAACGAGCTCTCGATCCGCAAGTCGGTCGATCCCTCCGAGGAGGTCGAGCTCGGCGAGGACGTCGATGCGCTCGTCCTCACCAAGGAGGACCAGGAGGGGCGCCTGATCCTCTCCAAGAAGCGCGCCCGCTTCGAGAAGGCGTGGCGCCGGATCGAGAAGGCCGCCGACTCCGGCGAGCCCGTCGAGGGGACCGTGATCGAGGTCGTC
>JBKPRD010000322.1:0-5703 GCA_046734415.1 Actinomycetota bacterium | reverse complement strand
GCGATGTTGACCGTCGTTCGGTACTCCACGATCCGGTCACCTTCGACGCCGCAACTCATCGAGATGACATCCGCACCGGTAATCCCACGCAGCGTCTTCGCCGCCTCCTCGACTGCCGCCTGCGCAGCACGCGCGAAGCTCTCGTCCGAGGTACCGATGATCGTGACCACCTTCGCGACGCGAGTCTGATGCTCTTCAGTCATCACAGCCTCCTGTCTCGATTGATGTTCCGTACCCCACTCAACACCAGGGCAACCAGTGGCCGCGATTCCCCTGCTACGCGCGAGGGATCGCCTGATGGCGAGGATGCACCCCGATGCATCCTGGCGGGCCGTGAGAGGAATCGGCGACGGCCGGGCATTGACCGGCTCCGGTGAGGGAGGGATGATCGCGGCCGTGAGGACGATGTTCGCCGCAGTCAGTTTCCAGAACACCCCGCTCGACCTGATCGCAGAGAAGCAGCGTGAGATCGAGGCGCTCGGCTGGCGCGAGTACGACCGCGCCGACCCGTGGCTGGTGAGGTACGAGAAGGACTTTGCGGAGGGTGAGCATCATCGGGGCGCCGATGCCGAGCTGCGCCGTGTCATGGGCGACTACTGGCTCTCCCCGGACGAAACCGCCTCCCTGCACGGAGAGACAAGCGCGCACAAGAGAAGCGCTATGTCTGGGGAGATCGATCCGACCGGGGGAAGGAAGGACGCTCTCGACGTATTCCTGGAGGCCAAGCTCCGGGAGGGCTTCGAGATCGAGACGCATACGGATACGCATGCAATCGTCGTCGAGCGTGACCAGGCGAAATCGTTCCTGGGTCGGTTTCGAGTGTCCGGCGCCGCCAAGCGCTACGTCGTCTCGGTGGACGAGCACGGCGAGGTGACGATGATCCCGGCAGAGCCGAAGCGAAGCTGACGACCCGATGAGTCGCTGATCCCTTGATCGACCGGCCCCGGCCAATCGTCCAGTCCCCAGGCGCGTCGACTATCGGAGCGCCCATTCGATCTTCCAGCCCAGCCTCCGGACGGAGCTAGCTCGCGGCGATGGCGCGGAGCGCACGTCGCCAGACTGTCGAGGCGCCGAGTGGGCTCGGGCTTACGCTTGCGAGCGGGCGCACGCTCGGCTACGCGGAGTACGGCGACCGGAACGGCTGGCCACTCGTCTATCTGCACGGCTTGCCGGGCTCGCGCTTTGCCGGCGGTGTCATCGACGAGCCGGCACGGGTAGCCGGCGTCCGCGTGCTTGCGCCTGAGCGGCCCGGGTTGGGGCTGTCGTCGCCGCAGGCGAGGCGGACGCTGGTCGACCACGCTGCGGACGTACGCGCCCTCGTCGAGGCGCTCGGTATCAGCCGCTTCGCCGTCCTCGGCGAATCCGGCGGCGGCCCCTACGCGCTCGCGTGCGCGCACGCGCTCCCGGAGCAGGTCGAGTGCGCGGCGGTCGTTTCCGGACTCGGCCCCGTCGGCTGCGCCGGCTGGACGGACGGAATTGCGGCGAAGGAGCGAGTCGGCTACGCCCTCGCTCGGCGCGTGCCGCTGCTCGCGGGCCGGGCGCTCGTCCCGATCGCAGCGTGGGCGAGGCTGCGGCCACGCGCCTTCCTCCATGTCACGCGCTGGCAGCTCGGTGGCGCCGATCGGGAGGCGCTGCGCGGACCGCTCGGCGATCTCGTCGCCGCCGACTTCGCGGAGGCGTTTCGGCAGGGCGGCCGGGGCGTAGGCCAGGATCTCGCCCTCCTCTTCCGACCCTGGTCGTTCGAACTGGCCGCGATCCGCGTTCCGATCATCTTCTTCCACGGCACCGCAGACCGAACCGTTTCGCTCGCCGCCACGCGCGGGCTCGCTGCGAGCCTGACGGGCGCGCGGCTGCACGTGTTCGAGGGGCACGGCCACTTCTCGCTGCTCGCGGGCAAGGCAGACGAGATTCTTCGGGCCATCAGGGCCGTGGCGCCGCCGGCTGGCGTGCGCAATTGAGCTCCTTACCGATGCCGCGGATCGCGGGCTACAACGTGGCCCGCGTGCTCATCGAGCTACTGGCGAAGGGAGGCGATCCCGGGATCATCGCCGGTTCGAGATCCCAATCGGGTAGACCCGTTCGGATCGCAAGCAGAGGTGCTCCCCGGACCGCGGCCACAACTCGGCTCCTCCCCCCGGGTCATCGCAGACACGACAAACGCGCCCGGCACTTGGGCCGGATTGTCTCCCTAGCGGGCAGGGAAGAGCTGCGCCGACATGGACCGTCTCCGGCTAACGCCGGGTGACCACGTCACATCCCGCTACGGGACCGTGTTACGGGCGAGACTCCGAAATCTCCTCGACGAGCTGTCCGATCTTTTTGTCCTTCACCTCGTGGACGACGTCAGCCTGGGCGAGGATCCCGACCACACGGTCGTCCTCGATCACCGGCAGCCTGCGAACCTGCCGATGAGCCATCTGCTCAAGCGCCTGATCGAGCGACTCGTCCGGATATGCGGGGCTGACCGGCCTGGTCGCGACCTCGCCGGCCGCTGTCGAGCGTGGATCCTTTCCCGCGGCCACGACCCTCAGGGTGATGTCGCGATCGGTGATCATCCCGACCAGGATGTTGTCGGTATCAACGACGGGTACGGAGCCGACGTCCTCCTGCTCCATGATCTGTGCCGCGTCGACGACCGAGTCATTCAGGCTGACGGTGCGCGGATTCACCGTCATCGCATCACGCACCAGCTTGCTCATGATCGTGCCTCCTTTGCCGTAACACCCCGTCTTGGATCACTGCCCTCTCCGGAACCGGGCGTAACCTCCTGAAGCGGGGCGGGCTCTCGCATTGCCGGCGACGACGGCGAGCAAGCCCCGAATACCTTGCGAGCCACGAGCGTCCTTTCTCGAGAGTCGTGAGAGTCTACGGCGCAACACCCCGGCGACCGAAAGGCTGCGAAGGCGGTCGTGGCGGCCGCACAACCCCTGAGTGATAGCACCGCCCACGCCAAGAAACGCTCGCTATTTGCGACTTTCCTGTGCGGTTTTTGCGACAATGTAGACCGGGGGCGGGTCCTGCGGCTTGGCGATTTGGCCTCTCCCATCGCCACCCCGTCTCAAAACCTGCCCCCAGCCTTCATTTACGCAGACGCCCGACTGGACGAAAACTTGCGGCGCGGTACTCTGCCTGCCCGTCCGGCCCGCCCCACGGCACGGGAGTATCCCCTGCGCGGGAAGAGCTGGACCAGCTGTAGGTTCCTTCGTCGCGCAGACGGGCACCGGGCGACAGTCAGGCGTCCGCCCGCGACAGCGAAGCCGGTCGAGAAGTCGTAGACGCAGGACTTCTTCGCAGTCGCGCGACGGGCAGAGTCGGCGGATCTGGTCGTCGAGAACGACGATCGGAGCAGCCCTCCGGCGGCGCGGCTGATCGCTTCGCGAAGCTCAGAGATTCCGCCGCGCGAACCCGGCGAGCGCGGCCGCGCCGACGAGCAGGAGGTACACGGCCGCCCAGACGCGGATCGTCCAGCCGTGAACGTAGCCGCCTCCGAACGGCCCGAGCTGGAGGAGGAAGCTCGTCGTTCCGGTGGCGTCCCGCGAGATCAGACGGAGGCCGTCCTGGTACAGCCCTTCGAACGGGAGCGCCCACGATGCAATCGTCGAGGCGTGCCTGATCTGGTGCGAGTTGAGGGCGTGACCGATCGTCCCGAGCAGTCCCGCCACGAGCCCGGCGCCGAAGAGCATGAAGACCGCGATTCCATTCGCCGTCGCTGACAGCCCGACGGAACCCAGCAGCGAGAGGGCGATCACGATCAGGACACCCAGCGCGAGCTCAGCTCCCGGCCCGACAACTGCTGCGGGCCACCAGTGCAGGGTCAGCCCGACGATGACGAGGGCGGCGAAGTACACCGAGAGCACGTAGGCGGCGCAGACGCCCGCCGCAGCGGCGAAACGGGAGACGAGCAGCGTCGAGCGGCCGATCGGCCGGACGACGAGCGGCTGGAGCAGGCCGCGTTCCGCGTCTCCCGAGACGACGCCGAGCGTCAGGAAGACGGCGAGCACTACGCCGAGGAAGAGCGTCGCGAACATCGCCAGCCCGAGAAGGAAGGCGCCGGCGAACGTTCGCGTGTCGACGTTGACGTCGCTGGGCGGCGTGATCTTGTCGAGCTCGCCGTGGACGAAGTGCGTGGCAAGCCAGAAGAGGCCGAGAAAGACCAGAGTCAGCAGAAGGACGACCGCGAAGACCTTCCGTCGCAGCGCCTCCCGCAGCGCGTACTGAACGATCACCGCGACGGAGCTCAATCCGTCTCTCCACCCACCGCCTCGAGGTAGACGTCCTCGAGCGTCGAGGAGAGCCCGCGGACGCCGTAAACCCGCCGCCCTGCCGCGACCGCCTCGGCGACGAGCCGGGGTGCGTCTTGGCGCGTCGCGCCCTCCACCAGGCGGACGCCCCCGTCCGTGTCCAGCTCGACGCCCCGTGGGCGTGAGAGCTCGGCGGGCGTCCCAGCGGCGACGAGCTCGCCGCCGAGCAGGATCGCGACGCGGTCGCAGACCAGCTCGATCTCGGAAAGCAGGTGTGAGTTGAGCAGGACCGAGACGCCTCGCGAGCGAAGCTCCTCGAGCAGCAGCCGGATGGTCCGCCGGCCGACGGGATCGAGCGCAGACGTCGGCTCGTCGAGGATCAAGATCCGCGGCTCGCCGACGAGCGCCTGCGCGATCCCGAGGCGCTGCTGCATCCCCTTCGACATCCCGTCGACCCGCCGGTCGCGGGCGTCCACGAGCGCGACCAGCTCGAGCAGCCGCGCGCGTTCCCCGGCGCCACCGTTCGAGCCGGCGAGCCTCTGGTGCAGCTCGAGCACCTCGTCCGCCGTGTACCAGCCGGGGAAGCGGAAGAGCTCGGCGAGGTAGCCGAGCGACGCGCGCGCCCGGCGCGAGCCCGCCGGCGAGCCGACGACGATCGCCCGTCCACGACTCGGCCGGACGAGGCCGACGACGATCTTGACGAGGGTCGATTTGCCTGCGCCGTTCGGGCCGAGGAGCCCGACGAGCTCGCCCTCGTCCACGGCGAGATCGACGCCCTGCAGTGCTTCGACCGAGCCGTAGCGCTTCGACAGGTCGCGGATCGTGAGCGCCGCCGGCACCACCCGAGCGTAGCCGCCGGCGGATTGCGGCTACGTCAGCAAACTTCGCGCAGGGAGCGAGTCGGCAAAGGGGTGCAAGCACTCGAGCTGGGCGGTGGAGTCGCGCACCCGCAAGACGCCACGCGAGTCGCGGTCGCCTCCGGCGAGGTTCTGGAGTTCGGATTCGACGATGCACGCCTCGACCAGCGCCAGCCGCGCCTTCTCCGGGCGCCGAGGGAGTCGGCGACGTCGAGTCCCTGACGCACTTCCCGCGTCTCGCGACGCGATGTCGCTCGCGTGAAGGGTCAGCGCGGTATGCCTCGGCCGGCGCTGGTGAGAGCCCCTGTGTTTCGACGAGGGTGTCGAGCTTCTTCATGATCGGGATGGCTGGGCTTCGAGAAGCGTGCGATGCGCGCGAGTCGGCGGTTGAAGCGCTCCACCCGATCTCCTCCAAACGTGATTCTCGCGACCCCGGTGTAAGCGGGGTGGCAACTTGAGCAGATGTCCACTGACATCGACTCGGACGTCGTGCGCAGACGATGGCTTTCGCCGCAGTTCGCGCAAACGACATCGATGACGCGTGTCTCTGGGTGCTTCATGAGATTCCTTCCTTGCGAGGGCGCCGACCACCGGCGACCGTCTCT
>JBKPRD010000321.1:0-15736 GCA_046734415.1 Actinomycetota bacterium | reverse complement strand
GCATAGCCATGCGCTCTGATTTGGGGGCGGGCGCCTTCGAACCGCACCGAGGCGGCGCCGGCTCGCTGTACTCACCACAAACTCACCACAAGGCCCTCGCGTGGAGGATCTTGGAGAACAGAAACCGCTTGTTCAAGCCATGGAGCTAGCCGGACTCGAACCGGCGACCTCCTGGGTGCGATCCAGGCGCTCTCCCAGCTGAGCTATAGCCCCGCGCGCAGGACAGTGTAGCGGGCGTTCGAACGGCACTCCTCACGCCCCCGCGCAACAATGCGCCGATGGCGAGCGCCTTCCTCGACCAGATGCGCGTCGACCCGGGCCAGACGCCGCGGCTGAGCGAACGCGATCCCGCCGCGAAGCCACACGGCCTCGACAAGGAGGCCGGCCTCGTCCGGCTCGCCGAGCTGACCGACCGGCTCGAGATCCTCCACGCGCGGCTCGGGGCGGAGGCCAAGCGGGCGGTGCTGCTCGTGCTCCAGGGCGTCGACGCCGCGGGGAAGGACGGAACGATCAAGCACGTCCTGCGCGGCGTGAACCCGCAGGGGTGCCGGGTCGTCTCGTTCAAGGCGCCGCTTGCGAACGAGCTCGCGCACGACTACCTCTGGCGCGTCCACGCGGTCTGCCCGCAGCGCGGTGAGCTCGGGATCTTCAACAGGTCGCACTACGAGGACGTCGTCGCGGTGCGCGTCCGCAAGCTCGCGCCGGAGCACGCGTGGCGACCGCGCTACGTGCACATCCGCGAGTTCGAGCGGCTGCTCGTCGACGAGGGCACGACGCTCGTCAAGGTCTTCCTCCACGTCTCGAAGGAGGAACAGGGGAAGCGGCTGCAGGCGCGGCTCGACGATCCGGAGAAGCGCTGGAAGTTCCGGCTCGAGGATCTGGACGACCGCGCGCTGTGGGACGGCTTCGCCGAGGCGTACGAGGACGCGATCCGCGAGACCTCCACCGACTGGGCGCCGTGGCACGTCGTCCCGGCCGACCGGAAGTGGGCGCGGAACCTCGCGGTCGCCGAGATCCTCGTCGACACGTTCGAGCGGCTCGACCCGCAGCTGCCCGCGACCGACCCGCGGCTCGACGCCGTCCAGGTGGACTAGTGGAGCCGGAGCCGTTCAGCCGGGTCGAGCTCCAGCTCGCCGCCCGCAACCACGGCATGCCGCTCGAGGCGCTCCGCTATCCCGTCACGCCCGTCGGACTCCACTACCTGCTGATCCACTACGACATCCCGCTCGTCGACCCGGCGAGCTTCGAGCTCTCGGTCGGCGGCCTCGTCTCGCAGGAGCTGACGCTGTCGCTCGAGGATCTCCGCGCCCGGCCGGCGGTCGAGCTCGAGGTGACAATGGAGTGCGCCGGCAACGGGCGCGCCCTCCTCCCCGGTCCGCGTCCGGTCAGCCAGCCGTGGCTCGCGGAGGCGGTCGGCACGGCGGCGTGGCGCGGGACGCCGCTCGCGCCGCTCCTCGCCGAGGCCGGGCCGCTCGACAACGCGCGCGAGGTCGTCTTCACGGGGCTCGACCGCGGCTTCGAGGCCGATCAGGAGCAGATCTACGAGCGCAGCCTCCCACTCCCGGAGGCGCTCCGCGAAGACGTCCTCCTCGCCTACGAGATGAACGGAGCGCCGCTCCTTCCCCAGCACGGGTTCCCGCTCCGCCTGGTCGTGCCCGGCTGGTACGGGATGACGCACGTGAAGTGGCTGACGCGGATCACCCTGGTCGCAGAGCCGTTCACCGGCTACCAGCAGGCGCAGGCGTACCGCCTCCGACGCGGCGAGGACGACGAGGGCGAGCCGCTCGACCGGATCCGCCCCCGCGCGCTGATGGTGCCGCCGGGGCTGCCCGAGTTCCCGACCCGCGAGCGGACGCTCCCCTCGGGTCGTTGCCTGCTCGAGGGACGGGCGTGGTCGGGCCTCGCGCGGGTCGCCGCGGTCGAGGTCTCCACCGACGGCGGCGCGACGTGGGCCGACGCCGAGCTCGACGATGCGCCCGGCTCGCGCTTCGCCTGGCGCGGCTGGCACTTCGCCTGGGACGCGACCGCCGGCGAGCACGTCCTCTGCTGCCGCGCGCGGGACGAGGCCGGCAACGCCCAGCCGGACGAGGCCGAGTGGAACGTCGGCGGCTACGCCAACAACGGCGTGCAGCGCGTGCCGGTGACCGTGGTCTAAGCCTGTGCGCCGTACCGCCGCTCACGCCGCAGCGATTGAGCTCGACCGCCATCTGCGGCTTACGATACTCCCATGCCAGAGACCTACACGAGCGGTACGTGGACAGTGAAGGCGGGCGAGGAAGAAGCGTTCGTCGCAGCGTGGACGGACTTCGTCACGTGGGCGGGAACCCACGCAGGGTCGGGCACGTTCCGGCTCGTCCGGAACCTCGACCAGCCGAACAGCTACGTGAGCTTCGCGCCCTGGGAGAGCTTCGAGGCCCAGGAGGCCTGGAAGAACCAACCCGACTTTCGCGAGCGGATCATGCGCGTGCGCAGCCACTGCGAGGACTTCCAGCCCTCGACCCTCGAGCTCGTCGTCACCGTCGACTAGGCCGGTGCGAGCCGTCGTCCTCGACGAGGCGGGACGGCCGCAGCTGACAGAGGTGCCCGAGCCGGACGGCGCGCTCCCTGTCCTCGCGTGTGGCCTCTGCGGCTCGGACGTCGAGAAGCTGCGTCCCGAGCATGCGGGCGAGGTGCTCGGCCACGAGGTGGTCGCCGAGGTCGCCGGCCGTCGCGTCGCGCTCGTCCACCACCTGCCGTGCGGCGTGTGCGAGCGCTGCCGCGCCGGCCACGAGTCGACCTGCGAGTCGTTCCGCGCGAGCACGATCCGGCCGGGCGGGTTCGCCGAGCGGGTGCAGGCGGACCGGTGGGTCGACCTGCCCGCGGGGCTTGGCGACGCGCACGCGACGATGATCGAGCCGCTCGCCTGCGTCCTCCGCGGGGCGGAGCGTGTGCCGCGCGGACGCGTGCTCGTCGTCGGCCACGGGTTCATCGGGCGGCTCTTCTCCGCCGTCCTGTCGCAGCGCGGCGACGAGGTGTTCGTGGTCGACCGCGACCCGCGTAGGGCGGGCCGCGAGCCCGGCGGCCCCGTCGACGCGGCGGTGCTCTGTGCACCCGGCGGCGCGGACGATGCCCTGGTGCTGCTCGAGCCGGCCGGAACGCTGCTCGTCTTCGCCGACGCAGGGGCGCTCGACACCTCACGGGTGTACCGGCACGAGCTGACCGTCGTCGGCTCGCGGTCAGCGACACCGATCCACATGGAGGAAGCGGCCGACCTCCTCCCCCGGCTCGACCTCCCCGAGCCGACCGTGCTCCCACTCGAGCGGTTCGACGAGGGCCTCGACCTCTACCGCCGCGGGGACGCGCTGAAGGTCGTCTTCACGCCGTGAGGGCGCTCGTCTTCCACGGGCCTGGCGACGTCCGGCTGGAGGACGTGCCGAGGCCCGAGCCCGGGCCGGGCGACGCGCTCGTCCAGGTCGAGGTCGCGCTCACCGACTCGACGGACGCGAAGGCGTTCCACCGCGGCCACCCGGTGCTGCTCGGCCCGCCGCCGAGCCCCTTCGGGCACGAGTTCTGCGGCGTCGACACGGCGACCGGCCGCCGCGTCGTCGCAGCGAACTCGGTGCCCTGCGGCGAGTGCACGCCGTGCCGCCGCGGCCAGGAGACGCTCTGCGAGCGGCTCTTCCCGCTGCTGAACGGCGCCTACGCGGAGTACCTGCTCGTCCCGGAGCGGATCGCGCGCCGCAACCTCCTTCCCGTCCCGGACTCGCTGCGATCGGAGGTTGCGGCGCTCGTCGAGCCGCTGGCGTGCTGTCTGCACGGCGTCGCCCGGGCGGGCGTCCGCGCCGACGACGCGGTCGCGATCCTCGGCGCGGGGCCGATCGGCCTGATGCTCTGCGCCTGCGTTGCGGACGCAGGCGGCCGGCCGGTCGTCGTCGGCGGCAGGCCGGAACGGCACGAGCTCGCCCGGCTCTTCGGCGGCTCGCCTGGCGACGGAGGCCGCGCGGACGTGGTGATCGAGGCGGCCGGCAGCGAGCAGGCGTGGCTCGAGGCCGTCGAGCTCGTCAGGCCCGGCGGCACCGTCGTCTTCTTCGGCGGGCTGCCCCGCGAGACGGCGCTCGACGTCGACTCGTACCGCCTGCACTACGAGGAGCTGACCCTCCGCGGCGCCTTCCATCACACACCGGCGACGGTGCGAGCCGCGCTGGCCTTCCTCGCCAGCGGCGCCTATCCGTGGGAGCGCCTGATCACGCACCGAGTCGGACTCGAGGGCGTGGCGGCGTTGCTCGCCGACCCGCCGCGCGACTACCTGAAGGCAGCAGTCGTCCCCTGCTAGGGAGGTGCTGTCTCGAAGCCTGCAGCCCGGGCGGCTTCCGCGAGCTCGCCGTCCCAGGTAGCGAACGTCAGGTTTCCGCCCGTCTGCACCGCTGCCGCGAGATGGAGCGCGTCGAGCGGGCGGAGCCGGTACGCGTCCGCAACGCCGACCGCCAGCGCGAGCAGAGGGTCATCGGGCTCAACCGTCTCGATGTCCTGCCACCGCTCGTCGAGCAAACGCCGGGCGCTTCCACGTGCGCGTCGAGGAAGCCGTCGTGCGATCGCTACTCGGCCCTCGAGATAGCCGAGGCTCATGCAAACGACATCCTCTGCGTCGTTCCAGAGGCTCTCCATCTTGGGCGACTCGGGCTCTTCGACGATGAGCTTCACGAGCCCCGAGGCGTCGATGTAGAGCCTCAGGGTTCGCGCTTCCGATCCGCGATCACGATGTCCGACAGCCACGGGGGACCGTCGATCTCGATCAGCTCCTCCGGCCGGATCGGCTTCTTCGGACGTTTGGCCGGCCGGACGCGACCCTCAGCGATCAGCCGCTCGAGGTTCGACGGCCCCTGAAGGCGTGCGATCGGTTTCCCGCGCTCCGTGATCACGACTGCGTTGGTCCCGTCCTTGACCAGATCGAGGTAGTACCTCAGGTTCTCGCGAAACTTCCGGACGCCGACGGTCACGCTCAAGAGACTAGCGTACACCTCGCGGGAGCGTAAGTGTCCATTTCAGCCGAGCCGCTCGACGCGCGAGCCGCCGACGATCGCGTCGCGGCCGTCGGCGAAGCGAACCCAGGCCTTGCCCTTGCCGTCGTAGTCGGGCGACCAGACGATCAGCGTCGCCTGCTCCCCCGCGACCCGGCACGCCTCGGTGCCCTCGGGATCGACGCCGCGCCAGACCCGGACGAACGGGTTCTCCTCCCACTCGCGACCGATCGTCGTCTCGTCCGTGTGCCCGGGCAGCACGCGCGTCTCCGGCGGCAGCACCATCAGCACGTCCATCACCGAGCGGCGCACCGACTCGAAGTCGTCCCGCGTGCCGCCGACGGCGTCCTTGAACAGGGTGTCGCCACTGAAGCACAGCGCGCCGTTGACGACGAACGACACGCCGTCGTCGCTGTGGCCCGGCGTCGGGAGCGCCTCGACCCGCACGCCGCCCGACTCGAAGTCGCCGGTGACGACCTCGACACCGAGCTCGTCCTCGTGCTCGACGTGGTCGCCGTGGCCATGGGTGCGCAACACCGCGACCGGCGTCGCACCCCAGCGCTCGACCGCCTCGAGCAGCGGCTCCATCGGCGCGCCGCTGTCGACGAACACCGCGGTGCCGCCCTTCTCGTCGGCGACGACGTAGGCGTTCGAGAGGTAGCCCGGGTGCATACTGCGCTCGACCAGCACGGGAGGAACTATAAGGAGGCCCTGAAGCGCTTCGCCTTCCCCCTTCTGCTCCTCGGGCTGCTCGCCGGCTCGGCCCATGCCGCGGAGCCCGTCGCAGTGATCGTCGTTCCGCCGGGACAGCCGTTGCCGAGGGACGGCGCGCTCGGCCTGTTCGTGCCGGGCTCCGGTGACACCGTCAGCCGCGAGGCAGCGCTCGCTGCGCTCGTGCGCGGGAAGACGCGGAAGTCGGTGCTCGGAGGCACGGCGGGCGGCAAGCCGCTGATCTCGATCGCGACGAAGCCGGCGCAGACGACGATCTACGTGACGCTCCCGCCGAGCGGCAACCACCCGAACACGCGCCGCTACCCGCTCGCGATCGTCGGCCCGGGCTACCGCGGCATCCTCGTCTCCCGCTCGACGCGGATCCGCGGGCTCGTCTCGATCGCCGACATCGCCCCGACAGCCGTTGCGCTCGAGCATGGCGACCGCCCCGTGATCCAGGCTCGGGCCGACGTCGATGCCGCGGACGACGTCGCCGAGCTCGACCGCCGGCTGGCGCGCAACCACGACGTGCGGCTGTGGGAGACGCTGATCCTCGTCGGCGCCGTCCTCGGCGGCGCGCTCCTCGCGGTCCTCCTCGGGTCGGAGTACCTCGGCCGGGCCGCCCTGCTGGCGGCGCCCTCCGTGCTCGCTGCGGCGCTGATCCTCTCGGCAGCCGAGGTCACGCGCCCCGGTCTCGTCGTCGGGCTGCTCCCGGTGATCGCGCTCGGGCTGGCGGCACTGCTGGCGATCCCGCGCGGGCTCCTGCCCTGGGCGCTCGTCGGCTTCCTGGTCGCCTACCTGATCGTCTTCGTCGGCTGGCCGGAGGTGGCGTCGTTTTCCGCGATCGGCTCGAGCCCCGACGGCGGCGGGCGGTTCTACGGCGCCGGGAACCTCGTCGAGACGGTTCTCCTCACGGTGTCACTGGAGGCGGCCGCGCTCCTCGGCCTGCGCGCGATCCCGTGGGTGCTCGCGATCGCCCTCGTCACCGTCGGGTGGAGCAAGGCGGGCGCAGACGGGGGCGGGATCGTCGTGCTGCTGGCCGCCTTCGCCGTGCTCGCCTCGCGGATGTACGGCGTGCGCTGGACGTGGCGCCGCGTAGCCGCGGCGATCGCCGGCGGGGCCGTGCTCGTCGCGGCGCTCGTCGGCCTCGACGCGGCGAGCGGAGGATCCAGCCACATCACGCACGCCTTCCGCAAGGGCCCGGTCTCGCTGGCCGAGGACCTGGCGAGCCGCATCCACATCTCCGCGGCGTCGCTGGGCTCGAGCGCGGTGCAGGCGACGGTCTTCGCTGTGTCGATCGTGTCGCTGGTCGTCCTCGCGACGCGGCGGCCGCGGTTCCCTGCGGGCGATGCGCTCCTCGTCGGGATCGCCGTCTCCCTGCTCGTCAACGACAGCCCGGGCGCCGTTGCCTCCGCAGGCGCCCTCTCCTACGCGGTTCTCTACGCGTACGAGCGGGTACGAGGACCTGCGCGTGACCCCCGCCCGGTCGATAACGTCGGTGTCCATGTCCCGGGCCTCGCCTCTCGCACGTGAGGCAACCCTCTGTGCCGGCGTCGCAGCGGCATTCGCGGCCGCGCTCGCTTGGGCCGGCCCACCGGGCACCGATCTGGCGGCGCACATCTACCAGCGGGCCGTGTTCGTCGACCACGGGTTCACCCTCTGGAACAACTTCTGGTACGCGGGCCGGTACAGCTTCGTCACCTACAGCCTGCTCTACTACCCCCTCGCCGCTGCGCTCGGGATTCGCCTGCTCGCGGTCGCAACCGTCGCGACGGCGACGCTCGCCTTCGCCGTCGTCGTGTGGAAGGAGTGGGGCCCCCGCACGAGGTGGTCGAGCCGCACCTTCGCGGTCGTCTGGGCGGGCATCGTCCTCTCCGCGGCATTCCCGTTCGCCCTCGGCGCCGCGCTCGCGCTGCTCGCGCTCTGGGCACTGCAGGCGCGGCGGCCGTGGCGCTTCGCCGGCCTGGCGGCGCTGACGGCCGCGGCGAGCCCGATCGCCTTCCTCCTGCTCCTGCTGATCGTCGTCGGGCTGGCGCTCGGTCGAAGCGCGGACCGCTGGCTGCAGGTGGCCGCCGGCGCGGGCCTGCTCGCAGTCGTGCTGCTCGAAGGCCTGGTGCTGCGCGTGTTCCCGCCGAGCGGCCGGTATCCGTTCTCGGTCGCCGAGCTGGCAGCCGTCTGTGCCTACTGCGGCCTATCCGCTGCATTCGCGTGGCGGGTCGAGGGCGCGCGAGCGCTCCGCTGGGTCTTCCCGGTCTACGGCGTCGCCTGCGTGACCTTCTTCTTCGTCTCCTCGGGCGTCGGCGAGAACATCGCGCGCCTGCGTTATGCGGCGATCCCGGTCTCCGTCCTCGTTCTCTCGCTGCGCAACTGGCGTCCCCTCCTCCCCGCTCTCGTCGTCCTCGGCCTGGCGATCTCGTGGAACGTGACCCCGCTGGCGGCCAGCTATGTGAGGGCGGCCGAGGATCCGGCGTCGGACGCCGAGTACTGGCAGCCGGCGGTTTCGTACCTGCGCGCGCACCTGACGCCGTCGTATCGCGTCGAGGCCGTGGACACCGCCGGCCACTGGGCCGCGCTCTACCTCCCCCGCGCAGGCATCCCGCTCGCGCGCGGCTGGTTCCGGCAGGACGACTTTCCACAGAACGAGGTGCTCTACAACAAGCTCGGCCCCCGCTCCTACCTGCGCTGGCTGCGCAGCATGGGCGTTCGGTACGTCCTGCTGACGACGGCGCGGGCGGACTACAGCGCACGCGCCGAGGCTGCGCTCGTCGGCGGTCCGCGGTCTCCACTCATGGCCGTCTTCCGGACGCCCGACCTGACCGTCTACGAGGTTCCGGCGGCGACCCCGATCATCACCGGCCCGGGAACTGCCGGCGTGCGCCGGATGGGCGAGTCGAGCATCGTCGCGACCGTCGCCCGGCCGGGCACGTACCGGGTGGCAGTTCGCTTCGCGCGCTACTGGCAGCCTTCGGCCGGCTGCGTCAGGCGCGGCCGCGACGGGATGATCAGGCTCTCGGTGCCGCGTGCGGGCCTGGTGCGGCTCGAGTTCTCGCCCACGCCGAAGCGCGCCCTCGCCGCCCTCGCCGGCCGACCCGCGCGCTCGTGCGCGGGTTGATTAGACCGCAGTCTTTCCGCTCAACAGAGCCGTTTGCGCCGAGTGCGCGCCAGCTCTCGCGCGGGGCAGCGACGGTTGTCGCACGTTGCGTCTCACTGTAAACCGGGAGAGCCGCCCGAAGGCGAAAGCAACCCGTTCTCGAGCACAAAGCCCGAATGGTTTCGGGATGCTCATCGACCAACTCGGGGTCCGCTGGGTTGGCCTCCGGAATTCCGCCGCCTCGGCAGACACCGGCGACATCGACGGAACGCCGTACGTCCGGGTCCGAACCGATTCCAGAAGAACGAGCCCTACCGCTACCCGTGCGTCGCTCCAGTGAAGCCTTTAGTCGCTAGGTTGCGAGCGATAGCAGGTGGTCAGCCAGCTCGCGCGGCCGGGACAGAAATGGCGAGTGGTCGGTATCGATCGTCAGGACGTGCTCGCAGCCGACGGCCTGCTGCATCGCACGCTGCGTGGCTATGGGGAGCATTCGGTCACGTAGGCACTCGACGTAGACGCGCGGCACGCGCCCGGCACGCCCTGGGGTGACGCTGACCGACGCGTCGACTGCGGCCAGACTTTCGGGCACAAGGCGGCGGCTTGCGAACGAGACATCGTCGTCGTCGCACTCGCCCAAGAGGGCAGCGCGCCACAGGTCGTCCGGGTTCACCGAGATCGTCCCCTCGCTCTCGTTCACCTCGATGTTGACCGGGGCAAACACCGCGAGGAACCGCGCGGCCAGCTCAGGCACCGACTGGCGGTGCTGCGGGACAAACGCGGAGACGTAGACGAGCTTCGCGATCCTCGCCGGCACCTCCTCCGCCACCTGGGTGATCGCGATGCCGCCCATGCTGTGCCCAACCAGGATGACCCGCTCGTCGGCCGCCTCGACCGCCTCGCAAATGCACTTGACGTTGGCGGCCAGCGTCATCCCCGAGACCGCCGTGCTGTCGTCACCATGGCCAGGGAGGTCGAGCGCAACGACGCGGTGACCCTCGGCCTCGAGCGGCGGCACTACCTTCTGCCAGCACCACCCCCCGACCCACGCACCGTGGACGAGCACGTACGTCGCCACGGCGCGACTGTATCGCCTTCGACCTGCCAGTCGACCTCAGCCCGGCCAGCCAAGCGCAGCCGCCTCCGCTCTCACCTTCGCCCGATCCTCCTCGGCCCAGCCGCCGTACGCGGCTCGGTCGTCCGCACCGAGCCATGGCCTCGTTGTCTCGAACAGCCATCTCGCCGGCATCGTCTCGACGAGCGACCTCGCGCGGGCGCTCGAGGCCAGGCCGCGCGGCCGCGCCCGCGCCCTCGGACGCGGGCCCTCGCGCGCGTAGGGTGCGCAAACTCCGTCGACCTTTGTTTCTTGTGCTCGGGGGTCGGCCGAGCGACGGGGTTCGCCCTCCTTGAGGCAGCGCAAAGAGGACGGGTGCGCAAAGGGAGCAAAAAACTCAAAGCCGTCGATCGCCGAGTCTGCCCTGCTACGCCGCCCTGCTACCTCCAGCTCGGGCGAGGCCAAAAGCGGTGACTTCGCGCACGACGATCGACGGGGCGCTCGGAGCCGACGGCGGGCGGGAGGTAGATTCAGGCCGCGCGAGCGGCTTGGGTCTCCAGGCGGCGGAGTCGTGTGCTGAGGTTCTTGAGCATCGTGAGTGTGATTGCAGGATGCTGGCGAGCGAGCTTCAGGACGGAGCGTGACGGAAGGTTCATCACCTGTACGTGGCTCATTGCAACGACGGCTGTGAGCGGGGGCGGCCGTCGATCAGTGCTATCTCGCCGAAGTAGTCCCCGGTGCGCAGCACGCGACCCTCGCCTCGTGACCTGGTCTTGGCATGGTCGGAGAGGATGCTGTAGAGCACCTCGTCAGCATCTCCGGCACGGGCTGCTGACTTTCAGCGAGCGGCCCGATGTCGGCCACGGTCGCCCAGAGGAACGAGGTCGTCGCTAGCGTGGCGGCGCGTGTCGACTCTCGGGGCGAGATAGGTGTCTTCGGACGATCGCGGCCTTCGGCGCGGGCTCTACCTGGCGCCGTTCGACGAGCTGGCCGATCCGCGAGTTCTCCTCGGATTGGCGGTGCATGCCGAGGAGCACGGCTGGGACGGCGTGTTCTTGTGGGATCACATCCACTACCGACCGCCCGTCCGCGCCGTCGCCGACCCGTGGGTCGCGCTGAGCGCGATCGCCGCGCACACCGAGCGCGTCCGGCTCGGACCCCTGGTGACGCCGCTCTCCCGGCGGCGCGTGCACAAGGTCGCGCGCGAGACGGTCACCCTCGATCACTTGAGCCAAGGACGCCTGATTCTCGGTGTCGGGCTCGGCAGCGGCAGGAACGACGAGTTCGAACGGTTCGGCGAGGTCGTCGACCCTCGCGAACGTGCGCAGCGACTCGACCACAGGCTCGCTCGTCTGGCCGACTTCTGGGCCGGCGAGTTCGAGCCCCGCCCCGTGCAGAGGCCGAGGATCCCCATCTGGGTCGCGGCCCGCTGGCCCCACCGACGGCCTGTCCGCCGCGCCCTACGCTGGGACGGACTCTTCCCGGTCGAACTGCCGGGGCCAGAGGCACTGGCCGAGCTTGCCGGCGAGATCGCGGAGCAGCGAGACGACCCGGGATCGTTCGAGCTCGTAATCGATCTTGAACCCGGCACTGAGCTTGATCCGTGGCACGAGGCGGGAGCGACCTGGATTCTGACCGACTTCGGCCCGCAGCCGACAGAGGCCCAGGTGCGGGAGATCATCGCGCACGGCCTCCGGTGAGCCGCCGTGCGTACGCCGTTTGATAGTCGGTCGGCAGCGTCATTCAAGGATCGTCACGGGTTCCACGATTTTGTTAGCTGTGCTGACGACGAATAGAGCGACATGGCGTCGTCATGAGTCGAATGTGGTAGCGCGGGCGACTGCCTCCCAGCGGTCGAGGTCGCTGCGCGATCTCTCGTGTTTGGATCGGATGCCGTCGACCGCATCTGAACCTAGGGCGAGACGAAGGGGTGGATCTTCGGAGTCGAGGGCGGCGATGATTGCAGCTGCCGCCTTGGCCGGGTCGCCCGCCTGGTGGCCGTCCTCGCGTTCGATGTAGGCGCGCGTCGCGCCTACTGTGTCCTTATAGAGGTCGAGCGGGGGCGCTGCCTGCAGGCTGCGGCCGAGCAGGTCGGTGCGAAAGGAGCCCGGTTCGACGATCAGCATCCTGATCCCGAACGGGGCGATCTCCGCCGCGACGGCCTCTGAGAGCCCCTCAAGCGCGAACTTCGCTGCGCAGTAGGCGGAGTAGCCCGGTGCGGTCACTTGGCCGCCCATCGAGCTGATCTGAACGATCGCGCCGGAGGACTGGGCGCGCATGCGTGGGACGATGGCGCGGGTCAAGCCGGCGGGCGCGAAGAACATCGTCTCCATCACCGTGCGCAAGTCGGCGAGGGTCATCTCCTCGAGTGCGCCGACGAACCCGATTCCGGCGCTGTTGACCAACACGTCGATTCGTCCGAAGCGGTCGATGGCCGCATCGAGGGCGGGCTCGATCGCGTCCTCACGAGTGACGTCTAGTTCAAGTGCGAAGACATCATTGCGCGCGAGGTCGGCCAGGGCTTCCGGCCGACGCGCGGTCGCAACGACGCGGTCGCCGCGGGCGCGAGCTGCTTCGACCAGTGCGCGCCCGAAGCCAGACGTCGACCCGGTCACGAACCAAACACGCCGACCAGTGTCGCTCATCATCCTCTTCTTGTTTATAGCGCCGACAGACAGTCCTCGAGCCCTACCCGGCCGATCTGATCCTGGCCCTGCCGGCTTCGACACGAGCGAACAGCGTGCGAAACGACGACTCCGCGCCGCTGCAGGCTGAGGACGCGCTCGTCGCCTAGCTGGGACTCGTCCGCGAGGCGACCGAACTCGCCCTCGGCGCGCTCCGGGCAACACGCTCAGATCGTCGTCGTCAGCGTCGAGATACGCGCACCATTCGTCGTCGCGTTCTCTTCCGCGCGCGGGTTGCGACCGCACTTGGCGCGCCGGCGTCGTGGGTTACTTGGCGAGGCTCGCGTAGAGCTCGATTCGGCTGACGTAGTCGGCGAGCGAGCGGACCGTGGGATCGACAGTGGGGTTCTGTCCGGAGTGCCCGTCGATCGCCTACGCAGCCGACTTCATCAGGCCGATCAGATGCCCTTCGGGATCGGTGAACTGGCCGATCTCGATATCGGTTCCTGGGACCGGATCCGGTCCCATGACCCGCTTGCCCCCGAGGCTTTCGGCCTTCGTCAGCGAGACTTCGACGTCGGGCACCTCGACGTAGAAGGTCACGTGTCCGGCGTACTCCGGGGTCGGGGAAGAGGCGATGCCGCCGCCGATGCTGCCGACCCCCGGCGAGTTGGTGCCAGCTTCGCGAGCCACAACTCCATAGCCCAATGGGTTGTCGGCATCGATCTCCCAGCCGAACAGCTCTGCGTAATAGCGCTGCAGACTCGCGCCGTGTTTTCCAATGACTTCGAAATGCACGACTGGCTGTCCCATCCTTGTCTCCTTTCTCATCGCTCCCTGAAGAGGCTCGTGGACGCGAGACCTTGCCTGCAAGAGATTCGGCCGTCGGCGAATCCACGTGGACGCGGCCTCCAGGTCACCGCAGAAAACGTGGCGGCGGGTGACCACGCCAGCGAGCTCGCGCAGGCGACTTCGCGCTTCTGTTGTCAGATTAGACAAAAGACGGCTGCCCGGTGAAGCCGTACGAAGCCGTCCGAAGCATCGCGGCTCGATGAATGCGCGGCTCGTGCGGTGTTCCACACACGTCGCCGGGACGTTCCCTGCGAGCTTCTCACGAACGCCGAACGTCCCCTCCCAGTCGCCTTCCAGGTCATTGGCGACCGCCCGGTGCCCCCACCGTCAGCTCCACTTCGACAGCCGAACCGACATTCGGCTTGTTCATGCGGAATCCCCTGCTACGCGCGTGGGGAAGCAGCGAAGCGCGAATGTGCTGGGACTGCCCCTTTCACTACGGCTACATCACATCGTGCGCGGGTGGTGACCCCGTACCATCTCGGGTCGGCGGTAGGGGCTGCAACTGAAGGCGGCCGTTCGCAAGTGATCACGCGGCGTTCGCCGCCTTAGCTTTCGCTCTTGGCTGCGGACACTTGCGCCCGCGCTGCTCCATAAATGCTCCATGCCCAGAGGCTTGGCTTCGCCGTAGATCACCTTCTTCGTAGCGAGGAACCGGCGCACATTCAGTCAGAAGGCGGGAGCGACTGGTGGAACCGAAAGAAGTTGTCTCGGTCGTAGCGCGCCTTGATGTGGGTAAGGCGCTCGTAGTTGACATCATGGTAGGCGCGTGCCCAGTCGGTGAGGTCCGGGTCGGGGAAGCTCGGATGAACGCCGCCCGAGCCGTGCGGATGGACGATTGACCACGAGCGGGCGAGCCAGTCGCGGGCGGCGTCTCGCGCGTGGGCCGCTGCGTCGGCGTCGAGAAGGACCGCGTGCTTGAGCAGGAAGCGCTCGTTGCGGTGGGCGAAGGCCGTCGCGTCGGTGCGCGTGCGGTTGTACGCGCCGCTCCAGGGCGTGAAGTCGAGCTCGCGGACGTGACCCGTTCCTCGTCCCTCCGCGAAGGAGTCGACCAGTGCGGCGATCGCGTCCGGAGGTAGCGGCCGGCGAAAGAACTCCGACTTGGCGAACATCACCCTGGGCTGAGGCGGTTCGACCGGCGTCGTACTGTCCAAGCGGTCCGCACCTGGCGCGTGCTCTGCCAGGAAGGTCTTGGCGACTCGATGCGGCATCTGCTTGATCGTGGTCGCGACCGGCTGGGCGCCGAGCCGCACGATCAGGTGGTCAAGGGTGTCGGCGGTCTCGGTCTCCGCGCCTAGCATGGCGCCGAAGATCGTGACCACAGGTTCGTCGAGATCGCCGGTTGCAGTGATCAGAAGGCTCGCCGCGAGCTCGTCGGGCGCATCGGGAGCCCAGTCTTGCCACAGCTCGATCGCGGCCGCCGCCTGCGCGTACGGCCAGCCGAGCTTGAAGCAGGTGATGTCCTGGGCCGGAACGGTTCTAAAGAGGAAGGTGGTGACGATCCCGAACTGACCGCCGCCAGCTCCACGCAAGGCCCAGAACAGATTCGGCTCTCGGTGCTCGTCGCAGTCCACGACCCGACCGTCTGCCAGCACGACTCGCGCTCCGACGAGCTGGTCGGACGTGAGCCCGTACCTGCGACCGAGGATGCCGAGCCCACCGCCGAGCGTCAACCCGGCGATCCCGACCGACGGGCAGGCGCCTGCAGCGATCGTCAGACCGTGACTGTCAAGCCGCTCGTAGACGTCGCCGAGCAGCGCCCCAGCCTCGACCGTGGCGAGGCCGTCGGCGACCGAGACGGAGCGCATCTCGCTCAGGTCGATCATGATTCCGCGGGTCGACGAGCGGCCGGCGAAACAGTGCCCGCCGCTGCGCACAACCATCTCCATCCCCATGCGCCGCGCGACCGCGATCGTCTCGGAGACATCCGCGGGCCCCGCGCAGAGGACGGCAGCCTGCGGCCGAACCGCCTGGAACTGGCCCCAGGCGGGCTTTCGTACCAGCTCGGAGTCCGGCGAGCCGGCGAGAATGACTTCGCCGTCGATCGCGGCATCCAGCGCGGCAAGCTCCGACACCAATCTCGACGCCACTGTCGCTACAGCTCCTTGACGAGACGCAGCTCGGCTGGCTCGCGCCTGGCGAACTGCGTCTGTTCGAGCCGTCCGAGCGCGATGAAGCGCGCGCCTGGCCCGGCGCGACCGGCTCGGCCTAGACCCCTAACGCAGCACCCCGTACTCTGGCTCGGCGCAATCAGGGATTATTGCGACTCTGTAGTTACTAGGCGGACGCCGGACGCCGACCGAGCCGCAGGGACGCCTCCATGGGCCAACGTTGCGGGATGCACGCGCGATGGCTACGGGGTCGAAACGGAATCGTTCTATGCTCCGCTTCCGGTCATAGCTCAGACAGG
>JBKPRD010000320.1:0-9833 GCA_046734415.1 Actinomycetota bacterium | reverse complement strand
AGATGATCATCGCGAGCACGTTCAACTCCCCTTCGCCGGTCGGCCACGTCCAGTAGCCCGCCTTGAAACCCGGCGCACCCGAAGCCTGCGGCACAACCTGGCTATTGAGGACTTCCCGCGTGCGGTCAGCGTTATGGATGGTCGCGCGCACGACGAGCGCATGCATCTGGGCCCCCTCTCAGGGCGCTCCTGGAGCGCCGAGCTTACATCCGCTCGCCTGCGCGAGCGTCCTTTACGCCTGAACGTTAGGGCAGGCGAGTGCGTTTACGCCTCAGCGTCGGCCGCCTAGGCCAGCGTTCGGAAATTTCCCCTGACGCAGCCTGGGCAGAGGCCGATGAGTTACGGGTCGCCGAGCGGTCTACTCTCGAGCGCAACATCTACGCGCGGCCGGAGGAGACCGCCGGGACAAGGAGCCATCAGATGACGCGATACCTGATCTCGTTCGATGCCCACGCGATGGACCACATCCCCGACGAGGAAATACCCGCCGTGGCCAAGGCCGCGCACGAGGTTGTCCAGGAGGCGATGAACGCCGGCGTGTGGGTTTTCGGCGGCGGATTGGAAAACCAGAAAGCGAGGGTCGTGGCCACCGACGGGACCGTCGCCGACGGCCCGTACCCGGAGGCCATCGGCGGACTCTGTGTCGTCGACGTGCCCTCACGCGAGGAGGCGCTGAAGTGGGCTGCCAAGACCGCCGTCGCCTGCCGCTGCGCGCAAGAAGTCCGCGAGTTCATGCCCGACCCGACCGTAGGCAACTAGGGTGACGCCGTGGGCGATCGGGGGCGAGCGTCAGCCCGGATAGGTCTTCTTGCCCTTCAGGGGGTTCTGGAGGGTTTGAAAGATGCCCAGTTAGGACCACTCAGATTGTCGTTTCGACAACGTGCTCTGATTTGACCTTCTCTGCTCTCGCTTTCCGCTCGCTCGGTACGCGAGCTGGCAAGCCGGCTTTCTCGCGGCTCCGGAGCGTGACGCCGCGGGCGGCGCCCGCACCCAAACGCAGTTCGTTGTCAAAATAGACGACACAATGTAGATTGGGCACATGGCACTTAAACGGATGGACAACGTCGGCATCGTCGTCGAGGACCTCGCAGCGACGATCGAGTTCTTTCGCGAGCTCGGCCTCGAACTCGAGGGGCGAGCCATGGTGGAAGGAGAGTGGGCAGGGCGCGTCACTGGACTGGGCGACCAGCGCGTCGAGATCGCCATGATGCGCACGCCGGACGGCCACAGCCGGCTCGAACTCTCGCGCTTTCTCGCGCCGCGTGTCGTCGCCGATCACCGGAACGCCCCGGTGAACGCTCTCGGCTACCTACGCGTCATGTTCGCCGTGGACGACATCGACGAGACGCTCGCCCGGCTCCGCAAGCGTGGCGCGCAGCTTGTCAGCAGCGAAGTGGTCCAGTACGAAGACGCGTATCGGCTTTGTTACATCCGCGGGCCCGAAGGACTTCTCATCGGGCTCGCCCAAGAACTCGGCTGAGCGCGGGCGCTCTCGACCGTCGCCTCTTCGGCTTCGACTCGCGAGCCGACTCGAAGGGCGTAACGATCCAGGTCTATCGGCCCACCGGACGCCCGCAGTATGCAACCGCCAGCGCGTAGCGTTGGGACCGTTCGCCCGGCCCTCGCGACGCGGGTTATGTAGTTGTGGTCGGCCCTACTTTTCGTAGAAGCGGGGCAAGCCTCCACCCGACCGTCGTACTTCCCGCAGATTGCGACAACGCGACCGGCGCTGTCGCGGGCGAGGTAGGCGTCCAGGAGACAGGCAGGGAACGAGCGACGTCCGCGTCTGGGCATTCGATCTGACTCGCTAGGGCATCCCGCCCAAGCGCTGAACCTGGTCGATGGTTTCGTCCAGATCCTGCTCGACGCTTCCCTGGTCGGCGGGCAGATCTCCGGCAGGGACTCCCTCGTGTCGCGCCTTCTCTTCGGCGCGCTCGACGGCCTGGGCGTCATCTCGGACGCGGAGCCGTTTGAACCAGTCGCTGATGCCCATCATTCACCTCTTTCTCCATGTCGAGCTTGGCTGCCGTTGCAGTGAACCAGATGTCTCGAGTGCGCGCCTCCTCCCCGCGCCGCGCGAGCGTCTGGCGAAGTAGCCCGATCAGGGTGTAGAGACAGCGTAGAGTTCTCCGGCCTCGCCGTGGAGAGTTCGACCCCGCCTCCCGGCCCGTGGTTATGTAGTGGTGGCCGGCCCTACTTCGAGCAGGGCCGGGAGCATCGCCGTTGACTAGCGAGTAGACAGCGCCTCGGCGGCGGCGTAGGCTCCGCGAACCACAGATCGTGGTCCGAACTAGTCGGGGAAGGAGGGACGTTCATGGCGGGTTCTCATGCACGTCCCGGACCCCTCCGCGGTGTTGAGGACGCAGTCTGCGGCCGTACGCCCGGGCGGCATCGTCGCACCAATCGAATCCGACATAAGCCGCGCTCGTGTGATTCCCGCAACTCCGCTGGCGAGTCAGGCACTGAGCTGGGTCAAGGCAGCGCACGAGCAGGCGGGAACGGAGATAGCGCTGGGCCCCCGCCTATGGCAAGTCCTCGAGCAAGCCGGGCTCACGCCGACCGGGATGCTCGCTATCCAACCGTATTTCGGTCCCGGCGATCCGCTGGGTCACGCACAGCTTGCAGGCATCGTCCGAACTCTGCTGCCGGTTCTCGAGCGCACCGGAATCGCAGCAGCAGACGACATCGACATCGACACGCTCGAGGCGCGATTGCGCGACGACATGGAGGCAGCACACGCGGTCTTTGCGTTCCCGGCTCTCACGTGCGCATGGGCAGTCGTCTAGCTGGCTACCTACGCAGCGAATCGGAAACGCACTCAGCTTGACCTACGCCTTGATGTCAGCGGCGTCCCTCCACTGCGGGCGCCCCAAGCGGGCGGCTGTTCCCACGGCGTAGTTCGGAACGGAGCGCGGCGTCCTGGCGTCGCACTCCTTCTCTTTGATCGCGACGCGGAGGTTATGTAGTAACGGTCAGCTCCACTTCTCGTGAAGACGGGGCAAGCCTCCACCGTGCGCTCCCGCTATTGAGCTTGACCTTTCTCGAGGCGCGCAGGATCCTTGGAGATAGGAAACCGGCATCAGCCGACTAGCTCGTCGCATCACGGAAAGGGGAAGCCATGCCAACCTACATCAGCCTCACCAACTGGACTGAGCAGGGGCTTCGCGCCGCCAAGGACACCCTCGATCGAGCAAGCGCGGCCACCGCGGCCGCCGAGAGCATGGGCGGGAAGATCAAGGACATCTATTGGACGGTCGGCCCGTACGACCTCGTCGTCGTGGCCGAGTTTCCCGATGACGCCACCGGGACGGCCTTCCACCTGGCGCTCGGTTCGCAGGGGAACGTCCGGACGACTACGCTGCGCGCCTTCAACAGCGACGAAGTGGCCGAAATTCTCCAGAAGCTCCCCTGATCGCCTCCGCAGTCACCTAGGAGCCGCGAAAGCCGGGAGAGTTCGACCCGGCTTCACGGCTGTGATTATGTAGTTGTAGTCGGCGCTAATTCGGGGGCAAGCGACAGGACGTTCGAACAGTCGAGGCTCTTGAGCCTAGGTGAATGTAGTTGCAGACTGCCTTCCTTGAGACTGGAGCAACGAAACTCATCGGCAACGGGGACGTGCGCAGCGAACCCGCGCAGGATTCCCGCCGCCTATGGCGTCACGGCCCCCTTACGGGTAGCTCAGGACGGTGACCGGAACATCGGGGTTGGCAATGGTCGACGAACCGCCTGTGCCGTTGACGACGTTGAGGATGCCGCCGTACCCGGCAGTCGAGAGGAAGATCGTGAGCAGATCGTGGAGGCTCGACGCGGGCAGAGTGGCCGGTACCTCGAACGCGTTCGCAGCGTAGATGTTCACGCCCTGGTTGAAGAAGCTGTAGCTGCCCATTCCGTAGCCGCTGAATCTGGTCACGGTATCGGCGACCTTGAAGGCCGCCCAGCCGTCAACGCCCGGCGCCTCCATCCAGGCCGCCTGGTCGGGCGGGTCGTAAGGCATCTCGTTCTGGAAGAAGATGTCGGTGCCGTTGTTGCCGCTCCAGAGCACCTCGTACTTTTGGTAGTGCTCGACGAAAAGGCCGAGGGCGGTCACGTTGTCTCCGTTGACGACGAGGCCGGTGTCGGCCGTATTGCTCGTCCAGCCGACGCCGTTGCCGTGGTCCGCCCGCCAGGCCCAGATGTCGTCGAGGATCACGTTGCTGCTGTTCACGACAAGGCTGTTCGTCGCGCGACCGGGTTGGGCGCCCCCAATCCTGAAGAACACGTCAGTGAGCGCCGACGGATCGGAGGCCTCGTTGTCGCTGCGTGCTGGACCGGCGTTTCCGACCTGCAGCAGGACCGAAGAGTTCATCGGACCAGCATCGAAGATGACCCCGGAGACCAGGATGCCCTTCGCCCTCGCGGTCGTCATCGCCGCATTTCCGTTCGTGGGGATCAACGTCGGGAAACCGAGACCGAGTACGACGCTATCGGGACGAGTGACCGAGATGCTGCGGTCCAGGTGGTAGATGCCCGGTCTCAGAAGCAGATTGCGACCCGATCGAAGAGCGCCGTTGATCGTCGAGGCCGAGTCCGAGGGCTTGGCCACGTAGAAGTCGGCGATCGGAATCGCTGAGCCGGCCGTCGCGCCGCTGGCCCACGTCGTGTTCGTCGAGTCGACCTGCACCGACGGCACGAACACGTTGTAGTTCCCAGCGGCGTCAAGGTAGAGATAGGGAGCTTCCCGCGAGACCGGAGTGGTTGCGAGCGTCGTGTAGGTCGGAGTCGGGAAGGACTGTGAGGGAGCGCCCTGGACGCCGGCAAAAACCTGGTTCCAGACGGCGTTCGACCAGCCACCGATACTGCTGTTTCGCACGAAGAACTGTTGCTGCGACCCGTTGATCACGAAGCCGGTCTGCGAATCGGCGATGAAGCCACCGCTCGCGAATTGCGGACCGGCTGTGCAGTAGTCCATCAGCGTGAGATTGCCGCCGGTGATCTTGACCCGCCGCATCGGAGCAGCCTGGGAGACAGCCCAGAAGTCACCCGAGGACCGACACGCGGACAGGCCCATCACGTTGATCGTCAGGTTTGAGACCGAGCGCCAGAAGTTGACGAGCGCAATGCAGTTGGTGGGGGTCAAGCACCGGTTGTACACGTCGACGTGGCCGTTGATCGTGACGTCCGTCGGCGACGCACCCAGCCCTGCGACCTGGGTGTAGTAACCGACGCGAACGATGAGCGGATCGGCAACAGTGCCGTAGGTCCCGGGCTTGAACAGCAGGGTGTAGCGTTCCGGTCCCGTTTCATTGTCGACCTGCTGATCTGCAATCGCGTCGACAGCTGCCCGAATCTGACTCGTCGGCATGCTCGGATCGAAGATCAACACGCTCGAGCCGAAGTCTGGCGCCGCCGCGGCGGCGCTCAGCGTCCGAGGCGAAGCGGCCGCACCGCCCGTGAATGCGAGAGCGAGGACGACAGAAACGACCGCAGTGATGGTCAGGCAGGTGTGCCAGCCCCGAGTACGGATGACCAGGTGCCGAGCCATACGAGTTCCCCCTCGAGTCTCGATCGTCAGGGCCGACGTGCCGACCTCAGAGAAGCGATCTTACGCCCAAAAGAGGAAGAGTGGAGGCGGCGTGGAATCGAACCCGCGCAATGTTCCCAGGCTGTCGACCAGTTCGTCACGTCCCCGACAGCCACCTGCGCTCAACCTGCTAACAAACTTCGCCCTTGTGAGGGTTTTGCACGTTCTGCGCGATCGGCGTCGTCGTACTGGCGGCTGCCGCCTGCGGCGGGAGCTCCGGGTCGGAGAACTTCACGGGAGAGGACATCGTCCGGATCCTCGCCGCCGCTCCTCCGCTGCCGGAAGGAAGGTCATCGAGCGACACCAGCACAGGGCGCTGACGGAACCCTGCACTCGGCGGGGTTCCGTGTATCCGGGTGGACGCAAGGATCATTGCCCGGCAGGGTTGATTCCTAACGAACCAGCGACCTCCCGCGTGTGAAGCGCGGCGGCTAACCAGGCCGCCCGCCTCTCCGCCGTCGCCGTGGCTGGTCAGGCCGAGAGCTGGCTGGGCAGGCCGAATCGGTCGAACAGGTGCGGCGTGAGGAAGGCGGTGATCTCTTCGATGAGCGCGCCGCGGAGCGTCAGCACGTTGATGCCATGGGGCATGAACGCGCGCGTCTCCTCCTCCCACACGTAGGCGCCGAACGCGAGCTGCCCGCCCGCGCGAGCCGGGAGCAGGCGCCAGCGCTTGGCGGTGCCATGCGGCCAGCCGCGGAGGAACACGGCGACCTCCTCGCGCCCGCTGTACCAGCTCGGCAGCGGCGGCATCGTCATCCGCGCATCTTCGGTCAGCATTGCCACGACCGCGTCGACGTCGCTTCGCTCCCAGGCAGCGACGAAGCGCTCGACCAGCTCCTCGATCTCGTCGTTCCCGAGCCCGCGCAGCGTCGCCTGCTGGCTGCGCTTCGGTATCCGCTCGTCGACGGCCTTGTGCGCGCGCTGCAGCGCGCTGTCGACCGAGACGGGCGTCGTCTCGAGCGCCTCGGCGGTCTCGCGTGCCGAGAACCCCAACACGTCGCGCAGGATCAGGACAGCCCGCTGTCGTGCCGGCAGGTGCTGCAGCGCCGCCGCGAAGGCAAGCTCGACCCCCTCTCGCTGCTCGTAGCGGGCGTCCGGGCCGAGCGGGCCGCCGTCGAGGGTGAGCCTCTCGTCCGGGTAGGGCTCGAGCCAGACCGGCTCGAGCACCGGCTCCGCAGGGCCGTGGTGCGGGTCGGCCGCCGGCGCGTAGTCGATCGGCAGCACGCGTTTCGGGCGGCGTTCGATTGCCTTCAGGCACGCGTTGGTGGCGATCTTGTACAGCCAGGAGCGAAGCGAGCTTCGCCCCTCGAACCGCGCCAGCCCCCGCCAGGCGCCGAGCAGCGTCTCCTGCAGCGCGTCCTCGGCGTCCGCCACCGAGCCGAGCATGCGGTAGCAGTGGGCCTCGAGCTCGCGGCGATACGGCTCGACGAGCTGGCCGAATGCCTGCTCGTCGCCCCGACGGGCGGCTTCGAGCAACCTGTGCTCGTTCGCTATCCCGGAATTGGTCGTCATCGCTTCGGTTCCCAGAGAGCGATCTCGCCGCCCACCGGCGTGGAGACCACGCTACGCCATCCGGCTGGCCCCTCACGCGGTTCCAGCAAGACGGCGGCTCCGAGCCATCGTGCCCGCTCGGTGACATCCTGCACCTCGTCGACCTCGACGTACGGCAGCCACAGCGGCCTCTGAGCTCGGCACTCGACGATTCCGCCCCCGAGGGTGCCGCCTAGCTCGAGCCCGAGATACGAGCCCGATGCGACTCTAATCAGCTCCGGGCGCCAGTTCAGAAGCCGGGCATAGAACGCGCTCGCCCCCGCCCGGTCGCCGGTGTGGAGCTCGAGGTGGACGACAGGCTTCGGTGTTGGAGTCATCGGGTCGGCTCCCGGGCGGCGAGCTCGGGAGCCACACGGCGGGCGTCGAGTGCAACCGTCGCCATGGCACCGGCGAGCGAGAGGGCGCGAGCGGCCGCCATCGCGACGACATACCGGTCGCTGAACGTGCCGGCCGCGCCGCAACCGCCCGCCCTCTGCGACGCGAGCCTCAAGCTCGTCGTCGGGTTCACCAGTCGGCCTCCTTCGAATCGGGGAACAGGCGGTAGGAGCCGATCTCACGGACGGAAGTCACCACCGGCCCCTCTTCGCAGCGGTCGTCGATCTCTTCCTGGAAGCGCTTGAACGCGGCGAGCCGCGTCAGCTGATCCGGCCGGCTCTCGTCGTGCTCGGCGAGGTGGACGAAGCTGACGCCGTCCTCGAGCTTGAACGTCGCGTAGCGGAGTCCCGGTGGCTGCGTCTCGTGCAGCTCGGCATAGACGGCCCGAACGAGCTCCTCGTTCTCGGCCGCCCGCTCGGGCTTGACCTTGTAGCGAACCAGTACTCGTCTCATCTCATGCTCCTCTCTGGTCAGCTCCCGCTTCGCCCTTGAGCGCGGGAACTGCCTGGTCGACTTCGTTCGGTGTCTGCTTGCGGCCGAGCAGGACAGCAATCGTGGGTAGCGCGACCAGAGCGATCGCGCCGCAGACCCAGAGCGCCCACTGGAAGCCGCCGTTAAGAGCCTCCTGACGTGTCGCGCCGTCCGCGAGCAGTGAATTCAGGTGCGTTGTTGCGACCGTGGAGGCGATTGCCACGCCGATCGCTCCGCCCAGCTGCTGTGACGTATTGAGCAGTCCGGAGGCAAGCCCGGCGTCCCGCTCGGTCACGCCTGTCAACCCGGCGATCGAGATGGGGATGAAGGCGAACGCCGTGCCCGCGCCGGCGACGAAGAACGGGCCGGCCAGGGCGCCCCAGAAGTGACCGTCGACCGGTACCTGGGTCGCCCACAGCGCCCCGCCGCCGATGAGCGCCATCCCGAACGCCATCACGGGTCCGGCGGACGTCCGGGTGACGAGCGCCTGCGCGAGACCGGCGAGAGCGACCGACGTCAGCGATGCAGCGAGCCACGCCACGCCTGTCTGCAGCGCCGAGTAACCGAGGACTTGCTGCATGTAGAGCGTGCCGATGAAGATGAAGCCGAAGAAGCTGGCTCCGAGCAGCAGCCCGACGGCGTTCGCCGCCGCCACCGTGCGTAGCCGGAAGATCCGCAACGGCATCAGCGGTGCCTCGACTCGCGACTCGACGATCAGGAAGGCGACGAGTGCGACGGCCGAGACCGCGAACAGGACAATCGTGCGCGCCGAGCTCCAGCCGACCTCTGGCGCCTTCGACAGCGCGTAGACGAGCAGCAGCAACCCGCCGGTGACCGTGATCGCGCCCAGGGGGTCGAACCGTCGCAGCACGCCCTCTAGCCGGCTCTCCGGGACGATCCGGGGCGCGAGCAGGAGTGCGGCGATTCCGATCGGGACGTTGAGGAAGAAGATCGCTTCCCAGCCGACGAAGCGGGTCAGCAACCCGCCGGTGATCAGCCCGAACGTCGCACCGGCTGCGCCGACTCCGCCCCAGATGCCGAGCGCTTTGTTGCGCTCTGCGCCCTCGGCGAACATGTTCATCACGATCGAGAGCGCCGCCGGCAGGACGACCGCCGCGCCAAAACCCTGCAGCCCGCGCATCGCAATCAGAAAGCCGTCGCTCGTGGCGAGCCCGGCGCCGAGCGACGCCGCGGTGAACACCGCCATGCCGACCATGAAGATCCGACGCCGCCCGAGCAGATCGGCCGCGCGCCCTCCGAGCAGGAGGAAGCCGCCGAAGGTCAGCCCGTAGGCGGTGATGACCCACTGCAGGCTCGATTCGGAGAAGTGCAGCTCGCGGCCGATCGTCGGCAAGGCCACGTTGACGATCGTGAGGTCGATGATCGTCATGAAGAAAGCCACCGCCAGCAGCGCGAAGGCTCGCCAGCGACGAACCTCTGTGGTCGACTTGGTGCTCATTCGTGCCTCCTTGGCTTCGCTCCGTCACCGCGGCCGGATTCGCCGCGTTCACAGGTAGAGATCCAGGCCGTCGCCGAAATCGGTCGCTCGGCCGGAGCGACGCCAAGGCGTGCGCCTGAAAGGCGCCAATGTTGGCGTCTCCGCGCCGTACCGAGGTTTCTCGA
Source organism: Actinomycetota bacterium (assembly GCA_046734415.1). Taxonomy (GTDB): domain Bacteria; phylum Actinomycetota; class Thermoleophilia; order Gaiellales; family Gaiellaceae; genus DATBLE01. Next base: position 253 of record JBKPRD010000320.1, on the reverse strand, counting down.
TAGATCTGGACGCGGATGGACGAGGCCGTAGAGACCAAGAATCAGCGGCGAGGAGGGGAGTGCCCCTCGGGCCGAGTCTGACCGCCGGGGGGACCTAACCCCTGATCGCTCGCCGCTTGCCGAGCCGAGGAGCACCACGGCGGCGCTCGGCGCTGCCATGCTGGGGTTCTTGCGGGCGATCGCCACGGCTGCACGCTCCGGGCTAGTGGCTCAGGGACTGACGCGCACCGACGGGGCAGAGTCCAGAATAGGT
>JBKPRD010000319.1:0-8438 GCA_046734415.1 Actinomycetota bacterium | reverse complement strand
ACACTTCTGCGCTCCCAGACACTGTCGGTCCTCCACGAGGCCGTGCATCGGGGCGAGCTACCGGCGGACGAAGCGCTCGACCAGCTGGCCCGCATCTGGGAGATGAAAATCCGCTTGCTCGGCGACGCCGTGCTGCGCCGGAACGCCTGGGCGTTCGCCGAGCAGCTGGGCTGGGCCGAGACCTACGACGCCGAGTACGTCGCGCTCACGAAGCTGCAAGCCGACGCGTTCGTGACGCTGGACGAGGATTTGGCGCGGGAGGTCGGAGGAGTCGTGCCGACGGCGACGATCGAAGCCCTGGAAGCGTCCTGACCCAAGCGAGGTGGGCCGGACAGGGATCGAACCTGTGACCTTGGGATTAAAAGTCCTCAGCGCCAAGACTCTAGCGGCGCCTGGGGGTCTTCTGAGCGTGCTCAGCACGCGACGTTCGCGCACTGGGCGGTGTTCCCGTTGCCTGACGCCTGGTTGCCGCCGCCGTCGGTGACGCCGGGAACGGCCTCGACTCCCAGGTCGCCGTTGTGTACCGCCACGTTCTGCGTAAGTGTGGTCGCCGCGTTGTCGACGTCGATGCCATCGTCGCCCGCGCCGATCGCGATGTTCCGCTCCAGCAGCGTGTCGACGGCCGTGGACTCGACGATCACGCCATCGACCGCCGGGCCCCGGACGACGTTCCTGCTGATGGTGTTCCTGACCGTCGGCGGGCCCCCGAACTCCTCGAAGGAGGCGGCCAGGATGCCGGCCTGATGGAAGCGAAGCACGAGGTTCCCCTCGATCACGTTGCCCGTCCCGCCCTCAAGCGAGATCCCGAAGCCGCACTCGCCTGGGCACTCGATCGGGCCCGAGAGCTGGTTTCCAACCACGGTGTTCCCGTCCCCCGAAACGACGATGCCGTCCTCGTTTCCCGAGAGGCGGTTGTCGCTGCTTCCGCGCAGTCGACGGTGGTGAACCGCGCGACTAGCGGAACCTGCTCAACCGCGACACTCAGGAGGAGGCATCCACGAGGACACTGACGTCCTTTCTCGCCAGGATCGCGTCGAGCATCGCGTACTTTGCCTCGTCGATTGCGTTCGCAGCGAAGTCGACAGCATCGCGCGCGTCGGCTTCTGCCCACTCGGCGCGGAGCTCCGCGGCATCGAGGTCTTCCGCTGCCTTCGCGTCATCGAGCCGCTGTCGAACGGTCTGACGATGCTGTTCCCAGTCGCTCTGGATCTGCTGCCAATGATTTTCGGTCTTGTCCGCGGTTGCTTGCGCCTTGGCGGTCAATTCAGCGGCGAGATCGTCGGCGTTCTTGCGCGCCTCGTCGACCTTGGCTTTCAACTCGGCCTCGCTCTCCGAAGCGGCGGCATTGATGCTGCGCTTGGCATCGTCGACCTTTTCTGAGAGCTTGTCGAAGCTGTTGGCGGGCACAGACATGGTGCGGCCTCCCCTCACGTGGGCTATGTGGACTACGCCACGAGTGTAACTCCGACCGTCGCAACCGCGGGCGTTAGTTCTGCTGGCCCGGCTTGTACTCCCGTTCGGCCTGGGGCATCCATTCCGCAATGCGCTCGACCCGGTGCTTGTCGCTCGGGTGGTCGCTCGCGAACTCGGGCGGTTCCTTCCCTTTCGACGCGCGCAGCATCCTTTTCCAGAAGGCCTCGGCCTGGTGCGGGTCGTACCCGGCCCGAGCCATGTAGACCAGCCCGATGTGATCCGCCTCGGACTCCTGTCCGCGGCTGAACGGGAGCGACGCTGCCGCGCCGGCGACACCGAGCGCCGCGAGAACGTGGACGTACTGGGCGGGCGTGAATGCCACGCCGCCCGCGAGGATCACCGCGGCGATCTTCGTCAAGTGCTCGCGCTCGATTCGTTCGGCCGCGTGCTCGGCGGTCGCGTGTGCGACCTCGTGCCCGAGCACCGTCGCGAGTCCCGCGTCGTTCCTGGTCAGCGGCAGGATGCCCGTGTAGACGACGATCTTGCCGCCGGGTAGGCAGTAGGCGTTGGCCTCGTTCTTGCGCAGGAGCGTCACCTTCCAGACGAAGTCGGGCTTGTCGCGGCCCGCCACCGCCTCGATCCGCCTGGCGACCCGCTGAACCTCCGTGTGGGCGACGCCCGACGAGACGATTCGTCCCCGGTATTGGCTAAGCGTCTTCGCGTACTGCTCGCTTCCGAGTTGCATCTGTTGCTTCTCGGTGAGGCCGACCCGCTCGCTGCGGTGGGTGACCGGCGTGGTCTGGTGGCGCGTGAAGCCGAAGTACGAGACTGCGACGACCACCACGGCGAGCGCGATCGCGATCAGCGGTCGCGCGACGATCAGGCCGACCGCTCCCTTCCAGAAGCCGCTCATGCTGGAATGCTGGGCTTGCGTGACCAGGTAGCGCGCCGACCGGCGCGCCTACTGCGTGGGTGGGGACGGTTCGTCACGGTTCGACTTCTCGCTCGATTTCAACCGTACAGTTCCGGTGCTGTAAACGCCGCGCCATCCGGGAGATCGGGCCGTTATGTCCGACGAGGGCTAGGCGGCCTGGGAGCTGCGAGCCCTGCGCCTGGACGCGGTCCGCTCCGGGACTGGAAGAAGGACGTCTCGGCACCCGTCATATAGACACAGTTGCAACAAGAGGAGGCGGTGACGATGGACGAAGTCACCTTCGGACAGCAGAACGCAGCGAGCATTCAGAACATCGGCGGCGACGCGACGATCGAGGGCGGCATCTACGCGGAAGCGACTTGGCAGACCATCGAGCTCCGCCGCACGATCGCCCGGGCGCGTGAGGAAGTCGCCGGGCTGGGTCTTTCCCCTTCCGAGCTCGAGACGGTGAACGGCTCGCTCGACGCCGCGGCCCAAGAGGCAGCCGCGACGAGGCCGGATCGCTACGAGGTCGGAGAGCATCTCGGTGCAGCGGCCCGCGTACTCAAGGAGGGCGGAGCCCTCGTCGGCGCCGGTGCTGCCCTCTTCCAGGCGCTTCGCCGAGCGACCGAGCTCCTTGGCCCTGCGGGGCTCGCCACGGTCGGCGCGATCCTTTAGCTCCACTCCGGCCGTAGACTCTCGCTCGTGGCCGAGGCCCTGACCGGTGGCTGCCTCTGCGGAGGAGTTCGCTTCGAGCTCACCGAGCCGCCCGTCTCGGCGAGCTACTGCCACTGCACGCGCTGCCAGAAGCGCACGGGAACCGCGGCGTCCCCGCAGGCGCGCATCGTGCCCGGCTCGATCCGCGTCACCGGCCAAGAGCTCGTCCGCGCCTACGAGCCGCCCGACGGGTTCCCGAAGGCCTTCTGCTCCGCCTGCGGTTCGGCACTCTGGAGCATCAGTCCGGACACCGGCCAGATCGCATCCGTCCGTATGAGTCTCTTCGACGACGACCCGGGCGTCCGGCCCTCGTATCGTCAATTCACCGCCTACGCCGCCGAGTGGGAGCCGATCCCGGACGACGGCCTCCCGCGCTACCCGGAGCGGCCACCGCCGCAGCCCGGCTAACCTGGTGGCCATGAGTCGCCGCCGCCTGGCCATCCTCGCCTCCCTCGTGGGGCTCTCCGCTCTCGTCTTCGCGATGGTCGCGGTGCGCGTCGTCTATACCGGCACCGACTACTACACGAACCTCGTCTGGAACTTGTTCCTCGCGTGGATTCCGTTCGGGCTCGCGGTATATGCCTACGACGGCTACCGCAAAGGCATTGGCCGCCTCCAGCTCTGGGCGGCCGGCGGGCTCTGGCTCCTGTTTTTCCCAAACGCCCTGTACATCGTCACAGACTTCAAGTGGCTTGGTGAATCGGTCGGTGCGCCGATCTGGTACGACATCCCGCTCGTCTCGTCGGCGGCCTGGGCCGGGCTCTTGCTCGGCTTCACGTCGCTCTACCTGATGCAGCGTGTCGTTGGCCGCGCGTTCGGCGCCGTTCAGGCCTGGGCCTTCGCACTGGCGACCCTCGCGCTCGGCGCGTTCGGCGTCTACCTCGGACGCTTCGAGCGCTGGAACTCCTGGGACGTCTTCACGAGGCCGCGGCTGATCGTGCAGGACCTCCTGCCGCACGTGGCCCACCCGCAGGACCACCCGCGTGCCCTCGCCGTGATGGTGCTCTTCACCGCGTTCCTCGCGATGAGCTACCTCGTCTTCTACGCGTTCGCCGAGCCCGAAGCCGAGCCGCTACGTCGCGATCGCTCGTAGTCGGTCGAGCTCGCGCTCGGTGTTCACGCTCGTGAGCAGGGCGCTGTCGAGCTCGACGGTCCGGACGTCTAGCTCCGTTAGCGCGTCGCGCAAACACACCTCGCCCGCCTCGAGCCGAGCCTCGAGCACCGGCAGCGCCGTCTGCGCGTAGGCACCCGGAAGCGGGCCGCTCTCGGGTACCGCGGCGTCCGCGCACGCCTCGGCGAGCGCCTGCAGAGCTTCCGGAGTCACGAGCGGGCAGTCGACGGGGAGGAAAACCGCGACCTCGGTCGCCGAGGCACGCAGGCCCGCGACCACACCCGCGATCGGAGCGCGCACACCGATCCCGTCGTCGAGCACCTCGAAGGGCAGTCCGAGCTGGTCCGCCTCCTTGCCGACCGCGATTCGATCCGGAAACGCCTCGCCAAGGGTGCGCCAGGCTCGCTCGGCGAGCGTCTCGGGCCCCAGGGGAGCGAGCGCCTTGACGGAGCCGAAGTGTCGGCTCAACCCTCCGATCAGCAGCACGCCCGTCGCTTCCATCAGATCGAGGCCATCCCGGGACGAAGGCCCGACAGGCGGCTGGCGACGACCGCATCCGCGGCCTCGGCGCTGGCCGGATGCCCGGTGACCGCGCTCAGGAACTCGTCGCGCTCGAGGGCGTAGAGGCTGACCTCGCCCTTCGCGGTGACCGTCGCGGTGCGGGGCACGTCGCGCAGGAGCGCGATCTCCCCGAAGTGGTCACCGGGACCCATCGTCCCGATGTGTTCCCCATCGGCGGAGACCTCAACCTCACCTGACTCGATGAGGTAGAAGCGGTCGCCGTGGTCGCCTTCGCGGATGATCGCCGTTCCCGCATCCGCTCGGACCGGGATCACGCTCGCCGCGAGCTGGTCGATGGTGCTCGCCGCGAGCGGCTTGAAGAGCGTCATCGAGCGCAGCAGGGCGATCTCTTTGGTCGGCGCGATCACTTCGGCGTCCAGCGCGGTGATGCGCCGCCAAGTGAGCGCGGCGCTCACGGGCAGCAGCGCGCCCGTGAAGATGAGCGCCCAGCGGATCCCGACCGCGTTGATGGCCAGCGGAGCGATGATCGCGCCGAGCCCGATGGTCCCGATGAAGACACTTTGCACGACGCCGAACACGCGGGTCAGCACCTCGTCCGGCACGGTCCGCTGCAACAGCGTCAGCGCGGCAACGTCGACGACCGTGTTCCCGATTCCAACGATGGCGAGCAGGAACAGCGCGAAGGGAGGGCGCGGGAAGATCCCGATCAGCGCGATCGGAATGCCCCAGAGAATCAGGCCGAACGCGAAGTCCGAGGCGAGGCGTTGGCGGCCAATGAGGGCGAAGGCCGCGATCGCGCCGAGCAGCCCGCCGATGCCCACGGCCGAATTGAGGAAGCCGACGCCCGACTCGCCGAGATCGAGGAGCTCGAGGGATGCGACGACGATCAGGACGTTCAGCGCACCGGCAACGAACGTCTGGATCCCGTACAGGATCACAATGAGTGTGAGGTGGCGGTCACTCGCGATAGCGCCGAAGCCGCCGAAGAACTCACGCATGAAGTTGCCTTCGGCCTGACGCTCCGGTGGAGCTTCGACGCGGAGGCCGACCAGAAGGAGCGACGCCACGACGAAGGCGACCGCGGCGGCGGCGAAGACGGTCTGGGCGTTCGTGGCCGCGAGGAGGATGCCGCCGAGCGCGGGCCCGAGAAAGATGCCGGAGCTCTCGACAGTCGTCAGAACGAGGTTCGCGGCGGTCAGCTCCTCGGGTGTCTTCGCGAGCTGCGGAAGCAGCGCCGACTGCATCGGACGCACGGTGCTGGCCATGAGCGCGACGCCGCCGCTCAGTGCGTAGACGAGCCAGGTCGAGCCTCCCGCGAAGAGCACGAGCGCGGTCGCGGCCATGAAGCCCGCTCGGATGAACGACAGGACCACGAGGAGAACTTCGCGCCGGTAGCGGTCCCCGAGGACGCCCGCGAACGGAGCCGCGATGAAGGCCGGCAGCACGCGGATCACGCCGACGAGGCCGACTCCGGTCGCCCCGCCCTGGTCGTACGCATAGACGGCCAGCGCGACGATGAACGCCCAGTAGGCGGTGATCGAGGCCGCCCAGGAGAGCTCTACGCGGCGGAGCGCGGGGCTAGTGACGACGGCCCGGAACGCATCCGTCGACTCCCCGAACCGCTCGCGGAACGAACCGAGCACAGGAGAACAATGGCAGGGTCGCTACAAAGTACAAAGCCGCCGGCGATGCGCTATTGACCTGCGTTTGCGAAAAGAGGGAAGATTTCGGAACCAACGACCGTCTTGTGAATGAATTTCGATGCAAGCGGCATGCAACGAAAGGAGGAGAAACGAGTGACTGAGGATCGCGAGCAGACAGCCAGCGACCGCGAGCAGACAGCCAGCGACCGCGAGCAGACAGCGGCAGACGTCGAGGGCCATAGCCTCGTCGGCCAGACAGCCGACCAGACAGCCGCCCACACCGACGACGACGAGCCGGACGACGTCGAGGCGCATAGCCTCATCGGCCAGACGATCGGCCAGACAACCGGTCAGAACACAGCGTAAGGCGCGCCGAAGGGCGTAACAAAACGAGGGCGGCTCAGCCGCCCTCGTCGCGTTTCAGGACCTCTTCGACCGCTCCGAGCAACCGCAGCCCTGCCGCGCGCTGCTCGTCGTCGAGCCCCTCGATGGTCGTCGCCAGCCGGGCGACCACGTCGGCGCCCTCGCCGCTTGCGGAGAGGATGGCCTCCGCGTGCCGCGCCCGCCGCAGGAGATCGAGCGCGATCGCGGCCTGGCTGGCGAACAGGCCCAGAAGATCCATCTCGACGAGAGAGAACTGCGTGCGCTGCGGTCGATCGAGCACCTCGAGCACGCCGAGTGCGCGTTCCTCGTGCAGCAGCGGCACGGCCATCAGTCCCTTCGGGACGTAGCCGGTCGTCTCGGCGAAGCCTTTCGCGAAGCGCGGATCCTCGGTCACGTCCTCGATCACGAGCGGCTGGCGCGTGACGAGCACCCAGCCGGCGATGCCCGTGCTGGACGGGAAGCGCTGGCCGATGAGCGTGTCCGCCCCAGGGCCGGCGATCGCCTCGAAGACGAGCTCGTCGCTCTCCTCGTCGAGGAGGAAGATCGACGACGCCTGCGCACTGAAGATCGCCCGCGCCACCTCGACCACCGACTGGAGCAATTCGCGGAAGGTCTCCTCGGATCCGACCACGCCCGCGGCGACCGCGGCCTTGAGCTCTTCGCTCATCGACCTCCTCCTACGTTCGACGATGTCAGGTAGAGCACGCTCTTGAGCTGAAACGGCGTCAGATCGGGGTGCTTGCCGAGAACGAGCGCGCAGAGCGCGGTCATGTGCGGCGTCGCGAAGCTGTTCCCCGTGCAGCGGATGCGGGCGCCTCCCGTCCAGGCGACCTCGACGTCGACGCCGCGCGCGAAGAACTCGACCGGCGGATCGGGGTTGTAGTAGAAGGTCATCGGATCCGCCTCCTCATGGCTGCCGACCGAGATGACCGAGGAGAAGCGCCAGGGGTAGCTCTCGACCGGCATGTTGTGCGCCGACGCGACGAGCACCGTGCGCCGGAAGTACGCGCGGTCGGTGAGCTCGTGGAGGATCCCGGCGAACTGGCGCTTCGTCGTCGAGAGGCTCATGTTCACGACGTCGAAGCCCTGCTCCACTGCCCAGCGCAGGCCGGCCAGCAGGATGTCTCCGCTGCCCGTGAAGCCCGCGCCGAGGACGCGGACGCTCGTCAGGTCGCAGTCCGGCGCGAGCGAGCGGACGATTCCGGCGCAGGCCGTTCCGTGCCCGCAGAGGTCGCCTTCCGTGTCCGGCGCGATGATGGCCTCGTCGTTTTCGCCGAGCGACACGGCGACCGAATCCTGGACCTCACCGACGAGTGGATGGTCCGCGTCGACACCGCTGTCGAGGATGCAAACGCGGACGCCCTTGCCGGTCGAGCCGCCCCACGCCCACTCGCGGGTGACCTCGCCCGGCCACTCGACGGGGAGTGAGATCTCCGCGCCGGCCCCTGCGGGCAGGCTCCAGGCGGGCCTGAGCTCTTGAGGCGGCGCTTGCTCCTGGTTGGGGTCCGGTTGGGCCATGCCTGGATCGTACGACGCTCAGTGCGCTGCGGCGAGCGCGCGCTCCGACGCGTCCGCGGCAGCCTCGGCGAGCGACTCTACGTGGCGCACCCTCGGGTCGTCCGCGGTCGCACCGAGGTTCGTCCCGACGAGCTGCGCCGCCACGCGGGCGCCGCTCTCGGCGAGGATCGCCGCGGCGGCTGCGTCGGCGCGAACCTCGGGGTTCCCGTTCTCGACG
>JBKPRD010000318.1:0-5530 GCA_046734415.1 Actinomycetota bacterium | reverse complement strand
CTCGCCGGGCGGGAGTGGGGCGGCAAGCTCTGGCCGTACCTCCTCGCCGGGCTGCTCGCACCCGGCGGCGCGCAGCTTCTCTTCGTCCTGGCGGTCCGCGAGGCGGGGCCGGCGCGGGCGTCCGTGATCGCGGGCGCCGCTCCCCTGATCGCCGTCACGATCGCGGTCACCGCGCTCGACGAGCCTGCGACCCTGCCGCTGCTCGCCGGCGCAGTCCTGGTCGTGGCGGGCGGGATCGCGCTCGTCGCCGAGCGTGACCGGCCGGAGCACTTCCGGACGATCGGGCTCGCCTACTCCTTCGGCTGCACCGTCTTCTTCGCCACCCGTGACAACGTCGTCCGCCACATCGCCGCCGACAGCGCCGTTCCGCCACAGCTCGCCGCGTCGGTGACGATCCTCTCCGGGACCGTACTCGTCTTCGTCGTGCTCTTGATCCTCCGGCGCCGCCGCGTCTTCGCCGACCTCGCCCGCGAGGGGCGGCACTTCGTCGTGCCGGGCGTCCTCTGGGGCGCTTCGTACGCGTTCCTGTTCGAGGCCTTCTACCGGTCGCGCGTCTCGATCGTCAGCCCACTCGTCGCGACGGAGTCGCTGTTTGCCGTGCTGCTGGCGGTGCTCCTGCTCCGCCGCACAGAGCTCGTCGGCCGGCACCTGCTGCTCGGCGCCGCGCTCGTCGTCGGCGGGGGCGCGCTGATCGGGGCGTTCCGGTAGCTGTGGACAAGAATTGGCACTGTTGGCGCAACCCCGGTCTCAGAGACAGGGTTTCGAACGCCACGAAGTTCGCCTAGCCGGTTTCGGACGGGAGCCCGCGAGTGCACCAGTCGCTCCACGACCCGGGATACAGCTTCGCGTCCGGCCACCCGGCCTTCGCGAGCGCGAGCAGGTCGACGCAGGCGGTGATGCCGGAGCCGCAGTAGACGACGATCTCGTCCGCGGCGAGGAGCCCGGGCGGGACGTTCGCGGCGGCGGCGTACGGCCAGTTGATGGCGCCGGGGATGCGACCGGCGACCGGGTCGATCGGCTCGACCTCGCCGCGGTAGCGCTCCGGCGCGCGGGCGTCGACGACCACGAGCCCGGGTTCGCCGAGTCGCCCTGCGAGCTCCTCGGCGTCGACGGTGTCGCCGGTGCGCGGTCGCGGGACGAAGTTGCCAGCGCCGATCTTCTCCTCGCCGCCGCGCACGGGGCCGAGCCACGAGTCGAATCCTCCGCGCAGGACGGCTGCGTCGTCGTGGCCGAAGTGCCGGAGCAGCCACCAGAGCCGGGCAGCCCCGCCCGCACCGCCGTGGTCGTAGGCGACGACGAAGACGCCGTCTCCGATCCCGGCCCGCGAGGCGGCGGCGGCGAAGCGCTCCGCACTCGGCAGCGGGTGCCGCCCCTGCCTGTCGACCGACAGGTCGGACAGCTCGTCGATGCCGAGGAACGAGGCGCCGGGAACGTGCTCGCGGAGGTATGCCTCCCGTCCCGCATCGACCCTCGCGAGGTCGTACCCGCAGTCGACGAATCGGTAGATCAGTAGAAGCCTTCGCGCCGGGCGTACCGCTCCGTGCGCTCGGCGTCGTACGTCTCGGGCTCGACCTCCGGGTTTAGCGACCGCATCACCTCACCGGGCGAGGGCAGCTCGCCGCGGTCGACGTACCCCTCCGGGTCCCACAGCTGCGCCCGCAGGAACGCCTTCGAACAGTGCGTGAACGCCTGCTCGATCGTGATCCGCAGCGCGAGCTTCGGCACCTTGCCCTCCACCACGCACGGCTCGAGCAGCTGCGGGTCGGTGACGATCTCTGCGCGACCGTTGACTCGGAACGTGTCGGAGACGCCGGGAATGACGAACAGGAGCGCGACGTGCGGGTTCTCGAGCACGTTGCGGAGCGAGTCGGCGAGCCGGTTGCCCGGCCGGTCCGGGAGGAGCAGGGTGCGCTCGTCGAGGATCCGCACGAAGCCCGCCGGGTCGCCGCGCGGGCTCACGTCGCACGTCCCGTCGGCGGCGGATGTCGCGAGGCAGAGGAACGGAGACTGCTCGACGAACTGCCGGGTGAGGTCGTTGAGCCGGTCATTCACCTTCGAGCAGACGAGCGCGGACGGCTCGCCCATCAGCTCTCGGAGCTCGTCACCCGTGATCGCGCTCATCGCCGAGAGCCTACCGCCGCAAAGAGCCGGGCCTCGTCCGAGTCGTCCCAGGCAAGGCACTTCCCCGGGTCCCCCACAGCCGCATCCGCTCGCGGTCGAGGCCGAGCAGGTCGGAGAGCGCGTCGAGGCGCCGACGGAGCTCCGCCCGTGTCGGTTCCGCGTCGCGCACGATCGCAACGGTGTCGTAGGCGCGCTCGGCGACGATCGGCTTCGGGTCGATCGTGAGCCATGGCTCGTGCTCGGCTCTGAGGATGTTGGCGGCGCGAGCGTCCGCAGGGCGTCCACGGCCTCGTCGACCAGGCGCCCCGAGTACCGCTGCAGCAGCTGGCGGAGCGATCGCTACGCGACCTTTTCGATCCGCCGCCACTCGACCCCGGGCGGCGATCTCAAGCTGCCGCAGGATCCTCAGGCAGCGCCCTCCGCCGAGACGGCGAGCGGCAGCACTTCCTCGGCCGGGAAGCGCTCCGCGAGCTCGGCTGCACAGGCGTCGACGTCGTCGGCCCAGACGATCACGGTCGGCCCGGAGCCCGAGAGCGTCGCACCGACGGCGCCCTGCGGCGGCGCGGCCCGCACGTCATCGAGGATTCGCGACGGCCGATAGGGCTCGTGCAGCCGGTCCGCGAATGCAGCCGCCAGAAGTGCCGGGTCGCCGCGGGCGAGACCTGCACCGAGGAGAGCGGCGCGGGCGGCCGTGAACGCCGCGTCGTCATGCGAGACCTGGCCGGGCAGCGCGAGGCGTGCGTCTGCCGTCCGCACCTGCTCCGTCGGAACGACCGCGACAGGCAAAAGCGGGAGCGTCGTCGCGAGCCGCTCGATCCGCCCGTCCCAGGTGAGGCACACGCCGCCGGCGAGGCATGCGGCGAGGTTGTCCGAGTGTCCCTCGAGCGGCGCTCCGCGGGCGAGCAGGTCCTCCGCGGAGAGCTCCTGCCCCGACCAGCGCGCTCCAGCGACAAGGCCGAGCGCGATTGTCGCGGCGCTCGAGCCCAGGCCGCGGGCGCGGGGAATGATCGACGTCCATCGGAACTCGAGCCCCTCGGGCGAAGCGACGAGTCCGAATGCGCGCACGCCGATGTGCGCCGGGTCCGGAGGCCGGTCGCCCTCGGCGATCTCGACCTCGTTCCAGAGGTCGAGCGCCGCGGCCGCGCAGTCGAAGCCCGGTCCGAGGTTCGCCGTCGTCGCCGGCGCGCGAACTTGGATACTCACAGCTGCTCCGCGGCGTCCGGATCCTTCAGGCCGTGACCGGTGATGACGCAGACGACGCGGCCCACGGGTCGCACCTGGGCCACGCCCGCGACTCCGGCGGCCGAGGCAGGCTCGCAGAACAGCCCCTCGAGCCGGCCGATCGCCCGCCACCATTCGAGCAGCACGTCGTCTGCGACGGTCAACACCTCCGTCACCGCCTCCGCCTGCGCTCGATGGACCGGCTCAGCGATCCGGATCGCGGTCGCGACCGTGTCCACCCGCTGCGCCGACTGGACGGAAAGGAGGCGCGGCTTTCCGGCCCCGGCCTCGTCGAAGCCGCGCGCGTAGGCGAGCGTGTTCCCGCCCCCGCCGTACGGGAGCGCGAGCACGTCGGGCGGCCCGCCGAGTTCCTGCACCACCTCGCGGGCAGCGGAGGCCTGGCCCTCGATCCGGTCGGGGTTCGTCGAGTTGACATTGACCCAGCCCTCCTCGTCGGCGAGCCTGCGCGCGAGCGCATGGGCCTGTTCGAACGTTCCGTCGACCTCCCGCAGCTCCGCCCCCACGGCGATCGCCTGCGCGAGCTTGCCGCGTGCGACGGCTCCTCTCGGGAGGGCGATCACGGACGGCAGTCCGGCGCGCGCCGCGTAGGCCGCCGCCGACGCGCCGGTGTTGCCCGTCGAGGCGCAGACCACGCCCGGGGCACCGCGCTCGAGCGCTCGCGAGACCGCGACCGTCATCCCGCGGTCCTTGAAGCTCCCGGTCGGGTTCGCGCCCTCCCACTTGAGCCAGAGCTCGCAGCCGAGGCGCGCGGACAGCCGTGGCGCGGGGAGCAGCGGCGTGCTGCCTTCGCCGAGGGTGACCGTCAACGCCAACCGAGCTCCGCTACGCCCCGGTCGGAGATCACCGCGAGCGCCGAGGCGCGGCCTCTGGTCTCGTCGAGCGCGTCGATCTCGTCGAGCGCCTCTCGAAGCCGCCCCGCGGGCGCCTCGTGGGTGACGATGTGCAGCGTCGCGCTGTCGTCGTCCGGCCGCTGGACCAGGCGGGCGACGGAGATGTCCTGCGCCGCGAGCCGCTGCGCCACGAGCGCGAGGACGCCCGGCCGGTCGGCGACCTCGACCCGAACGTAGAAGGGCGACACGGCCTCGCCTTCCGGGAGCCGTGGCAGGTCGCGCCAGCAGGCGTCGTTCTGGAGGAAGCCGGTGCCGGTCGTGCCGACGATCGTGACGAGATCGGCGACGACGGCCGAGGCGGTCTCGAGCCCGCCTGCGCCCGGGCCTTCGAGAGTGATCTCCCGAATCGCGTCTCCCTGGAGCGAGACCGCGTTGAAGGCACCCTCGATCGCCGCGAGCGGGTGACGCCGGTCGACGAGCGCCGGCCGGACGCGGACGTCGACCTGCCCGTCCACGAGCGTCGCGGCGCCGACCAGGCGGACGACCATGTCGAGCTCTCGCGCCGCCTCCACGTCCGCCGGCCCGACGCGCTCGAGCCCCTCGCACGCCACGTCGTCGGGCGTGACGCGTGAGCCGAACGCGACGGTCGCGAGGATCGCCATCTTCGCGGCCGAGTCGCGGCCGGAGACGTCCTCGGTCGGGTCTGCCTCGGCGTAGCCGAGCCGCTGCGCCTCGGCCAGCGCCTGGTCGTACGTGGCGCCGCCCTCCATCTCGGTGAGGACGAAGTTCGTCGTCCCGTTGACGATGCCGAGCACGCGGTGCACGTTGGAGACGACCAGCGCCTCGCGCAGCACCTTGATCACCGGGATCGCCGCGCAGACGGAGGCCTCGAAGCGCAGCTGCACCCCCGCCTCGGCCGCGACCGCGAAGAGCTCCGCGCCTCGGCGGGCGACGAGCTGCTTGTTTGCGGTCACGACCGGCTTGCCCGCACGCAGGAGCTCGAGCACGTAGTCGCCGGCCGGCTCGAGCCCACCCATCACCTCCGCGACGACCGCCACCTCCGGGTCGTCGCGGATCTCGGCGACGTCCTCCGTCAGCAGCGCGCCGCCCGCGCCGCGCTCGCGCGTCGCGTCGCGGACGAGCGCCCGGACGACGCGCAGCCGGTGCCCCGTCGCGCGCTCGATGTCCGCGGCCTGCTCCCGGAGCAGCCGATCGACCGCGGAGCCGACCGTCCCGTACCCGAGCAGCCCGACCGGAACGTCGACCGACGCCACGAATCGACCCTAGCGGAGCGCTCAGATGCGCGCCGCTGCCTCTTGCACGCGCCGTACCCCCAC
>JBKPRD010000317.1:0-6049 GCA_046734415.1 Actinomycetota bacterium | reverse complement strand
TTCGCCGTGCCTGATCTATGCACCGGCCGAAGCTGCGTGACGGCACGGCGATTAACGACCGCGCCGTGCCCGTGCTGTCCGACCCCATCGAGCCGCACTAAGGATGGAGCGTTTATGGAGCAGAGCGGTCGCAACCGGTGGCAACCGGTCGCAAATGGGAGGGCCGCGGAAACGGCTCAAACAGGCAGAAACCGTTGCCGCGGGTTGCCACCGGTTGCCGCGACCCCAAAATGGTAAGGAGGGGTCGACGGTTCGAGTCCGTCAGAGGGCTTCCCAGAACCCCTGCTACGAGGACACCATCAGGCTGGGAATGACGACATAGACGGTGGTCCCGAGGAGGAACGACTGGTTGATGGTGAAGCCGCTGACCTCGCCAGCGTCGAGGTCGGCCCGGACGTCGCGTCGATAGAGGCTGAAGAGGTCGACGTAGGCGAAGACGAACAGCATCGACGTCCAGAGCGCCGAGATCTTGATCCTCACGTTCACGCTGAACGCTTTCAACGTCGTTTCCGCGGCCATGTGCGCCCCCTTCCGGCTGATTCTTCTCCGATAACCCCTACAGAGCCTTAAGCATCCGCGCGCGGTACTGCGTGGAAGCGACCTCGTGCAGCTCGCCAGACCGTGCTGCACGTACCTTTGCAGCCGAAGATGCCGATCGACCCGAAGGTCGAGCCGTTCGACACGCTCGTCGGAACGTGGGAGATCGAAGCGACGCATCCGATGTTCCCGTCCGCTGTCGTCCACGGCACCGCCGAGTTCGAGTGGCTCGAGGGCGAGCGATTCCTCCTCCAGCGCTCGCGTACCGACGACCCTGAGTTTCCCGACTCGCTGATCGTCTTCGGCGCCGACGACGAGGGTCTGTCGATGAACTACTTCGACTCCCGCGGCGTCCACCGCATCTACCAGGTGAGCCTGAGCGACGGCGTCTGGAGCATGTGGCGGCACTCGCCGGGCTTCTCGCAGAAGTTCAACGGGAAGATCAGCGCCGACGGCGACACGATCGAAGGCCTCTGGAAGTTGTCCCGAGACGACTCGACCTGGGACGACGACCTCGCGATCACGTTCCGGCGCAGATAGGCACCGCCCCCGCCAACGTCCCGTTCCGCAAGACGCCAGCCGCGCACGACGACCCCCGCCGCCGCCAAAACTGACGACGGAGGATGAAGCCCGTGAGCGTGCTGCTCTCGAGTCCCGGGGCTTGGGACGAGATTCTCCAGAGCATGGAACTGCCCTCGGGTCGGCTGGGGCTCGCACGGACCGAAGCGAGGGTCGCCCGGCTTCCTCACCTGTGGTCTGAGATCGGGCGGCCCGCCATCCGTCTCGGGTCGAACGCGAAGTTCGGCCTTCGCGCCGATGCGCGCGAGATTGCCGTGACCGATCCTGTCGGCATGAGCACGAATCAACATCTCCACGTCGCGCCGATCGTGGTCGAGGGCCTGACGAAGCGCTACGGAGCGGTGAAAGCGGTTGACGGCCTGTCGTTCAGCGTGCGTGCGGGTGCTGTCACCGGCTTTCTCGGGCCGAACGGCGCCGGCAAGACGACCGCGCTGAAGGTGATCGTCGGGCTTGCCCGCCCCACCGCCGGCCGCGCGCTCGTCAACGGCAGTCCGGTCGCGTCGCTCGCGGCGGAGGCCGGTCTGCTCGGCGTCTACATCGAGTCGACCGGCACCCATCCCGGCCGCTCGGCGCGCAATCATCTGCGGTCGCTCGCCGCTCTGGCGGGGCTGCCGCGTAGTCGGGTCGACGAGGCGCTCGCGCTCGTCGGGCTCGAGCAGGCAGCGGCCCGTCGCGTCGGAACCTATTCGATGGGCATGCGCCAGCGCCTGGGGCTCGCCGCAGCCTTGCTCGGCGACCCGCAGATCCTGGTTCTGGACGAGCCGTTGAACGGCCTCGATCCGCAAGGGATCCGCTGGCTGCGCACTTTCTTGCGCGAACGCGCGGCGAGCGGCGGAACGGTCCTACTCTCGAGCCACGTCCTGAGCGAGGCGGCGCAGACGGTCGACGACGTCGTCGTAATCCACAAGGGCCGACTCGTACGCCAAGGCTCGATCGACGACCTTGCCCAGTTTCGCGGCGGCGGCGTGCTGGTACGCACGCCCACGCGCGAGCGTCTCGCGACGGCGGTGCAGCGCGCGGGCGGGCGGGTCGAGTTCCTCGAGGGCGGCGTCCGGCTCGCGATCGAGGGGCTGGACGCCGCGCAGGTCGGTGAGCTCGCCCACGACGAGCGCATCGTCTTGCACGAGCTGGCGCCTCGCGCCGACTCGCTGGAGGAAGTGTTCTTCAACCTGACGGAAGAGGAGGCAGCATGACCGCGCTTCTCCGAGGCGAGCTGATCAAGGTCGTCACCACCCGCACCGTCCTCGGCTACGCAGCGCTCGGGGTGGCGGTGGCGATCGCCAACGCTCTCATCATCACCCTGTCGCGGGACCTGACGACGGCCGCGGACAAGCAAGAGGCGATCGCGGGGATCCCGATGCTGCTGATCCTGTTCGGGCTCGTCGGCGCGGCCGGCGAGTACCGTCACCGCACAGCCGCTCCGGCCGCGGTCGCGGCCGGGGGTCGCCGCGGGCGGCTGCTGCTCGCGCGGGCGGGTGCCTACGCGCTCACCGGCATCATTCTTGGCGCGCTCGCGACCGCGGTGGCGCTGACACTCGGCCTCCCGCTCCTGAGTGGCGAGCCGGGTCCGTCGCTTGGTTCGGGCCAGATCGCCGCCGTGGCCACGGGAAGCGTCGTCGGCGCGGCGTTGTGCGCGATCATGGGGGTCGCGGCGGGCGCGCTCGTTCGAAGCCAGGTCGCGGGCGTGGTCGGTGCGCTGACCCTGATGTTCATCGCGACGCCACTGCTGATCCAGGTCAACGAGAAGGCCGCCGAGCTCACGCCGTTCGGCGCGGCGGTGACGTTGGCCGGCGATCCGACCGCGGACAAGCTCTCCTGGGGAAGCGCCGGGCTGGTGTTGGCCGCCTGGACGCTGCCGCTCTTGCTTGCGGCGATCGTCGTCGAGCGCCGGCGCGATCTGGCATGAGCGACCTGGACCGAGCGCGCCTTGGCGAGCGCCGGCCGCGCGGCCGGCGCTCGTTCGCGTTCGACCTCGCGCTCGCCCTCCTCGCGGCGGCGGCGGAGCTCGCCCAGATCATCGGTGCTACAGGAGCGCCGGCGGCGCCGTCGCTCGCGCTCGCTGTCGTTGCCGGCGGCGCGCTCGTGCTGCGTCGCAGAGCGCCAGTTGCGGTGCTCGCGACGATCCTCGCGGCGGGGGTGGCGATCGAGGCGCTCGGCGACGACCCCAGCGGCCTGTCCATGCTGATCGCGCTCTACACTACCGCCGCCTACTGCGAGCTACGGGTGTCGCTCGCGGCGCTCGTGCTGACGGCCGCGACCGCCGCGACCCTCTCCGCCGTCACCGTGGACGCGCCCGGCCGGCAAACCTCCGCCACCTTCGGCGCGATCATCGCCGCCGCTCTCACGATCGGCGCTTGGGCGCTGGGCGCCTACGCGCAGACGCGGCGTCGCTACCTGCGCGAGCTCCAGGAGCGCGCCGCCTCCGCCGAACGCGAACGCGAGCAGCTCGCCCGGATCGCTGTCCACGAGGAGCGGGCCTCGATCGCCCGCGAGCTGCACGACATCGTCGCCCACTCGGTCAGCGTCATGCTGCTCGGCGTTCGCGGTACGCGCGACGTGCTGCGCAGCGCACCCGACGCCGCAGAGGAGACGCTCGCCCGCGTCGAGCGAAGCGGCGAGCAGAGCCTGGCCGAGCTGCGGCGCATCCTCGCGCTGCTGCGAGAGCCCGAACAGACCGCGCAGTCGCACCCACAGCCCTCGCTCGCCGAGCTGAACGAGCTCGTCGCCGGCTACCGCGAAGCCGGTCTGCCGGTACGCCTGGAGGTGATCGGTGAGCCGACGCCGCTCGCGAGCGGCGTCGAGCTCTCCGTCTACCGGATCGTGCAGGAGGCGCTGACGAACACGCTCAAGCACACCGACCCGAGCAACGTCACCGTCACGCTCGCGTTTCGCGACAGCCGCCTCGAGCTCGAGGTCGTCGACGACGGCACGCCCACGCTCGGCGTGTTGACCCCCGGGCAGGGCCTTGTCGGCATGCGCGAACGGGTCGCGCTGCTCGGCGGCGAGCTCGAGACCGGGCAGCGACAGGGCGGCGGCTTCCGCGTCGCCGCGCAACTCCCACTCGGTGGTGACGCGTGAGCATCCGGCTCTTGATCGTCGACGACCAGGAACTCGTCCGCACCGGCTTCCGGCTCTTCCTGGAGACACAAGACGACCTCGAGGTCGTCGGCGAGGCAGGCGACGGCGCCGAGGCGATCGAGCGCGCACGCGAGCTGCGACCCGACGTCGTCCTGATGGACATCCGCATGCCCGGCATGGACGGCGTCGAGGCGACTACCCGGCTGACCGCGGCCGGGATCGAGCCGCCGCCGCGCGTGCTCGTCCTGACGACCTTCGACCTCGACGAGTACGTCTTCGGCGCCCTGCGCGCCGGCGCCGCCGGCTTCCTGCTGAAAGACGCCCCCCGCGAGCGCCTGCTCGAGGCGATCCGCGTCGTCCACGGCGGCGAGGCGCTGCTCTCGCCCTCGATCACACGCCGGCTGATCGAGGACTTCGCCGCCCGCACCGACCCGCTCGAACCACCCACAGCTCTGCTCGAGCAAATCACGCCCCGCGAGCGAGAGGTGCTCGTGCTCGTCGCGCGCGGGCTCTCAAACAGCGAGATCGCGGAACGACTCGTCGTGACCGAAGCGACCGTCAAGAGTCACCTCGGCAGCATCCTCATGAAGCTCAATCTGCGCGACCGCGTCCAAGCCGTCGTCTTCGCCTACGAACACGGCATCGTCACCGCGGGTGAACCCAACTACTAGTTTTCAGTGTCGGGACACCCCGCGAAAACGGCTCACCCCAACCTCCGCGGGACTCGAGTAAGTTGGTGCGTGGGTGATACCTACGCCGCAGCTGATCCGGGGCGCCGCTGTCGCCGATCTCCCCGCTGAGACTGCGCGCGCACCCACCTATCCAAGCGTTGTCTACCCGCGCACGTGGTTCCGAGCATCAGTTCTTGAGCGCAATGCCCAGCTCCGTGCGGCGCGAAGGGTTTCCGCTCGGCGTGTGCGCTGGATGCGAGCGAGCATGAGAACGCTGGCGACGACTCCGGTGAGGCCGAGGACGATCAGGCGCGGGTCGGACTTGTGGACACCGAAGACCGTCCAGCAGGAAAGCTCGCCGAAGATGAGCATCCAGGTCCCGCGCGAGATTCCGGTGGGACGGTCCGTCCCGTACGCTGTCCAGACAGACGGCGTCACTTGCAGGATGAAGGCTGCCGTCAGAAGCGTTCCAAGACCGGTGGGCCCGGCGGCAGTGAGGCCAAGTAAGAGGAGGGTGGCCCAGGCGCCGATCAGCGTCGCTGACCGTGTCTTCGCCTGTCCGCGTATCGCGAGCATCGTCGCGAGCGTGCCGGCCAGAAGCGTCGCCGAAGAGGCGGGGACGAGCGCCGTCCAGTAGCCCGAGAACGCGAAGTAGACGATCCAGGAGGCGTTGTTCACGCTCGTGAGGGTCGCCCACGACCAAGAGACTCCCGTGGTGTCGTCCGTGGTCCGCAGTTTGAGGATCTGCGGTAAGAACTGGGGGATTGCAAACGCTGCCGCGGCGATCGGCGCGTAATCGAGGAGGTCAGCCATGAGCGCCGGCCCCGGGTTCGCGTGACGGCGCATGACCCATCAGTCGCCGCCAGCGCGTCGTCGCGCGTATCAAGCCTCGCCTCCGCCATCGGCCGCTGGCGGCGGGAGCGTCGGTGACACACGAAGCAACCGCGCCGGCCAGCGCGGAAGCCACCAGTTCCAGCGTCCCATGACTGCGCCGAGGCGACGAACGAGCTGCCTGCGCGGGAACAGAGAGCCTTCAGAGCTCATCGAGCCGCCGTTCGAGGAAGCGCCGTTCGGGCTCAGCTCTGGCCAGCAGCAGCGCTCGCTCGTAGGCGGCGCGGGTCGAGCGCAGAGACTGGTAGTCGTCCAGCGCAAGCGCGTGAACGATCGCCATTGCTGCGTCCGGC
>JBKPRD010000316.1:0-15027 GCA_046734415.1 Actinomycetota bacterium | reverse complement strand
CGGACCGCCACGCGCGGATCGTTCCCGTGCCGATCTATATCCGAAGGCAGATTCGGGCAGTTCGTAGATCGCAGCAGATCCTACGGCAGCGCCTGAATCGCGAGCCGCTGCTGAGCGAGATCGCCGCGGAGGCGGGTCTCGATTGCCGCCGCGTCGCCGAGCTCATCAACTACGAGCAGCAGCCCATCAGTCTCGAAACCCCCGTGGGAGAGGAGCGGAGCGCCGGCACCGCGCTACTCGAGGACGACACGAAGTCGGCGTATCCGGAAGCAACGACAGCCGAGCGCGTGCAAAGAGAGGAGGTTCGGAGCGCCCTCAACTCGCTCGACGATCGTCTGCGCCTCGTGCTGCAGCTTCGCTTCGGTCTAGCGGGGCAGGCTCCGCAGTCGCTCGTCGAGGTAGGAAGGGAATTGGGCGTGACGCCCGAGCGGGCGCGTCAACTGGAGGCGAGGGCGCTCGACAAGCTGCGCGAGCTTGCGCCGGATCTCCGTGACTATCTCGAGGTTGCGTGATGCGGAGTGGCCTGGCGACGTGACATGGGACACAAGACAAGTCAAACTAAAGCTGCGCCCAGAAGGCCAGGCCTCTCCCCCTTCTGGGCGCAGCTCCTTCCTCTATTGAGTCCAAGAACTGTAAGAACGCAACCCCCCCGTGCTACGCATGGGCTTGGGGTAGGGCTTGCCCGTTCTCGTTGACAACCTTCGAAACGGCGGGATCCGCCCCGACGAATGGAGGATCGTGTCCCAGGAGCTGAGGCAGTTGTATGCGTGAGCAACCTGGACGGTCTGAGTGGCGAGCGGCTCGAGCTTGTTAGCGGGAGAGAGCCCGCGCGTCGGAGGCGGGTTTGCAATCGTCTGGGCGGCCGCCCCTCGTCGAATTGACATCTGTCGCCGCGAGTGCTTGGCTAGAGGCGGCGACAACGCGAAGGGCGGCCAGTGGAGAGACGCACGTTGCTGTCGCTGCGGCCAGATCGGCGCCGGGCGAGCGCTCGGGTTGCGACGCTCGCCGTCGTCGGGCTCCTCGCTGCCGCGGCGCTGCCGGCGGGCGCGGCGCGCGGCGACAACCTCAGCACGATCCGCGTCGTGCTCGCCGCCCAGCTGGCGGAGGTCCAGCAGCAGAAGGCGCTCAACAAGTGCCTGGCGGCAAGTCCGCGCAAGAACACGCCGTGCACGCTGCGGGAGGCCCTCAAGCTCGCGAACCTCGCCACGCGGCTGATCGGGTCGATCACGGCCGCGCTCGACGGCACTGAGAAGGCGTGTGTCCGGACGGCCGCCCTCAACGAGGTCGGGTACCTGAAGGTATGGCGGCAGGCGATGTTCCTGCTGCGTGCGAACCATCGGCTGCAGGCGCGGCGCCTGATAATCAAGTCCGGGCCACTCCTCGATTCGCTGACGAAGAACGAGAAGACGTGCTTCGCGGAAGCTCTCGAGGGCAGCCCGTAGCGGGTGGCACACCCCACCGATGCCACGGAGCAGCGTGAGCTCGCTGACGGGCCACCCGCGGAGGCCGCCACCGGGCAGGACGACGCGCCCGATGTCTTCATCTCGTACTCGCGCAGCGATCAGCAGGTCGTGCTGCGCCTCGCCGCCGCGCTCGAGGCGGCGAACTGGCGCGTCTGGGTAGACGTCGAGGACATTCCTCCCACGGCCGACTGGGGCGAGGAGCTCGCGGTCGGGATCCGGACCGCGCACACGTTCGTGTTCGCGATCAGCCCGCGGTCCGTCCGGTCGCAGTACTGCCTCCGCGAGCTCGACCAGGCGCTCGAGCTCGGAAAGCGGCTCGTGCCGGTCGTCCTCGAAGAGAGCGATGATGTTCCTGAGCCGCTGGCGGCGCGCCAGTACGTCTACCTTCGCGACGAGGACGACTTCGACGCCTCGGTGCAGGCGCTCACGACGGCACTCGCGACCGATCTCGACTGGGTCCGCGAGCACCGCCAGTGGCTGACGGCGGCGCTCCGGTGGGAGGCGAGCGGCCGCGACCGCAGCCTACTGCTCCGCGGCCGTGACCTGAAGAGCGCCGAAGCGTGGCTCGCGCGGCAGGCGGAGCGCACCGAGCCGCGGCCGACACGCCTGCAGACCGAGTTTCTGATCGCGAGCCGCTCATGGCAGACGCGCCGGCTTCAGGTCACGGTCGCGAGCGTCGTGCTGGCGCTGGCGGTTTCGATCCTGCTCGGGATCCTCGCGCTCTTGCAGCGCGACACAGCCCGGCGGGAGGCGGCGATCGCCCGCTCACGCGAGCTCGCGACCGCGTCGAGCTCCAGGCTCTCGCTCGATCCGGAGCTCAGTCTCTTGCTTGCGGTCGATGCGGTCGCCGCGCGCCCCACGGCGGAGGCGGACAACGCTCTGCGAAGCGCGGTCGCAGCGGAGCGACCGCTCGCGGAGGTCGACGTGCCCGGCGAGACGGTTCGCTCGCTCGTGTCCGACGTCGCCTTTGCGCCGACGGGGAGAACGGTCGCCATGGCGCTGGCGGACGGAACCGTCCGCCTCGCCCGGCTGAGGCGGCGCGGCGCGCGCGCCGTCCTCCTGCCGCTGCCGAAGAGTTCACCCTCGAATCTCTGCTCGTCGTTTGTCCAGGCGCAGGGCCACACTCGGATCGCCTTCAGCGAGGACGGGCGATGGCTCGCGGCGGCGGGCGACAAGAGCTGGATCACGCTCTGGCCGCTCTCAGAGCCGCTGCGGGTGGTGACCTCGCCCTTCTGTCTCGGTCGAACGACGCCGCCGGCGCCGATCGACGTGGCGGCGGCGACGCTCGGCTCGGGGTTTGGCACGGTCGCGCTTGCCTTCGCAGACGCCCGGACGCTGGCGGTGATGGAGGAGAGCGGTCGGCTCATCCGCTGGCGCTGGGCCGCACCTGCCGCCGCCCGGAGCGAACGAGTGGGCACAGCACCGGTCGTGGCGGCCGCATTCGCGGGACACGGCGGCCGCACGGTCGCGCTCGCCGACGGGGGCGGTGGCCTGGCCGAATGGATCTCCGGCCGACGCTTCTCCCTCCCCGGCCGGATCGCCGGCGTCGGCGCGGTCGCCGTCAGCGCAGACGGGAGCCGGTTCGCAGCCATGCACGGGAATGGGATCACCGTGTGGCGCAGTTCGGGGCGCCCGACGACGCTCGCCGGCACCGACAGCTTCCGCAGCGTCGCGATCAGCCGGGACGGCGAGACGGTCGCCGCCGGCGACGAGGCGGGCGCAGTGGGCGTCTGGCGCCTCTCGCACCCGGCGGAGCCGGTCGTGCTCACGGGAGCGAGCGGACCCGTGACGGCGGTCGCATTCTCCGCCGACGGGCGACGCGTCCTCGCCGGCGGCGACGACGGCGTGATCCGAGTCTGGGAGCCGAACCCCCAACGGGAGCTCGGTGCCGGCTCGACCCACGTCGCGCTCACTCGCGACGGGACGCTCGTCGCGGCGCAGCCGCAGGGCGGGCCCGGCGCGTGGACGAATGTCGACCGCCCTCGCCGCCTGCTCGAGGACGTGGCCGATCCCGCGCATCTCTCCTTCGACGGCGACGGACAACGCGCGGTCGCTGCTGCCGACCGAGGTGCGATCGAGCTCTGGGACCTGCCGACGAGCTCACATGCGCGAGTGCTGGCCGTCGACCGCCAGGTCGTGGACGCGGCGCTGAGCCCGGACGGCCGCTGGCTCGCGAGCGCCGAGAAAGGCCGCCTCCGGTTGCTGCGCTGGCCGGGGCGCCACGCCCTCGTGCTGGCGCGCTCGCAACCGGCGGCGAACAAGTTCGTCACGTTCACGGCTACGGTGTTCAGCGCCGACGGCCGTGGCCTCGCCGCTGCCGGCTACAACGGCAAGACGAGCGCCATCGGCGTCTGGGACGTCGCGGAGCTGGATGCGGGCGCCGCAACGAAGCCCCGCCGGCGGCTGCTAGTGGACGTCCCCGGAGCAGTCTTGACGCTGGAGTTCAGCCCGGACGGGGCGAAGCTGCTCGCGGCGATGCTGGACGGCTCCTTGCGCGTGGTGAACCTTGGCGACGGAGGCGTCGTCGTCCTCCGTGGCCATCGCGGCACCGTCGAAGACGCGGCGTTCAGCCCGAGCGGCGACGAGATCGTCAGCGGTGGCGCGGACGGGACGGTGCGGGTGTGGGAGCTCGCGGAGAGCGGCAAATCCGTCGCGCTCCCGGGCCGGGTGGGGATCGTCACCGACGTCAGATTCGCGGGGAACGGCTCGCGGATCGAAGTCGTCGGCACCGAAGGTTCCGCCGCCTGGAGCTGCGAGTTCTGTGGCCCCATTGCCGACGTACTGGCGCGGGCCCGTGCCCTCACCACGCGCTCGCTCACGCCGGACGAGCGCGCGCTCTACCTGCACCGGCTCTGAGCCCGCTTGGCGACCTCCTGGCCACCTTCCAGGCAGCCCCGGTACAACTGCTAAGCGTGATCCAGTGCACTACCAAGGCAGCGCCGGCTCGCCGGCTGTCCATCCGCCGTCGACTGGCAGCACCACGCCGGTGACGGCGCTTGCCAGCGGGCTCGCGAGGAAGACGATTGCGCCGGCGATCTCATCCGGTTCCAGGAGGCGGCCGAGTGGAATCCGGCGGGTGGCCGCTCGGAAGAACCTCTCGTTCTCAAAGAACGCGGCCGTCATCGGGGTCAGGGTGAATCCAGGTGCGACTGCATTCGCTCTCACTCCGTACGCGGCCCAGTCGATCGCCAGTGAACGCGTGAATGCCGCGACGGCTCCCTTGCTGGCCGTGTACGCCGCCTGAGACGGAAGCGATACGAGCGCAGCCTGGGATGCGACGTTGACGACCGCCCCACCGCGCTCGCGCAGCAACGGCCCGAACGCCTGGCAGGCCTGGAGGGTCCCGAGGACGTTGATCTCGAAGTTCCGCCTGAAGTCCTCGACCGACAGCTCGTCGACCGGCTTGTTCTCCGTCAGGACGCCCGCGGCGTTGATCAGCACGTCGAGACGATCCAGGCGAATCGCCAGCGAGTCCAGCGCGTCGCGGTCGGTGACATCCACGGGCGGGTCGGCCGCGAGATCGACGACATGAACGGTCACCCCCGCACGCTGCAGCTGCCGGACGCATGCCTCGCCGATGCCTGAGGCTCCACCCGTGACGACGGCGACGGCGCCATCGAGACCGTCCACGCCGGCCACCCTATCCGTCTGCCCTCGAGTGTGTTCCAATCCCCGACACGAGCATCACCCGCGAAAGGAGAGAAGTGATGGCAACCGCAATCACTGAGGCCGAGCCGACGAGCACTTCCTCCGCGGCCTCCACCCCGAGCACGAGAACGTCGTCGTCGCCGGGGGCGGATCGGGGCACGGGTTCAGTTTCGCGAGCGTGATCGGGGAGATCGTCGCGCAGTTCGCGCGCGGCGAGTCCCGTCGCTGGACATCGGCCTGCTGTCGCCCCGGCGCTTCTCAGGCTGAGGCGATGTCCACCGTCGCTTCGGCCGGCGACGCAACCGAGCCAAGGTAGTCGAGCACCGTCTCGAGTGGCTCGACGTCGCCGAACTTCGCGTCGATATCGAACAGGTTCCACTCGACGACGCCTGCGACTCGGTCTCCCACGCACTCGCGCACGACGATCGGCCGGAACCCGTACCCGATCGCATCCTCGGTCGTGTGCCGGACGCAGCCGGCCATCGTCACTCCCGTGATGATCACGGTGTCGATCGCGGCGGCGCGCAACATGTTCGCCAGGTGCGTCCCGAAGAAGGCGCTCGCGTGCTTCTTGACGATCACGTGCTCGCCCGGCTCGGGCGCGATCCGCTCGTCGATCGCGACGGCGTCGGTCCCGAGCTGGAGGACCTCGACCGGGATCTTGTGGTGCCAGAGCCCCATGTCGGTGTTCGGCCCGTCAGTGACCGCGTACGCCGTGGTCGTGTAGACGATCGGGATCCCCTTCGCGCGCGCGGCCTCGTTCAGCCGCTGTACGCCCGGGATGATCGTCTCCATCCCGTCACAGCTGAACGCGTTGCCCGGACGCGTCCAGGCGTTCGCAAGGTCGATGTGGATCAGCGCGGGCCGCGTGCCGAAGCCGATGCGTCGCTGGAAGCCGCGCCGCTGGTAGACGGCGGAATCCGCCGAGAAGATCGTCTCCAGGGCCTGCTGGATGTCGCTCATCGCGCCCCCTCAATTCGAGATACAGGATCATCCCACACGTGCTCGCGGATGCGAGGGTCGCGATCATCGGGGGCGGTGTGGCCGGCTGCAGCCTGCTCTACCACCTCGGGCAGCTCGGGTGGGAGGACGTCGTGCTGCTCGAGGAGGACGAGCTGACGAGCGGCTCGACCTGGCACGCGGCCGGCCTCTGCACCCAGTTCAACCCCAGCTACAACCTCACGGGCCTGCTCCGATACAGCGTCGAGCTCTACAAGACGCTCGACGCCGACTACCACGAGTGCGGTAGCGTGCGGCTGGCGACGTCGCCGGACCGCGTCGACGAGTTTCGGCATCGCGCCGCGACGGCCGAGCTCCTGGACGTCCCGGTCGGGATCGTCGGGGCGGAGCGCGCCCGGGAGTTGCACCCGCTGATCGAGGTCGGTGACCTGCTCGCGGCGGCGCACCTGCCGACGGACGGGCACGTCGATCCGAGCAGTCTGACGCGGGCGTTCGTCGCAGGTGCGGGCGACCGGATCTTTCGGCACACGCCGGTAACGGCCCTCGAGCACCGCGGCGGGGCGTGGACGCTCACGACCGCGAGGGGCGAGATTCGCGCGGGGACCGTCGTGAACGCCGCGGGCCAGTGGGCGCCGAAGGTCGCCCGGTTGGCGGGTGCGGACCTGCCGCTCGTTTCGCTCGAGCACCACTACGTCGTCACCGACGCGATTCCGGAGGTGGCGGGACTGCCCCGGGAGCTGCCGGTCCTCCGCGATCCGGACGGCTCTTTCTACGTGCGGCAGGAGGGGGCGGGGCTGCTGGTCGGCCCGTTCGAGCGCGCCACCAGGCCGTGGGAGGTCGAGGACGGCTTCCACGCGCGGCTGCTGCCGCCCGACTTCGACCGCCTCGAGACCGCGCTTGCGGACGCGGCCGCCCGGCTGCCCGCGTTCGGAACCGCCGGCATCAAGAGCGTGGTCAACGGCCCTGACGCGTACACGCCGGACGGCCGCTGCCTGATGGGGCCGGTGCCGGGTCTGCGCGACTTCCACGTGGTCGCCGGCTTCAGCATCTTCGGCATCGTCTTCGCCGGCGGCGCCGGGCGCTACGCAGCCGAGTGGATCATCGACGGCCAGCCGAGCGACAACATGTGGGAGCTCGACGTCCGCCGCTTTGGCGAGTACGCACAGTCGGCATCGTTCCTCGTCCCGCGGGCGATCGACGTCTACGCACGCGAGTACGCGATCCACTACCCGGAGGAGGAGCGCGAGGCGGGGCGCCCGCTGAAGCGGGACGCCCTGCACGACCTGCTGTCCGAGCGAGGTGCCGTGATGGGGTTCCGGTTCGGTTGGGAGCGGCCGCTGTGGTTCTCGCGCAACGGCGACAGAGACGAGTATTCGATGCGTCGGGGCAACTGGCACGCGGCGGTCGGCGGCGAGTGCCGGGCCGTGCGCTCCGCGGTGGGCCTGCTCGACCAGACGAGCTTCGCCAAATACAGCGTCTCGGGCCCGGGCGCCGAGGCTTACCTCGACCGTCTGTGCGCGAACCGGCTGCCGGCGCTCGGCCGGATCGCGCTGACGCAGATGTGCAGGCCGGGCGGCGGGATCGAGTGCGACGTGACGATCACCCGCACCGAGCCAGAGCGCTTCTATGTGGTTTCCGCCGCGGCGACCGAGCTCCACGACTACGCCTGGCTCGAGTGGCACCTGCCGGACGACGGCTCGGTGAAGCTGCGAAACGACACCGAGCGCCACGGCGTCCTGACCCTCGCAGGCCCGCGCTCCCGGGACCTGCTCCAGCCCCTGGTCGAGGACGACATCTCGCGGGAGGCGTTCCCGTTCTTTCGCGCACGGCACCTCGAGGTGGCGGGTGTGCCGACGCTCGCGCTGCGCGTCTCGTACGTCGGGGAGCTCGGCTACGAGCTCCACCACCCGGTCGAGCACCAGCGGACGCTCTACGAGCGGCTCAGGGAGGCAGGCGAGCCGCTCGGCCTCGTCGACTTCGGGTACCGCGCGCTCGAGTCGCTCCGGCTCGAGAAGGCCTACCGCCTATGGGGTGCGGACATGTCCGCCGACTGGACGCCGCTCGAGGCGGGGCTCGAGCGGTTCGTGGCCTTTGACAAGGGCGACTTCGTCGGTCGTGAAGCGCTCTCGCGCCAGCATGCCGAAGGCGTCCGGCGTACGCTTGCGTGCCTGACCGTGGAGACGGAGGACGCCGACCCGCACGGGAACGAGCCGGTGCGCGCGGCCGGCACGCCGATCGGCTACGTCGCCGCAGGCGGCTACGGCCACGTTGTCGAGCAGAGCGTCGCGCTCGCCTACCTTCCGGTCGAGCACACGGAGCCGGGAACGCGGCTGACGGTCGACATTCTCGGCGAGCCGCGTCCGGCCGTCGTGGTGCCGCAGCCGATCTACGATCCGCAGAACCTCCGGCTGTTCTCGTGACGACCCCATACGAAGCCGTCCGCTGGGACCTCGTGCCCGGCCATACCGCGCTCGTCGTGATCGACGACCAGCGCGACTTCCTGCATCCGGAGGGCTGGTACGCGAAGAGCGGGATCGACGTCTCGCACATGCGCCGCGTGATCGAGCCGACGCAGCGGCTCGTCGCTGCCTGCCGCGCTGCGCACGTGCCGGTGATCTGGACGCGGCACGGCACACGCGGGACCGACGACGGCGGGCCGTTCATGCAGCTACGGCCGTTCCTGCGCGACGGCGGCCTGCGCCGGGGGACGTGGGGGTACGAGATCCACGACGACTTCGAGGTCGCGTCGGAGGACTGGATCGTCGAGAAGGTCCGGCTCAGCGCCTTCTTCAACACGAACCTGGAGGTCGTCCTCCGGAGCCTCCACGCAGAGACCGTGCTGATCGGAGGCGTGCTGACGAACCAGTGCATCGCGGCGACGTCGAAGGACGCGATGTTCCGCGACTTCAAGCCGATCGTGGTCGAGGAGTGCACCGGGACCACGCTGCCGCACCTGCACGAGCCGGCGATCGAGATGATCCGCGTCGGCTGGGGAGAGGTCCGCTCGCTCGAGGAGACGCTCGCCGACCTGGAGCGGCTGTCGTGAAGCTCGGCGCGCACTTTCTCCCGGAGGACTTCCCGGTGTTCGTCGAGTCCGTGCGCGCGGCGGAGCGGGCAGGCTACGACCGGGCCTGGCTCGTCGACGGCCAGATGCTTTGGCAGGACCTCTACGTCTACATGACCCACGCCCTCGCGGCCACTGAGCGGATCGTCGTCGGCAGCGGCGTCACCAACCCGCTCACGCGCCACCCGGCGGTTACCGCGAGCGCGCACGCGACGCTCTCCGACCTGCACCCGGGACGCGTCGTCCTCGGTATCGGGCGCGGCGACAACGCGGTGCGGACGCTCGGGCACAAGCCCGTGCCGACGTCCGAGCTGGCCGAGACGGTGCCGCGGCTGCGCGCCTGGATGGCGGGCGAGGAGGCTGCAGGCACGCGCATCCGCTGGGCAGACGAGCGCGTGCCGATCATGCTTTGCGCGACCGGGCCGAAGAACCTGCGCGTCGCGGGCGCGCTCGGCGACATCGTGATGATCTACGTCGGCGTCCATCCCGCGTCCGTGCGTTGGGCGATCGAGCACGTGCGCGCCGGCGCTACGGAGGTGGGGCGCGACCCAGATGAGGTCGAGATCGCCGCGATCTGCGCCATGCACGTCTCCGACGACCAGGAGGCAGCGTGGGAGCAGTGCCGCTGGGCGCCGGCGGCGTGCGCGAACCACATCGCGTACGCGCTGAAGTGGAACCCGCAGCACGGCATGCCGGAGGAGATGACGCGTCTCGTTGCAGCGCGCGACGAGTACGACTACTACGCCGGCCACCTCGACTCGTCGGCCGAGCACACGAGCTACCTGACCGGTGAGCTCGTGGACGACTTCGCGATCGCCGGGCCGATCGAGCGGTGCCTGAAGAAGATCAGGGAGCTGGGCGAGCTCGGCGTTGACGAGGTCTCGGCCGCGTATCTGAACGGAGGGTTCGAGCAGATGGAGCTGGTTGGGCAGGCGATCGTTCCGGCGCTGCAGGAGGTGCAGGCGTGAAGCGCATCGGCGTCGACGTGGGCGGCACGTTCACCGACCTGATCCTGGTCGACGAGGAGGAGGGCCGGATCACCGTCGACAAGATCCCGTCGACCCCCGACGACCCCTCGCGCGGAGTCGTCGAGGGTGTCCAGGCGCTCTGCGCGAAGGCCGGCGTCGCCCTAGGGCACGTTGACAACCTCCTGCACGGGACGACCGTCGCGACCAACATCGTGCTCACGCACAGCGGCGCCGAGGCCGGGATGATCACGACGCACGGCTTCCGCGACATCGTCCACATCGCGCGACACAAGAAGCCGTTCAACTTCTCGCTCCAGCAGGAGCTGCCATGGCAATCGAGACCGCTCGTCAAGCGCCGCCACCGGTTGACGGTGAAGGAGCGCGTCACTGTGCCCGACGGCGACGTGCTCGTCGAGCTGGACGACGACGAGGTGCGCGAGCGCGTGCGGGCGCTGAAGCGGGCCGGCGTCGAGTCGGTCGCCGTCTGCCTGCTGCACTCGTACCTCAACCCGACGCACGAGCGCCGGATCAAGGAGATCGTGCTCGAGGAGTTCCCGGAGGCCTATCTGTCGGTCTCGCACGAGGTGCTGCCGCTCTACCGCGAGTTCGAGCGGTTCTCGACGGTCGCGCTGAACGCGTACGTCGGCCCGAAGGTCTCGCGCTACGTCGCTCGCTTCGACGAGGCACTGCGAGGAATCGGCTTCACCCGCGAGGTACAGCTGATGCAGTCCTCCGGCGGCATGGCGACGGTCGAGGCTGCGCGCGAGCGGCCGGTGAACCTGTTGATGTCCGGGCCGGTCGCCGGCCTCGTCGGCGGGATCTGGGCCGGGCGGATGGCAGGCCACGAGAACGTCGTCACGCTCGACATGGGCGGGACATCGGCGGACATCGGCGTGGCCGCGGGCGGGCAGCTGCGCATGCGGCACCTGCTCGACACGAAGGTGGGTGACTACCAGGCGATGGTGCCGATGGTCGACATCGACACGATCGGTGCGGGCGGCGGCTCGATCGCCTACGTGGACGCGGGCGGCGTCTTCCGCGTCGGCCCGCAGTCGGCGGGGGCGGACCCGGGGCCGGCGTGCTACGGCCGCGGCGGTGACCAGCCCACCTCGACCGACGCGCAGCTGCTGCTCGGGCGGCTACGGCCGGACCGCGGCCTGCTCGGCGGCGACATGTCGCTCGACGTCGAGCTCGCGAGGACCGCGATGCAGCGGGTCGCCGACCGGCTCGGCGTCTCGGTCGAGGAGGCGGCGCTCGGGGCGCTCCAGATCCAGAAGTTCTCGATGGCGCAGGCGATCGAGGTCAACTCCGTCCGGCGCGGCTACGACCCGCGCGAGTTCACGCTCGTCGCCGCCGGCGGCGCGGGCCCGCTGTTCGCCTGCGACATCGCGGTCGAGCTCGAGATCCCGCGCGTGCTCGTCCCACCGCATCCCGGGATCACCTCGGCGACGGGGTTGCTCGCGAGCGACCTCCAGCACGAGTTCGTTGCCACGGAGCGTCACTTCCTGCGCTCGCTCGACCGCGAGCGGCTCGGCGCCCGCCTGGAGGAGCTCGCGTCGCAGGCGGCCGAGCAGCTCGAGCGGGACGGCGTCCCGGAGGATCGGCGCCTCGTGCGGCGGCTCGCCGATTGCCGCTACGTCGGACAAGGCTACGAGGTCCGCTTCGACATACCCGCGGGCGAGCTCGACGACGGCTGGGCGGACCGGCTCGCGGAGGCGTTCCACGCCGCCCACGAGCGCGAGTACGGGCACCGGTTCGATGCCGAGATCGAGATCGTCAACGTGCGCGCGGTCGGGATCGGGCTGATCCCCGACCTGCAGTGGGCCGAGCTCGAGAGTGGCGACGGCGACCCGGCGCGCGCGAAAACGGTCGAGCGCGAGGTCGTCTTCGACGTCGAGGGGAGGCCGGAGCAGCGGCCGACCCCGTTCTACGACCGCGAGCTGCTGCGGGCGGGCGACCGGCTCGAGGGGCCCGCGATCGTCGAGCAGTACGACTCGACGACCGTGATCCCGCCGGGCTTCGCCGCGGAGATCGACGGCTCCGGGAACATCGTCATCGACTGCTCGCAGGCGCAGCGCGCGGAGCAGGCGGCCCAGTTGGCGACGCCGATCCTGATGCGCGTAATCGGTGGCGCCTTCGCGGCCATCGCCAAGGAGATGGCCGGCGTCCTCTACCGGATGAGCTATTCGTCGATCATCCGCGAGTCCGAGGACCTCGGCGCGGGAATCTTCGACCCCGAGGGCAACGAGCTCGCCGAGTCGGACTCGACGCCGATGTTCATGGGCGCGATGCCGAAGATCGTCAAGGGCGTGATCTCGCTCCTCGGCGAGGACATCCACGACGGCGACGTGATCCTCCACAACGACCCGTACCTCGGCGCGACGCACTCACCGGACGTCGCGATCGTCGTCCCGATCTTCTTCGAGGACGAGCTGGTCGGCTTCGCGGGCGCGTCCGCGCACCTGCTCGACATCGGCGGCGCGTACCCGGGCCTGGCGGTCGACCTCGTCGACAACTGGTCGGAGGGGAACATCTACCGCGCGGTCAAGCTGTCCGAGCGGGGCGAACGCCAGGACAAGCTCTGGCAACACATCCTCGAGAACACGCGGACGCCGACGTACAACCGCGGCGACATCGAGGCGATGATCGCCGCCTGCGAGCTGGCGAAGAAGCGCTATCTCCAGCTGCTCGACCGCTACGGCAGCGAGACGGTGCTGGGCGCCGCACGGGACTGGATCGCCTACTCGGAGCGGATGCTCCGCCAGGAGATCGCAAAGGTGCCGGACGGCGAGTACGGGCCCGAGGAGGGATGGCTGGACGACGACGGCCGCAACCGCGGCACCCACCTGCCGGTGAAGGTGAGAGTGATCGTCGAGGGCGACGAGCTGACGATCGACGTGACCGGCTCGAGCGACGAGGTGCCGACAGGCTACAACTGCCCCTACGAGGGCACGACCGTCTCGGCGATGACCTTCATCGCGCGGATGATCTTCCTCGACGAGGACGCGTACCCCGTCTTCGTCCCGCAGAACGAGGGGATGCTACGGCCGATCAAGGTCGTCGCGCCGAAGGGCTCGATCTTCAACCCGAACTACCCGCGCGCGTGCTTCGCGCGCTTCTGCCAGGTGCAGCGCGCGGTCGATCTCGTGTTGCGCGCGCTGGCGCCGGTCGTGCCCGAACAGATCACGGCCGGCAACTCCGCGCACCTCCACTTCATCTCGTACTCCGGCTTCAACACGGAGACGCAGGAATACTGGGTTTACCTCGAGGTGGACGAGGGCTCGTACGGTGGCCGGCCGACGCGCGACGGCCTCGACTCGGTCGACTGCCTGATCGCGAACACCCGGAACAACCCGATCGAGGAGCTGGAGTGGCGGTTCCCCATGCGGACCGAGCGCTACGAGTTGCGCGACGAGCCATGTGCCGCCGGTCGCACCCGGGGCGGGATCGGCATGGTGCGCGTCAACCGCTTCCTTGTCGACACGATCGTCACCTGCGAAGGCGAGCGGCATGAGACCGACGCGCCGTGGGGCGTCTTCGGCGGCCACGACGGCGTGAACGC
Source organism: Actinomycetota bacterium (assembly GCA_046734415.1). Taxonomy (GTDB): domain Bacteria; phylum Actinomycetota; class Thermoleophilia; order Gaiellales; family Gaiellaceae; genus DATBLE01. The sequence continues at coordinate 1,362 of JBKPRD010000316.1, read as the reverse complement.
CTCGATGATCCGCAACGCGGGCCAGGCGAACGAGGAGCGGTGGCCCTCGAAGGTGACCGCGGCTCGGCTGTCCGCGGGCGACACGTTGCAGATCACTGTCCCGAATTCCGCCGGCTACGGCGACCCGCTGCATCGCGATCCCGAGCTCGTGCTGTCGGACGTTCTCGACGCGTATACGACGATCGAGCTCGCGGAACGCGACTACGGCGTCGTCATCGAGGGCAAGACACTCACGCTCGACCGAGAGTCGACACAGCGACTGCGCAAGGAGCGGATCGCCGTGCCGCTGGCCTAAACACACTGCACGGATTGCTGAGCGCAGTTCGGGCCTCAGCTTGATAGCGAGGCCATACCGCTTTTTGGGTCATCGCCAGGTCTGAAAGCTGGGTGCCTCGATTCTTTCGAACGGGGTTCCGGTTCGTACGACACGGGAGTTCCTTGCTCGGTCGAGGAAACCCTGCGAATGAGAGCGAAGCTCGTCTAGTCCATCTTGGCGATGATCCCCGTCATCTCGTCCTCGGTGAAGGCGCGCATCGTGAGCGTGCGGACGTTGCCGGTTGCGCCGAGCTGCAGGTTGATCGCCGTTCCCGTCTCATCGTCCGGGACGTCCGTGACAGCGACAATGTCGTACGGGCCTGCCGTCCAGAAGATCGCGTCGAACTTCCCGCCCTTGCTCTCCACGAGCGACTTGGCAGCCTGGTAGCGGTTGACGGTGTCCTTGACGTTCTTGACACCCTCCTCCGTCCAGTTCAGGAGAATTACGTACTTAGGCATCCCTACCTCCCCTCGCCGTCGCCCAGCGCGCGCACAAGACGATTGAGAGGCGCGCCCACTAGGCGCTTTTCCTCCAACGAGTCTACGGCCCAGCGGTGAGCCGTTCAACCGGCGTATGCGCCGAGGAAACTCCCAGACGGGTCGCGTTTCACATCAAGCCTCGGCAGGGCGAGTCCTCTCCCTAGGTCGAGGGGCGAGGCCGCCGGCTAGGTGCGGGGTGCTGTTCCACACGACTGCGCCCACCCTCTCCCATTCTCGCCGCAGGACGCGATACCCCAACCAGTCTGAGGCTCTCCGAAAATGAAGCGGTGAGCAGCGTTCAGAACACCGGTGGAACAACGGGCGGGATCACCCGCAAGGGCCTCCGACCCGGCGTTTCCGCGGGTGTCGAGCTGGTGGCAATCCGGCAAACTGGCGGCAGGTGAGGGGCTGGGAGGTTGACGAGTCCGTTTCGGGCCTGAGAGGCTTACCGCTGTCTCGGCCGCCCTGTGGAAAAGGAGGTGGCGCGGACAGAGATCCAATGCAACGTCGGGTCGGCGGCTCTGACTGTCAGTTGTCCTCTAGGGGAGAGAAGACGATGAAGAAGGG
>JBKPRD010000315.1:0-11729 GCA_046734415.1 Actinomycetota bacterium | reverse complement strand
GGGGGCACGAGGGCTTCTCGTCCAGCGGCCCGCTCGTGCGCGCCGTGGCCGACGCCGCCGCGCTCCTCGACGTCATGGCCGGCTACGAGCCGGGTGACCCCTGGTGGGCGCCTCCGCCGCCGCGGCCGTTCCGCGAGGAGGTCGGCGCCGAGCCCGGACGCCTGCGGATCGCCCTGACGACGACCCCGCCGATCGACGCGGCCGTCGCTCCGGAATGCGCCGCCGCCGCCGAGGACGCCGCTGCCCTTCTCCTCGAGCTCGGCCACGAGGTCGAGCAGTCGACGCCGCCGTGGGCGGACGGGGAGCTCCTCGGGCTGTTCATGACGGTCTGGAAGGTGATCCCGGGAATGCGCGGGCAGCCGCGGGAGCTCTTCGAGCCGATGAATCAGGTCCTGCTCGACGCGGGCGACGAGATGAACGCGGTCGAGTACGTCCACGCGACCCAGCAGCTGCGCGGCTGGGCGCGGCGGGTCGTCCGCTTCTGGGCCGGGTACGACCTGGTGTTGACCCCGACCCTCGCGCAGCCGCCGCCGCCGGTCGGCGCGCTGATGGACGAGGCCGATCCGTGGGGCAACTTCGACAAGGCGTGGCGATTCACGCCCTTCACGCCGGTCGCGAACGTGACGGGCCTGCCGGCCGTCTCCCTGCCGCTCTTCTGGAACGACGACGGCCTGCCGCTCGGTGCGCAGCTGATCGGGCGGCCCGCAGACGAGGCGACGCTCATCCGCGTCTCCGCCCAGCTCGAGCAGGCGCGCCCGTGGCGCGAGCGCCGGCCACCGGTGTCCTAGAGCGCCGCGTCGCTTTCAGCGCGGCCGCGCCGGGGCTAGACGACCGCATTCGGCGGCGTCCGCTTCTCGAGCAGAACCGCCCGGAGCGCCTCGACGCACAGCATCCCCATCGCCTCGCGTGTCTCGCTCGTCGCCGAGCCGAGGTGGGGGACGAGGACGACGTTCTCCAGCTCGAGCAGGCCCGGGTGTACCTTCGGCTCGTGCTCGAAGACGTCGAGGGCGGCGCCGGCGATCCGCCCCTTCGCCAGCGCCTGGACGAGCGCCTCCTCGTCGACGATCGGGCCGCGGCTCGTGTTCACGAGCACTGCCGTCGGCTTCATCAGCGCGAGCGCGGCGGCGTCGATCAGGTGGTGGCTCTCGTCCGTGAGCGGGAGGTGCAGCGAGACGACGTCGGTGTCCGAAAGGAGCGTGTCCAGGGACTGTCCGCGGCCACGGCTCGACCAGACGACCCGCATGCCGTGCGCCAGCGCCAGGCGCTCGACGGCCTGCCCGATCCGGCCGTGGCCGACGAGGCCGAGCGTCAGTCCTCCGAGCCCCCGGCCGAGCATCAGATTCGGCGCCCAGACCCACTCCTCCCCGCGGCGGACCAGCCGGTCGCCTTCGACCACCCGCCGGAGGAGCGCGAGCATCAGCGCGATCGTCAGCTCCGCGGTCGTCTCGGTCAGCACGTCCGGGGTGTTCGAGACGACGACTCCGCGCCGGCGGCACGCGTCGAGGTCGACGTTGTTCACGCCGACCGCGTAGTTCGCGACGATCCGCAGCTGTGGGCCGGCCGCGTCGAGCAACTCGTCGTCGACGCGGTCGGTCAGCATCAGCATCAGCCCCTCGCGCCCGGCGACGCGGCGCAGGAGCTCCTCGCGCTCCAGCGGCCACTCCGAGTCGTGCAGGTCGAGCTCGAACGAGCGCTCGAGCTCGTCGCGCACGCACGCGGGAAACCGCCGCGACGCGAACACGCCTGGCCTCACGGGCTGCACGGGTTGCCGGTGTGCTCCACGCTCGCGCCCGACACGATCAGCCCGATCTCGCGCTTCGGCCCCGGCGCCGGGCCGAACGGCGGCCCTGCGATCCTCGCGGTGCGGCCCGACCGGACCGGGACGTCCGCATGCCCTCCCGCCGGCACGCACACGGTGGTCCCCGCGACCGCGCGCACGGTCGGCGCCAGCGATCCGGTCGCGTTGCCGACGCTATAGGAGACGCTGTGCTGCGCCTCCGGCGGCGAGTCGAGTGTGACCGAGAGCTTGACCTGCTCGGTCGGATTGCCCGGCTCGGCGAACACGCGGATCGCCGCGGGATGCTCGGGCCGGATCCACCCGTCCGGGTAGAGCCCACGGCTCACCCACGTCGCGCGCCACGGCCGCTTCACCTTCTGGAGCGACAATCCGACGTTGCCGGCGACCTGCTTGCCGGCCAGGCCGAATCGCGAGTCCGAGAACGCCGAGAGAACGAACTTGGGCGCCTCCTCGCTCCCGGCGACGACCCCGTTGGGGCCGATCCGCAGCACCCGGGACGGGAACGGGTCATACGTGAAATGCCCGTTCGGGCCGACGTACGTCGGGACGATCGAGTTGTTCCAGAACTCCGCGTCCCACCAGGCCACTGCGCTCGGGAACCAGTCGCGCGAGACGGGGTAGGGAAGGAAGGCGACGGTGCGTCCCCGGGCGTACCCGTCGACCCAGTTGCGGCCGCGATCCTGCCCCGTGACCGGGAAGTCCGCGGCGGTACGGCTCGAGAGCAGGCGGTGGAACGCGTAGCCGGTGGTGCTCGCGCAAAAGACGAAGACGAACAAGGTCACTCCGAGCACTACGGCCGCGCGCGGCAGCCACCGGAAGCCCAAACAGATCGCTCCGAGCACGATTCCGCACAGGGCGACGAAGACCCCGGGCGGCAGGCCCGGCGAGATGTCGCGCAGAACGCCGTTCAGAACCGTCTCCGCGGAGTCGAGGTAGATGCCGGGGAAGCGGGGGAGACCTGCGAATGCGACAGTGACCGCGAAGAACGCCGTCGAGCCGACCAGGCCCCAGACAGGGAGCCGGCCGACCAGGGCCGCCGCCGCCGCGATGAGCAGTAGCGGCGCGATATAGAAGATGTAGCGGCCGCGGATCACGCCCTCGCCGCCGAAACGGAGGTCGTACGAAGCCGTCTCCAGCGCGAGGAGCGGCAGCGCGAACGCCGTGAAGCTCGCGAAGGCACGCGCCGACGTCGCACCGGCGCGCAGGTTCGAGTACGTCCACGCGGTCCCGAGCAGGAACGGAACGACGGCCAGGCCGATCGCAACCATGTCGAGATGGATCGCCGCCGCCTTCCAGACGCCGGACGGAAGCAGCGATCCCTCGGTCGCCGTGACGCCGTACTGGCCAAGCAGGCGATGGGCCTGGCCGACCGCGGCGAGCGGGATGACGACGAGCGCCGCCACGACGACGGCTCCGGCCAGCACGCGATGGCGCCGGAGCGCCTGTCGAGGGCCGTCGACGACGAGCGCGGCCAGCGGCAGAACGACGGCGAGGACGAGGAACTGCGGCCGCGTCAAGAACGCCAGGGCGAGGCCGGCAATCGCCAGCGCGTCGCTGCGCGGAGACGGCTCGGCGAGCGCTCCGTGGCAGGCGAGGACGGCCCAGGCGAAGGCCGGATAGGCGGCGGCTTCCGACATCGCGGTCGCGGTGCTCACCGCCCACGGGATCGCGATCGACAGCGCGGCGACGACGAGCGCGCACTCGCGCGGAAGGACGCGCCGGCCGAGGAGGTACACGGGGATCGCCGCGCTCGCGAACAGCACGGCGTTCAGGACGTGCGCCCCGTCGAACGCGGCGACCGGATCGAAAGCCGCGTAGAGGGGCGCGAGCAGGATCGGGTAGACGACCCCGAGGAAGCCGACGTGCTCGCCGTGGAGAGCGGGAACCGGCGAGCCCGTGTCCGCGACGTGCTGGGCGAGCTTCGTGTACAGGAGCTCGTCCGTCATCACCGTCCACTCCTTGACGCGCGTGGCGCCGAGCGCGAGCAGCGCCGCCGAGCCGGCGACGATCCCTCCGAGGGCGACCCAGTGAGCCTTCAGCGCTCGACGACCTCGGCGCCCGGCTCGTTCGCCGGGTCCTCGGTGCGCAGCACGTCCCTTGCCCACTCGCGAGTCTTCCAGGCCGGGACCGGCGTGGAGCACTCCTCCCGCGGGACGAAGCGGGAGCGGTTCACGAGGCGGTACTCGTGGATGTAGCGAGGACAGTTCGGGAAGACCTGCGTCGCCTCGACGCGCGTCACGAACTGTGCCTCGGGATACTGGGCCATCAGCGGGTCGTCCTCGGAGTGGGATGCCACGCCGTTCAGGCGCATCCGCTTTCGCTGCTCGAAGCTGATGAAGAGGAGGCCGACCTTCGCATTGACGAGGATGTTCCCGGCGCTGAGGTACATGCCGTTCCCGTCGTAGTTCGGGAACGCGATCGTCTTCGCGTCGAGGACGCGGACGAAGCCGGGCAAGCCGCCCTTGTACGAGCACTGCGGCCGTCCCTCCGCGTCGGCGGTGGCGAGGAAGAACATGTCGCAGCTTTCGATGAACTCTCGGTCGCTGTCGTCGATCTCGGCGCGCGGGAAGAAGCGCTCGTCGATCCGGTCTGCGAGCCGCCGCGTGTCGAATCGATCGTGGAAGTGCCGATTGCCCGCGTGGTAGATGCTCACGAGTCGGCGTACTCGTCCGCGATCGCGAGCACGTCGTCGAGGATCTCGAGGCCCTCGTCGAGCTCCCCGCGCGTGATGTTCAGCGGTGGCGTGATCGCGAAGACGTTCCAGTGCACGAACGGGTAGAGGCCGCGCTCGAGACATGCCTTGGTGATCCGAGTCATGGGCTCCAGCGCCTCGCCGCCCGCGTTGAACGGGACCAGCGGCTCGCGCGTCTCGCGGTTGCGAACGAGCTCGAGACCCCAGAAGAGGCCGAGCCCGCGCACCTCGCCGATCGACGGGTGGCGGGCCGCGAGGTCGGCGAGCGCGCCGCGCAGGTAGTCGCCCATCGCCGCCGCGTTCTCGACGACGCCCTCGTCGCGGTAGATGCCGATCGACGCCACCCCGGCTGCGCACGCGAGCGGGTGGCCGCTGTAGGTCAGGCCGCCCGCGAAGAACGTGTCTTTGATCGCGTCGTACACGTGATCGCGCACCGTCATCGCGCCGAGCGGGACGTAGCCGGAGTTGATCCCCTTCGCCGTGGTGATGATGTCGGGGACGACGTCCCAGTGGTCTACCCCGAACCAGCGGCCGGTGCGGCCCCAGCCCGCCATCACCTCGTCGGTGATCAGCAGCACCCCGTGCCGGTCGCACGTCTCCCGGATCGACTGCAGGTAGCCGTCCGGCGGGACGATGATCCCGTTCGTCCCGGTGACCGTCTCGAGGATCACCGCGGCGACCGTGTGCGGCCCCTCGTACATCAGGATCTCCTCGAGGTGCGGCCTGCCGGTGCAGACCGGGCACGGTTCCGGGTGTCCGGCCGGGCAGCGGTAGGTGTACGGATCGAACATCCGGACGACCCCCGGAAGCCCCGGCTCCGCGAACCAGCGGCGCGGGTCGCCCGTCAGGGTGATCGCCGCCGCGGTCGCGCCGTGATACGAGCGGTAGCGGGCGACGATCTTTTGACGGCCGGTCACCCAGCGCGCGAGCTTGACCGCGTTCTCGTTCGCCTCGGCGCCCCCGTTCGTGAAGAAGGTGTGGTTGAGGTCGCCCGGCATCACCTCGGCGACGAGCCGCGCGAGCTCGGAACGCTTGTCGTTCGCGAGCGACGGCGCGATCGTGCAGAGCTGCCCCGCCTGCTCCTGGATTGCTGCGACGAGCCTCGGGTGCTGGTGCCCGAGGGCGAGGTTGACTAGCTGCGAGGCGAAGTCGAGGTAGCGCTTGCCGGTGAAGTCCCAGAAGTAGCGGCCCTCTCCGCCTGCGACTGCGATCGGGTAGAGCGCGGACTGCACCGACCACGAGTGGATCAGGTACTGGCGGTCCTCCGCGACGACGCGCTCGCCCTCGGCCTGCCTCGACTCGGTGACGGCCATCGGCCGAATCCTACGCGCTACGCTGCGATCGACGATAGGAGGCGATTGGGATGACCGAGACGATTGCACCGCCGAGCGTGAAGTCGATCCACCACTGGATCGGAGGCAATAGCGTTCCTTCGACCTCGGGGCGCAGCGGCCCGGTCTGGAACCCGGCGACCGGCGAGCAGACCGGCGCGGTCGATTTCGCGACGGTCGAGGACGTCGACGCCGCCGTCCAGACGGCGAACGAGGCCTTCACGAGCTGGCGCGAGGTCTCGCTCGCGCGCCGCGCGGAGCTGTTCTTCCGCATCCGCCAGCTCGTCGACGAGCACCGCGCCGACATCGCACGCTTCCTCACGCTCGAGCACGGCAAGGTCACTTCCGACGCGCTCGGCGAGGTCGCGCGCGGGCTCGAGGTGATCGAGTACGCGTGCGGGATCCCCACCCTGCTGAAGGGCGAGTACTCCGAGCAGGCGTCCACGGGGATCGACGTCTACTCGATCCGCCAGCCGCTCGGCGTCGTCGCCGGGATCACGCCGTTCAACTTCCCGGCGATGGTGCCCATGTGGATGTGGGCGCCCGCGATCGCCTGCGGGAACACCTTCGTCCTCAAGCCCTCCGAGAAGGACCCCTCTGCCTCCGTCTACGTGGCCGAGCTGCTCAAGGAGGCCGGCCTTCCAGACGGCGTCTTCAACGTCCTACACGGCGACAAGGTCGCGGTCGACGCGATCCTGGAGCACCCGGACATCGCCGCGGTCAGCTTCGTCGGCTCGACACCGGTCGCGCGCTATGTCTACGAGACGGGGACGAAGAAGGGCAAGCGGATGCAGGCGCTCGGAGGGGCGAAGAACCACATGATCGTCCTGCCCGACGCCGACATCGAGATGGCAGCCGACGCGGCGGTCTCGGCCGCGTACGGCTCCGCCGGCGAGCGCTGCATGGCGGTGTCCGTCGTCGTCGCCGTCGGAGATGTCGCCGACCCGCTGATCGACGCGATCAGGCAGCGGCTCCCGAACGTCAAGGTCGGTCCCGGCCTCGAGCCCGGCAACGAGATGGGGCCGCTGATCACGCGCGAGCATCGCGACAAGGTCGCCTCCTACCTCGACACCGCTGCCGAGCAGGGCGCGACGGTGGTCGCCGACGGGCGCGAGTTCGAGATCGAGGGCGACGGCTTCTTTCTCGGCGTCTCGCTGATCGACGAGGTCAAGCCGGAGATGGACGCCTACCGCGACGAGATCTTTGGACCGGTGCTCTCGGTCGTCCGCACCGACTCGTACGACGAGGCGGTGCGGCTCGTGAACGAGAACCCGTACGGGAACGGGACGGCGATCTTCACCCGCGACGGGGGCGTCGCCCGCCAGTTCCAGTTCGACGCGCAGGCGGGGATGGTCGGCGTGAACGTGCCGATCCCGGTCCCGGTCGCCTACTACTCGTTCGGCGGCTGGAAGGCGAGCCTCTTCGGCGACCGACACATCTACGGCCCGGAGGGCATCGACTTCTACACGCGAGGCAAGGTGGTCACGTCGCGCTGGCCCGACCCGGCGACCTCCAAGGTCGACCTGGGCTTCCCGCAGACGCGCTAACGCCTCTCAACGGGACAGGCTGACCGCCTGTCCCCACGCGCTTGACATGTGACCAAACGGTCACGTATTGTGTCGGACATGGACGCGGTGTTCAAGGCCCTCGCCGACCCGACCCGGCGCCTGCTGCTCGACGCGCTCTTCGAGCGGGACGGGCAGACGCTGACCGAGCTCGAGTCGCGCGTAGAGATGACCCGCTTCGGCGTGATGAAGCACCTGAAGGTCCTCGAGGAGGCGCATCTCGTCACGACGAGGAGGCAGGGCCGCGAGAAGCTCCACTTCCTGAACCCTGTCCCGATCCAGCTGATCCACGACCGGTGGGTGAGCAAGTACGCACAGCCGTGGGCCGAGACGCTCACGGGTCTCAAGCGAGTACTGGAGGCCTAGATGGAAAAGCACGAAGCCGGCGTCGCCTTGGCGCCCGGCGACACCGCGGCGGTCTTCGAGATCTTCATCAAGACGACCCCCGAACGCCTCTGGGAGGCGATCACCGACCCGAAGCTGAGAGCGAAGTACACCTTCGGAGTCGAGACGCACTCGGACTGGACGCCGGGCTCGAGCTACACGGCGTCCGTTTCCGGTGTGATCGAGATCGCGTCCGGCGAGAACCTCGAGGTCGACCCGCCGCGGCGCCTCGTCCAGAGCTTCGACGCGCTCTGGAGCGACGACGTCAAGGCCGAGGGAACCTCCCGGGTGACCTGGGAGATCGAGCAGATCGCCGACGATTCGTGCCGGCTGACGGTCGTCCACGACCGGCTCCAGCCGGACGGCAACGGGGAGATCTACGGCGGCTGGCCGATGATCCTCTCCGGCCTGAAGACGCTGCTCGAGACCGGCGAGCAGCTGACCACGCCCGGCTCGCTGATGTACGCGGGCGCCTCGGCGTAGAGACCGCCGCTACGCGGCGACGGCCGCGACCGGAGCTGCCGTCCAGTCCTGGACGGCAGCCCGGATCCCGGCCGCGTCCAGCCCGTGTGCAGCGCGATGCTGCGCAGGCGAGCCGTACCGCCGAAGCTCGGGGTGGCCCACGCCGAGCGCCAGCAGCCGGAACGGGCGGTCCGCGAGCGCGGCGGCGACGGCGGCCGAGGACGTGCCCGCCTGGTAGGGCTCGACGAGCACGACGTCCGTGCCGGTGAGGGCCCGGCGCAGGCCGGCGACGTCGAACTGGCGGACGATCGAGAGGTACGCGACGGTCGCGTCGATGTCCGCCGTCGCCGTGAGCACGGGGTCGAGCGTCGGTCCGACCGCGACCACGAGCGGGCCGCGGCGGCCCTCGCGGAGCACCACGAGGCCCTCCCCGTCCACCGCCCGCGCGTTCCGCTCCTCCGACATGCGGATGTAGACGCGCGTGTCGTCCCGCAGCGCCGAGACGAACGCACCCTCGAGCTCGTCGGGGTGCCCCGGCACGTGGATCGTCCAGCCGGGCAGTGCCGAGATGAGGGCGACGTCTGCAGTGCTCTGGTGCGTCCGGCCCGCCGTCGAGGCGTCGTACGACGCGCCGGTCGAGACGAGGATCGCGCCGACGTCCTGGTGGCCGAGGTCGAGCTTGATCTGCTCGTACGGCCGCTCGACGAGGAACGGCGTGTACGAGTGCGCGACCGGCCGGTAGCCGCCGAGGGCGAGGCCCGCGGCGACGCCGATCATCAGCTGCTCGCGGATCCCGACGTTGAAGATCCGCTCGTGCCTGGGCAGCGAGCCCGCGCCGATGTCGGCGAGCACGACCGCCACGCGCGGGTCGTCCTCGAGCACCCGCGGCACGAGCTCGTAGAACCGCTCGCGCATCGTCGTCATCGGCGCACCTCGGCGACCACGGCGTGCGGCCGGCCGGCCGCGCCGGCGCGGAACGCACGCTCGAGCGCGGCGTGGTCGCGCCCGTCGACGCGCTCTGCGGTCCAGCCCTCCGTCAGGAACCGGGCCTCGATCCCGCCGGGCCAGCCGTGCGTGGCGCTCGAGTTGTCGACCGCCGCCGCCGTCAGCCGGTCGAGGCCGATCCGGCCCGCGTACTGGATCGCCTCCCAGTTGCTCCCCTCGTCGAGCTCGCCGTCGCCGACGAGGCAGTAGACGCGCGGCCCGGCGAGCGCAAGCCCGACGGCGATCGGCAGTCCATGGCCGAGCGACCCGCTCGCGATCTCGACGCCGGGGACGAGCGCGCGGTCGGGGTGGTACCCCAGCGGAGAGTCGAACGTCCCGAAGTCGTCCAGCCATTCCTCGGGGAAGAAGCCTTTCGCAACGAGCACGGCGTAGTACGCAGCCGGTCCGTGGCCCTTCGAGAGCAGGAAGCGGTCGTTGTCTCCGAGGACGCGGTCGTAGAGCACCCAGAGCACATCGAGCGCCGAGAGCGAGCTCGGGTCGTGCTTCTCGTCGCCGTTCAGGCGGTCGAGCAGCCGGGGCAGATCCTCGTAGCCGAGCGCGCTCGCAGTCGTCATGACGGCACCGTACAACTTCAACTAATGTTTAAGTCAAGTGCCGGTTGAGCTGACGATCGGAGAGCTTTCCGAGCGAAGCGGCGTCGCCGCGTCCGCGCTCAGGTTCTACGAGCGGCACGGTCTCATCTCCTCGCGCCGCACCGACGGCAACCAGCGCCGCTACGAGCGTGCCACGCTGCGCCGGGTCGCCCTCGTGCAGGCCGGCAAGGCGGCGGGCGTGCCGCTCGAGCGCATCCGCCAGGCGCTCGACACGCTTCCCGACCGGCGGACTCCGACCAAGCGAGACTGGGAGCGGCTCTCGAGGAGCTGGGCGCGCGAGCTCGACGAGCGGATCGAGACGCTCTGGGCGATTCGCGGACGGCTGACGACGTGCATCGGCTGCGGCTGCCTGTCCCTGCGCACGTGCGGGCTGCTCAACCCGGCCGACGAGGCGTCGGCGCGCGGCCCGGGCGCTCACTACTTCAGGCGCCGCGACGACTAGAACGACGGCGGGGTGATCGCCGAGACGAGCACCGCGCGCTTGTCCGTGCGGTTCTCGACCTGGTGCGGCCGCCCGCTGTCGAACGAGATGCTGTCGCCCTCGGCGAGTACGAACTCCTGGTGGTCGATCGTCACGACGACGGAACCCTCGAGGCAGACGGCGTTCTCCTCGCCCGGATGTGACATCGGGCTGGGATGCGTGACGGAGCCCGGCTCGTACTCGATCCAGAGAAACTCGATTCGACGATTGAGGTCCGGCGTCAGAAGCTCGTAGCCGATCTTCGACCGGGGAACGTGTAGTCGCTTCCGCTCCGGCCGGCGGACGACGAGCCGCCTGCCCATACGATCCGTCTCGCCCGGGGACGGTGCCTCGTCACCCAGGAAAAGGGCGGCGATCGGCACCTCGAGCGCGGCGGCGATGCGTCGGAGCGTCGTGATCGACGGACTCGCGAGGCCGCGCTCCACCTGGGAAATCAAGCTCTGCGAGACACCCACGACCGTCGCAAGCCGCTTCAGGGTGAGGCCGGCCTCGAGACGGCGTACGCGAATCTTGCGGCCGACCTCGATCATCTCCTGCTCGGCCTCGTCCACCGGCAACAGCGGATCGATGCTCATCGTTCTGCCGGCTGACTATACCTCCGCGGTCTGCGAGCGCTTGCGTCGGCTATTTCAATCACATTGCACGTCCGATGCAGCTTTGATAAACAAGCCTCGTGGACGGCTCGCTGGTTCCCGCAGGAACCTGGGTGCGGATTCACCGGGTCGAGCTTGCGCCGCCCGAGCGAGCGCCGGCGATTCCGGACGAGACAGCCGCGGTCGCGTTCGAGAGCTGGGTCAACGGCCGGCTCGTCGACGACAGCGCGATCGGGTCTCGCACGCGGATCCGGACGACCACCGGGCGCCTCGTCGAAGGCGATCTCGTCGAGGTCAGTCCGGGGTACAGGCATACGTTCGGGTCACCTCCCGCGTCGCTTCTGCGCGCAGGAGAGCGCGCCCGCGAGATCCTCTTCCCCGGCGGCGTGCGCTGAGCGGTTCGAGCTACCAATCGCTCCTCGACCGCCGCGCGGACATCATGCGGCAGTCGGTGGGGATCGACTACGGACGGTTCCGGCGAGGCCGTCTGGCCTGGGACTACGAGGGGCTGATGGCGGAGGTCGGGCACGACCTCGACGAGGTCGCGCGGATCCAGCTCGACCGCGGCGTCGGCCACACCCCGATGCAAGAGGCGCGGAACCTGACTGCCCTCGTGCGGAGCGTCTCCGCCTCGGGTCGCGGCGCGCGGATCTTCGTCAAGGACGAAGCCGCCAATCCGTCGGGGAGCTTCAAAGACCGGAGAGCCAGCCTGTCGATGTTCGAGGCGGCTCGCCGCGGCTACCGGGGGGTGATCGCGGCGACGAGCGGCAACTATGGTGCCGCCGTCGCCTCGCAGGCCGCGCGTGCAGGGCTTGCGTGCATCGT
>JBKPRD010000314.1:0-3515 GCA_046734415.1 Actinomycetota bacterium | reverse complement strand
GAGCTTCGCGCGTGCTGCGCAGGCGGCAGTCGAGGAGGCGGCGAAGACGCTGCGTGGGATTACCGGTGCGGATGTCATCTCGATGAGTTGCGGCGTCGAAGGTGACCGGATCGTGGAGTACCGAACGACGGTCAACATCGCGTTCGGCGTAGAACGCTGACTCGACAGAGCTGAGCGGAGATTCCTCGCCCTCAGCGAACAAGGTCGAACTTCTCCCGGGTGCACGCGGCCTCGCAGCCCGACAGCATCCCCGATCTGCTGGAGCGCTTCGGCCTGCGCCCCGGCGAATAGGTGGCCGACATCGGGTCCCAGCGAGGATTCGCGGGATTCGAGCCATGCGCGCTTCATCACCGCGTCCGTGCGGTCGGGGACGATCATCAGTGCGCTGGAGAGAGACGCTAAGGGCCATGCTCAGGCAGCCAGAGAGGTGGGTGCTTGCCTAGCTGCGCACCCCGCCGCGTCATGACACGCGTCGACCTCCTGGATGCGTAGCAGACGGTCGTCTCTCGATCGCTCACGCGAAGCGGGTTGACTCATCACGTGCCGAGTGCGTGGTGAGCACCGGCACCGGTCCGACGAACAACGACGAGGCATCTGGATGCACTAACGATCGCGCGGCGATCCACGCTTCGGGCCTCGAAACAGCCAGCCGAGCGGAAGCAGCAAGATCAGCGGCAGAAAGATCACGTGGCCACTCGTCGCCACGTAGACGATCACCCCAACGGCAAGCCCGATCAGAAGAAGCCAGACCGTCTCAGTACCACTTGCCCTTCGCAAAGCCGCCGAAAAAGACCAGCCCGATCAGGGCGATGATCAAACCGATCCACCAGTGCCCGAGCAGGATCGCGAGCACGACCCCGACGATCACGAGGATTCCTCCCAAGCCGATTCCGCCTGCCCGTCCGTCCGCCATCGTTCCTCCTTGTCGTGTGTTCGCCTATAACGGCGAAGCTAGGTGCCTAGTTCCGGCACAGGTGCTAAGCGCCGCTCGCGAAGAGTCGAAGAAGCTGCTTGTCACGCGGTTCAGCAGCGAGGAGTTGTGCCCTACGCAGCGCGTTGGTCTTTCGGTTGCTCGCCAGAGCCCCTAGCCGAGCCTGAAGATCCGGTCGGCGTTCTCGTAGAAGAGCGCGCGCTGCTCGGCCTCGCCGACGTCCGAGATGAGCTCGGCGTAGGCATCGAGGACGTCGCCGTAGGACGAGAAGAGCCTGTCGACCGGCCAGTTCGTTCCGAAGAAGGACCGTTTCGTGCCCCACGCGTCGATGCACTCAAGCACCCACGGCCGGAAGGTGTCGACCGTCCATTCGTGGTCGCACATGCCGAGACCGGAGATCTTCACGACGGTGTTCGGCAGCACGGCCAGCTTGCGCATGCCGTCCCGCCACTCTTCGAAGTACTCCTTGTCCCGCCGGCGTGGAAAGCCGGCGTGGTCGACGCAGTACGTCACCTCAGGGTGGCGCTCGACCAACCGGGCGGCGTCCGCCATCACCTCGACCATCGGGTCGTCGCAGCAGATCAGGTCGTTCTCGCCAACCAGGACGAAACCACGCTCCCAGTCTTCGCTCTTCAGGTAGTCGTCGTAGCGGAGGTCGCGGATCCCGCACACGTTGGCGTACGCCTTGTGCCGGCGGATCGTCTCGCCGGCGTCGGGGCTCCCGAGGTCGACGTAGGCGACGATCCCCTGCGGGACCCCGAGGCGGTCGGCGAAGGCCTGGAGCCACTTCGTCTCCTCGACGGTGTCCTCGATGCCGAGCGCCGCCTGGACGTGGATGGCGTTGCGGACGTTCTGGAAACGCGTCTCGGCGATGAAGTCGTCGGCCCAGTAGCGGACCATCTTGATCGCCCCGTAGTCTCCGAGCTGAGGGTGCTCAGCCTCGAGGTCGAGCCAGGAGTAGCCGCCGAGCTCGGGCAGCCGGCGGTCCCAGAAATGGACGTGCGTGTCGGTGAACGGCAGCTCGGCCACCTCGTCTCCTTTGTCGGCGGGGCCGCGGTAACGTAACCCAGGGCGAATCCTCGTGGGCACGGAAAAGCGGAGACTGGAGGCCACGCTGGCGACTGCGCGCGAGGAGCTCGATCGGGGCAGGCCGCGGCGGGCGCTGCGGAAGGCGTGGACCGGCGGTCAGCTCGCCGCGTGGCTGAACGACTCGCGAGGTCTAGAAGCGGCGATCGAGGTCGCGAAGGCGATCCGGGAACGGACGGACGGACGCGAGCATGCCGACGCCGAGGCGCTCGAGCGCTACTGCTCGCATTGCCTCGTGGACGCCGAGGCCGGCGTGTGGCGCAGCGCATCGCCGTTTGCGCGCTTCCTCCGCCCCAGCCCCTCCAGACCGCGCAAGATCTGTCCTGAATGTGCCGAGACGATCCAGGCGGCCGCGAAGGTCTGCCGTTTCTGCGGCTACCGCTTCGACTAACTCGCGCCGGCGCGCTCAGTCGAGGTGCCAGACCTCGTCGGCCCGGAGGAGGTTCCCCTGGTCGTCCGTGAGGGCGACGATCACGTCCTCGAACCACTCCGCCCAGCGCCGGTTGACGTCGGTGGCGCCGATCTTGCCGAAGGCAGTGGTGACATCGGGATGGCACTCGGCATAGGCGATCACCTGACTGCCCCGACGGAAGAGGGAGTAGTTGCGGATCCCGGCCTCCTGGATCGCCTCCACGAGCTCGGGCCAGATCTCGTCGTGCCGGCGCTTGTACTCGTCCTCGGTACCGGGTCGGAGCTCGAAGGTGAAGCAGATGCGTTCCATCGCTACCTCGCTGTCAGTCGGATCCGGAGCTGGTCGAACGATACGGCCGCGATCAGCAGCGCCCCCTGTGCCACCTGCTGCCAGAAAGCGTCGACGCTGAGCAGATTGAGCCCGTTGTTGAGGACGCCGATGATCAGCAGGCCGAGAACGGTGCCGACGATCGAGCCGCGTCCGCCGGCGAGGCTTGCGCCGCCGAGGATGACCGCAGTCACTACCTGCAGCTCGTACCCGAGCCCGAGCGTTCCGGAGGGAGCGGCGCCGACCTCCGAGACGAGCATCAGGCCGCCGAGTGCGATCGCCAGCCCCGAGAGCAGGAAGCCGAGGAAAACCAGGCGCCGGGACCGGATCCCGGTCAGCCTGGCCGCGACCGGGTTCGCGCCGATCGCGTACATCGACCGCCCGTAGACCGTGTAGCGCATGACCGCCCAGAAGAGCAGGAGCACGCCGACGAGGATCACCGCCGCGACCGGGACGTCGAAGGGAGCGGCGGCGACCCGGCCCTGCCCCAGGCCGGAGAAGCTGTCGAGCAGGACGGTCTGGCCGGAGGCGGTCACCTGGGCGAGACCGCGGAGGATCGCGAGCATGCCCAGGGTCGTGATCAAGGCGTTCACCCCCACGACCGTGACCAGGAAGCCGTTGACGATCCCGATCCCGAGGCCGCAGCCGATCGCGGCCAGGACGCCGAGGATGATCGCCTGGCCCTGGCTCGGAGGCTGGTTCCCCGAGACGTAGGCCATCATCACTGCGACGAAGGCGACTCCTGAGCCGACCGAGAGG
>JBKPRD010000313.1:0-9788 GCA_046734415.1 Actinomycetota bacterium | reverse complement strand
ACTAGGGCCTGTACTGGAGCTCGTGCCAGCTCGGCACGGGCGCGAGCTCGAGGAGGGCGCGGCCGCCGCGCGGGTCGCGGTAGGCGAACTCGGAGAGGTCGTCGTCCCAGACGACCTCGAGCAGGTTCTCCTTGACGCGGTGGTCGAGCCATGCGCCCCGGAAGATCAGCTTCCGCAGCCAGTAGACGAGCGACTCGCCCTCGACGAGCGAGATGCGCTCCCAGTGCCGGACGAGGTAGCGGCCGAACAAGCTGCCCGGCTCCTCGATCCGTCCCTCGGCGGCAAGCTCGACCAGGTCGGCCGTCTCGTCCTCGTCGAGCTCGTTCGCCTCGACGAGGCGTAGCTTGACGGCGGCCGCTGTGACGCGCTGCTCGAAGTCGGAAGCGTTGAAGCTGAAGCGGTAGCCGAGAAACTCGACCACGTAGTCGTCACCGGACGTGTAGTTGGTGCCGCCCGCGCCGGCGCTGCTCTCCACGGGCCCAGGATAACAGGGCCCCTAGCATGCAACCGATGCGCGTCCGGGTCCCACTGCTCCTCGCCTCGCTCGTCGTCTGCGCCGGGCTGACCGCGCTGGCAGCGTGGATTCTGGACTGGTCGTTCCAGCGCGCCGCGACGCTCTCGCCGGTCATCGTCCTCGTCTTCGGGGCCGCGGCGTTCCTCGTCGTCCTATGGGCACGGGTCGCCTGGGAGGCGATCCGCGGCCGCGGTCGGCGCCCCTGAGCTCGTCGAGTCAGGCTGAAGCCTGACCCTGCATGAGGTGTCGTCCGATCCTCGGCGTACCGTCGATCGCCCATGTTCGAGGCGACCTGGACGCTGCGGCGTTGCGATCCGCGAGAGGCGGCGAGGCTGGCGCAGGCCCTGGGCGTCAGCGAGACGACGGCGAGCGTGCTGCTGCGGCGCGGCTATGACACGCCCGAGAGCGCTGCGGCGTTCCTCGCCGGGAAGATGCCCGGCCACGACCCGTTCCTGCTCGGCTCGATGCGCGAGGCGTGCGAGCGCATCCGTGCGGCGATCGCCGCCGGCACGCGGATCTGCGTCCACGGCGACTACGACGTCGATGGGATCTGCGCGACCGCGCTCGCCGTCCTCGTCCTGCGCGAGCTCGGCGCCAAGGTGGAGTGGCACCTGCCGAGCCGGTTCGAGGAGGGCTACGGCCTCGCCGGTCAGACGCTCACGCGCCTCGCCGCCGACGGCTGCGGCCTCGTCCTGACCGTGGACTGCGGGATCACCGCCGCCGAGGAGGTCGCCGAGGCGAAGTCGGCGGGGCTCGAGGTGATCGTCACCGACCACCACCGCCCGGGACCCGACCTGCCCGACTGCCCGATCGTCGCCACCCGCCCTTCCGACTACCCGTTCCCCGAGCTCTGCGGCACCGGCGTCGTCTACAAGCTCGCAGAGGCGCTGCTCGGCTCGGGTGACAGCCGTCTCGCCCGGCACCTCGACCTCGTCGCGCTGGCGACGATCGCCGATGTCGTCCCGCTCGTCGACGAGAACCGCGCGCTCGCGCTCGCCGGGCTCCGCCGTCTGGCCACGACAACCAGGCCCGGGCTGCGCGCGCTGATGCAGGCGGCCCGCGTCGACGCCGCCGCGGTCGACGAGGGTGCTGTCGGCTTCCGGCTCGCGCCGCGGATCAACGCCGCGGGCCGGCTCGGCCGTCCGACCGCCGCACTGGAGCTCCTGCTCGCCGAGGACGAGGAGGAGGCGCGTAGGATCGCGCTCGAGCTCGAGGAGCTGAACCGCGAGCGGCAGGCGGTCGAGGAGCGCATCCTACGCGAGGCGACCACCGCGATCGAGGCGTGGCCCGAGCCGCGCCGTCGCCGACGCGGCTACGTCGTCGCCGACGAGGGCTGGCACGAGGGCGTGATCGGGATCGTCGCCTCGCGGCTCGTCGAGCGCTACCGCCGGCCGGTCGTCCTGATCGCGGGGGCAGACGGCGACTGGAAGGGCAGCGGCAGGAGCATCCCTGCCTTCGACCTCCACGGCGGCCTCGCCGCCTGTGCCGAGCTCCTCGAGCGCTTCGGCGGCCACCGGGCCGCCGCTGGGCTCTCGATCCGCTCGGAAAACGTCGACGCGCTCGCGGATGCCTTCGCGACGCAGGCCGACGCGTGCCTTGGCGACGACGACCTGCGGCCGGTGACGGTCGTCGACGCGATCGTCCCCGGCTCCGCGCTCACGCTCGACCTGTGCGCCGAGCTGCGCCGCCTGGCGCCGTTCGGTGTCGGCAACCCCGGCGTCACCCTGCTCGCCGCCGGCTGCGAGCTCGGGCAGCTGACGGCGGTTGGGGAGGGCAAGCACCTGCGGTTCCGCGTGACCGACGCGCGCGGTCCGGCGGGCACCGCGATCGCCTTCGGGCTCGGCGACCAGCTCGATCGTCTCGGCCGGATCGGCCACTACGACGTCGCCTTCCGGCTCCAGGAGAACACCTGGAACGGCACCACCTCGCCGCAACTCGTCGTCCGCAGGATCTTCGAGACGCCTGACCGCTACCTCGAGCTGCGCGACCGGTTCGCGGCCGAGTGGCGGTCGGGACGGCTCAGCCCCGAAGCGGAACGAATCGCCGAGGAGCTCGGGCTCGAACGCGGCGGGCCATGGCGAAGCCTGCTCGAGTCCGAGACGTTCCGGATGCTGCTCGAGGAGCCGCCGGCGCTACGCCGGGCGGCGTAGGACTTCGGCGAGGAGGACCGCGAGGCGGTCGGCGCGCCGTTTGCGGGAGACGAGAAGTTTGCGCAAGGTCGTCACGTTCGGTGTCGAATCCGTTGTTCCTCCGGCACGGTGTTCCCGAAACTGAAGGTTTGGCTTCGAGGGGCCGAAGTACACTGTGGGTATGGCCGTACTCGAAGTAGCGGAGCGTCATCAGGAGCTCGTCGATGAGCTGATCGAGACGGTCGAGAGCTACAAGCCGGACCTCGATCGCGACCTGCTCGCCCGCGCGTTCTCGTTCGCGGCGAAGGCGCACGAAGGGCAGCAGCGCCGCTCGGGCGAGGAGTTCATCAACCACCCGTTCGGCGTCGCCAGGATCCTCGCCGAGCTGCGCATGGACGAGCCGACGATCGCGGCGGCGCTGCTGCACGACGTCGTCGAGGACACCGACTCCGACCTGAAGGCGGTGCGTGACGAGTTCGGCGACGAGATCGCCCAGCTCGTCGACGGCGTGACGAAGCTGACCAGAATCCAGTTCCAGAGCCGCGAGCACGCCGAGGCCGAGAACTACCGGAAGCTGATCGTCGCGATGGCCGAGGACGTGCGCGTGATCCTGATCAAGCTCGCCGACCGCCTGCACAACCTGCGCACGATCGAGTACCTCGGCAAGCAGAAGCAGGTGCAGAAGGCGCGCGAGGCGCTGGAGATCTATGCGCCGCTTGCTCACCGCCTCGGTATCCACGCCCTCAAATGGGAGCTGGAGGACCTCGCGTTCGAGACGCTGCACCCGCGCAAGTACTCCGAGATCAAGGCGATGGTGGCCGAGCGGCGCGCCGACCGCGAGGAGCACGTCCGCGAGGCCGGCGTGATCCTCCAGCGCGAGCTCGACAAGGCGAACATCCCCGCGCAGATCTCCGGCCGCGCCAAGCACTTCTACTCGATCTACGACAAGATGGTGAAGAAGGGTCGCGAGTTCAACGAGATCTACGACCTGACCGCGATGCGCGTCCTCGTCGAGCGCACCGGCGAGGAGGGGACGCGCGACTGCTACGGGGCGCTTGGCCTGATCCACTCGCTCTGGAAGCCGATGCCCGGTCGCTTCAAGGACTACGTCGCGATGCCGAAGCTGAACCGCTACCGGGCGCTGCACACGACCGTGATCGGGCCTCAGGGCCGGCCGCTCGAGATCCAGGTGCGGACGACAGAGATGCACGAGACGGCCGAGTTCGGCATCGCCGCGCACTGGGCGTACAAGACCAGCAAGAGGAAGAAGGGCCACGACGCCGACTGGACGGCGTGGATGAAGCAGGTGATGGACTGGCAGCAGGACGAGGCCGACCCGCGCGAGTTCATCAAGACGCTCCGCACCGACCTGTTCGACGACGAGGTCTACGTGTTCACGCCGAAGGGCGAGGTGAAGACGCTGCCGGCGGGCTCGACGCCGATCGACTTCGCGTACTCGGTGCACACCGACGTCGGCCACCGAACGGTCGGCGCGAAGGCGAACGGCCGGATCGTCCCGCTCCACTACCACCTGAAGAGCGGCGACATCGTCGAGATCATGACCTCGAAGTCCGGGCGCGGCCCCTCGCGCGACTGGATGTCGCTCGCCGCCTCCTCGCGCGCCCGCAACAAGATCCGGCAGTGGTTCTCGCGCGAGACGCGGGCCGACGCCGAGCAGAAGGGGCGGGAGGCGCTCGAGCAGGCGCTGAAGGCTCAGAACCTCCCGTACCGGAAGGTGGCGGGCTCCGCCGTGCTCGCGCAGGTGATCCGCGAGACCGGCTTCAAGAAGGCGGAGGACTTCTACGTCGCGCTCGGCTCCGGGAAGCTGCCCGCGAGCCAGATCGTCAACAAGGTGATCCAGCGCCTGAAGACCGCCGAGGTCGTCGAGGAGGACGCCGTCACGCTGAAGCCGCCGAAGGCGAAGGACACGGCGGCGAGCCAGAGCTTCGGGATCAACGTCTCCGGCGTCGAGGACGTCCTCGTCCGCCTTGCCAAATGCTGCACGCCGGTGCCCGGCGATCCGATCGTCGGCTACATCTCGCTCGGCAAGGGGATCACGATCCACCGCGAGGACTGCCCGAACGTTCGCGCGCTGCGCAGGAACGCGGAGCGCTTCACGCCGGTCGACTGGGAGGGGGGATCGGCGCAGAGCTTCCGCGTGCAGATCGCCGTCGACGCGTGGGACCGGCCGCGCCTGCTCGAAGACGTCGCGCGCACCTTCTCCGAGTACGGCGCGAACATCGTCGCCTACGGCGGCGGCGTCCAGGACCAGCTCGCGAAGAACTGGTACACGGCCGAGATCGGCGACATCGGCTCGCTGCGGGCGCTGCTGACGGCGCTCCGCAACATCGAGGCCGTCTTCGACGCCTACCGCGTCACCCCGTAGCCGGCGTAGGCTCGACGGAGTCGGCCCAGGAGCGGTGGTGGCGGCTCTGCCGCCCGGGAGCGGGAAATTCCCTCCTTCGAGGGATGATCGCGGGCGAGGCACGGGGTACCCCGGTCGAGGGATGGCGGCGGCGGCCCTTCGGACGTACAACATCGCATGAGGGGTTTGTGGAGAGAGGTTGAGTAGGGCGCGGCGCCCGTTCGTTCGAGGGGAACGGATGGGCGCGCGCCCGTTCTGCCGCGGCAGGCCTGCTCGACCTCTGACGGCCGGGCCGGACGGCTCCGCGAGGGCCCCGAAGCAAGATGGCCCCCGCCTCAGGCGTCGACGTCGTCGCCTTCGAAGCTCTTGATCTTCTCCCGCCACCAGCCGGGCACCGGGCACGGCCGGTGCTCCGCGAGGTCGACGAGGACGACCGTCTGCGCCGCCGTCGCCGCAAGTGCCTCATCCTGGAGATACGCGGCGAACTCGTAGGTGACGCTGGAGGTGCCGATGCGGGCGATGCGGACGTCGATCTCGATCTCGTCGTCGAACCGCGCCGGGGCGTGGTACTCGACCGTCATCGCCCGCATCACGAACTGCTCGCGGTCGGGCCCGGTGCGCAGCATGTCGAGGGCGCGGTGGTACTCCACCCGCGCCAGGTCGAAGTAGGGCATGTAGCGGCCGTAGTAGACGATCCCCTGGGCGTCCGTGTCCGAGAAGCCGACGCGCGTCCTCGCGCTGAACTTGAACGGCAGCCTAGGGCTCACGGATGACCGTCAGCACCTCGTCGCGCTTGCGCTCCATCAGCTCCCGCGAGCGCGCCTCGAGGTTGAGGCGGAGGAGCGGCTCGGTGTTCGAGGGGCGGACGTTGAAGTGCCAGTCGGCGGCCTCGATCGAGAGGCCGTCGAGGTGCGAGACCGTACCTCCCGGCCCGAAGCGCTCCTCGAGCTCGGCGAGCTTCGCCGGAACGTCCGCCACCGGGGTGTTCAGCTCGCCGGTGATGAAGTAGCGCTCGCGGAACGGGCGCAGGAGCTCGGAAAGCTTCACGCCGCCCTTCGAGATGCGCTCGAGCATGAGCAGGAACGGGACGACGCCCGAGTCCGCCTGGGAGAAGTCTCGGAAGTAGTAGTGCCCGGAGACCTCGCCCCCGAACGTGGCTTGCTCCTCGCGCATCCGCAGCTTGATGAACGCATGCCCGACGCGGCTGACGAGCGGAACGCCGCCGGCCCGCTCGATCGTCTCCGGGACCGCCCAGCTGGCGCGGACGTCGTAGATCACCTTCGCGCCGGGGTCCTTCTCGAGCACACCCTCGGCGAACAGCGCCGTCGCGAAGTCGCCGGCGACGAACTCGCCCGTGTCGTCGACGAAGAAGCAGCGGTCGGCGTCGCCGTCGAAGGCAACGCCGAAGTCCGCGCCCTCCTCGAGCGTCTTGGAGACGATGAACTCGCGGTTCTCCGGCAGGAGCGGGTTCGGCTCGTGGTTCGGGAAGCTCCCGTCGGGCTCGAAGTAGCAGCGGACCGCCTCGATCGGAAGCCGCTCGAGGACCGGCGGCAGCATCAGCCCGCCCATCCCGTTGGCGGCGTCGATCACGACCTTCACCGGGCGGATCTCGGACACGTCCACGAACGACATCACCCGATCGACGTACGCCGGCCAGATGTCATAGCTCGAGACGGCCCCCGCAGGACGTGTCGGGGGAATGTCCCCGGACAGGGCTCGATCGCACACGTCCAGAAGGCCCGAGTCGCCGCCGACCGGCAGCGCCCCCGCGCGCACGATCTTCATCCCGGTGTAGTCCTTCGGATTGTGTGAGGCGGTGACCATCACGCCGCCATCGAGTCCGAGTTCGCCGACCGCGAAGTAGACCATCTCGGTGCCGACGAGGCCGACGTCGAGCACGTCCGCTCCGGCCGCGGACGCTCCGTCGATCACCGCCTGCGCCATCGTCGGCGACGAGAGCCGCATGTCGCGCCCGACCGCGATCTGCGCCGGCCCGAATTGCTCGACGAACGCCCGTCCGACCGCTCTGGCGCCTTCCTCGTCGAGCTCCGTCGGATAAAGGCCGCGAACGTCGTAGGCCTTGAAGACCTTGGGCAGGAGCACGAGCCGTAGGCTAGACGGAGGCGACCCTAGAGCGGAGGGACCGGCTTTGCCGCCGCCGGAGCGGATACGGCTGGATGCTATCCGGGCCGTTGTTCGTTTCTACTATTCAGGAGTGGAGCGAAAGCTCGCAACGGTCCTGTTCGTCGACCTCGTCGACTCGACCGCGCTGGTCTCCGCAAGTGACCCCGAGGTCGTGCGGCGGCAGGTGACGCGGTTCTTCGACGACGTCCAGCACTGTGTGACGACGCACGGGGGGATCGTCGAGAAGTTCGCGGGCGACGCGGTGCTCGCCGCCTTCGGGGTCGCGCAGGCGCACGAGGACGATGCCGAGCGTGCGATCAGAGCCGGGTTGGGGATCCTCAAGGGCGTCCGCGAGCTGGAGCTCGAGGCGCGCGTCGGGATCGAGTCCGGCGAGGTCGTCGTCGACACCGCGGACTCGACGTTCGCGACCGGCGAGGCCGTCAATCTGGCAGCCCGGCTCCAGCAGTCCGCCCGCCCGGGCGAGATCCTGATCGGGCCCGGCGCGCGGAGGCTCGCGCTGGACACCGTCGAGCTCGAGGAGGTCGACCCGATCGAAATGCGCGGCCGCTCCGAGCCGCTCCCGGCCTGGCGCGTCGTCTGCGCCGCCGACCGCGCTCTGGAACCGACCCGGTCCACGATCGCCGCGCCGCTGATCGGCCGTGAGTCCGAGCTCGAGCTGCTCGCGAACACCTTCGAGCGCGCCGCCCGCGACCGGCGCGCGCACCTCGTCACGGTGTACGGCGAGCCGGGCATCGGCAAGAGCCGCCTCGTCCGCGAGTTCGTCGGCTCGCTCGAAGGCGCGACCGTCCTCGGCGGCCGCTGCCTGCCCTACGGCGAGGGGATCACGTACTGGCCGCTCGCGGAGATGGTCAAGTCGTCGGCCGGAATCTCCGACGACGATCCAGTCCGCGAGGCGGTCGAGAAGCTACGGGAGTACTGCGAGGACGAGGCGGTCGCGGATCTGCTCGGCCTCGCCTCCGGCGTCCTGGACGCGGTCGAGCAGGAGCGGAGCGCGCAGGAGATCGCCTGGGCCGCGCGCGCGTGGGCCGACCAGCTCGCCGACGTCCAGCCGCTCTTGCTCGTCTTCGAGGACATCCACTGGGCGGAGGAGCCGCTGCTCGAGCTCGTCGAGCACCTTGCGACCTGGGTGCGCGAATCGCCGCTTCTGCTCGTCTGCCTGGCCCGGCCAGAGCTGCTCGACGTGCGGCCGGGCTGGGGCGGCGGGCGGATGCGCGTGACGTCGATCGAGCTCGATCCGCTCCGTGCCGACGAGAGCGAACAGCTGCTCAGGGCGCTTCTCCCACACGACGCGCTTCCGGCCGACGCGCGCGTCGCCGTGCTCGCGAAGACCGAGGGCAACCCGCTGTTCGTCGAGGAGACGATCCGAATGCTGCTCGAGAGCGACGGCGGCTACATGCCAGAGCGGATTCCCGACACGCTCCAGGCCCTGATCGCCGCCCGCATCGACCACCTGCCCCCGGAGGAGAAGGCGCTGTTGCACCGCGGGGCCGTGATCGGGCGGGTGTTCTGGCACGGGGCGATCGAGCACCTCTCACCGGACCTCGACGTCGACGTGCTGCTGGACAACCTCCTGCTACGCGACTTCATCCTCGCCGAGCCGCGGTCGACGATCATCGGCGAGCGCGCGTACCGGTTCAAGCACGTGCTGATCCGCGAGGTCGGCTACAGCGGGCTGACGAAGGCGGAACGCGCGCAGCTGCACGCCAGGTTCGCGGAGTGGCTGCGCGAACGGGCCGGCGAGGAGCTGCTCGAGATTCGCGCCTACCATCTCGACCACGCCACGCAGCTGCAGGCAGAGCTCGACGGCGCCACGCCCCCCGAACTCGCGAGCGAGGCCGCCGCGGCGCTCGAGGAGGCGGGCCGGCGGGCGCTCGCGCGCGAGTCGAACCGCTCCGCGCGGAAGCTCCTCCTACGCTCGGTGGAGCTCGAGCCGACCCTCGAACGCCGGTACCACGCGGCCCGGGCGGCCTGGCGGATGAGCGAGCTCCCGACTGTCTCCGTCGAGATGAACGCCGTGCTGGAGAGCGCCCGCGCGGCCGACGACGCGGCGATCGAGGGCAAGGCCTTGACGGCCCTCGCCGAGGTCGCTCTCCTCCGGGAAGGCGACTTGACGAAGGCGACGGAGCTCGTCGACGCCGCGCTCGAGGCTCTGCCCGCGGACGGGCGGTTCGGCGCGCTCGAGGTGCGCGGCCGCATCGCCTGGTGGGTCGGCGATTTCGAGATGCAGGAGCGCATCGTCGCCGAGTCGCTCGAGATCGCCCGCCGGCTGGAGCGGAAGGACCTGGAGGCCCACGCGCTCGACGCCCTCGCGAGCGTCTACCGCCACCTCGGGCGGCTCGACGAGGCCGAGGAGACGCTGCTCCACGGGCTCGAGCTCGCCGAGGAGAGCGACAGCATCGTCGCGCGCGCACAGGCGCTGCACTCGCTCGGTTCGCTCCGCCTCGAGAAGCGGGAGACGGATCTCGGCGAGGAGCAGCTCGAGGAGTCCAGGGCGCTGTTCGCCGAGGTGGGCGACGCATGGATGCTCGGGCGCACGATGAACTCGCTTGCCGGGGCGGCCGAGCAGCGTGGCGACTACCGCAAGGCCGAGAGCCGCCTGCGCGAGGCGATCAAGTTGCTGAAGCCGCTCGAGGAC
>JBKPRD010000312.1:0-3165 GCA_046734415.1 Actinomycetota bacterium | reverse complement strand
GAGTATGGCGTCTTACTCCGCCCTTCGCTGTGGCGCAGACGCCGTGGCTGGGATCGGTGCAGCCGTTCTTGCTGAAAAAGCCGGGACAGTTCCAAACGGAGCCTCCGACCCCGCTCACGAGCACCCAATGGGTCCGTGCGTTCGACGAGGTCAAGACGTGGGGCCGGGCGACGAACTCCCCGAGAACCGCGGAGCAGACCGCCATCGCGCGGTTCTATACCGCGAATGTGATCCGGCAGTTCAACATCGCCGCTCGTGACCTCGCAACCGCGCACACGCTCAGCCTTCTCCAGACCGCGCGGCTGCTAGCGATGGTCAACACTGTGAGCGCAGACGCGTTGATGTCCGTGCTCAACGCCAAGTACCGGTTCCTCTTCTGGCGGCCTGTGACGGCGATCGACCCGACGGCCGTTACCGCCGACGGTTATGGGCCGGTACCTGGACTCGACGACGGCAACCCCCGGACGGTCGAGGAACCCGGATGGCGGCCACTCGTGACGACGCCGAACCATCCCGAATACCCGGGAGCCCATGGCACGAACACTTCGGCCATGGCCGAGGTATTCAGCGAATTCCTGGGTACCGACAGCATCAACATGGACATCCGCGGTTTCGACGCCGCGGGCCCGCCGGGCAACCTCAATGCCGTGCGTCACTACAACACCGCGGACGAACTTCGAAGCGAGGTCGTCAACGCCCGGCTCTGGGGCGGCATCCACTACCGCTTCTCGAGCGAGGCAGGCGTACATCTCGGACGCAAGGTCGCGCACTACGGCCTCAACCACGCATTCAAACCCGTCGGCTGATTCTAGAAGCGAGGTGCGGCCTTTGAATTAGGCCGCGCCTCGCTCTTTAAGAGCGGCATCGTAAGGCCGGTTCGGTAGCGCCGACGAGGCCGGCCGCCTCTCGGCCTCAGACTCACGGGCCTCGCGCTACCTGAACCCGGCCGTCGGCTTCTGGCTCATGCACGCCTGGGTCTGGAAGCCGAACCCGGCGGGGATGTTCGCTGACTGGAATCCGGAAGTCAGCTGCTCCTAGACACGAGAGGAGGAAGAGACTTAAATGGAAACACCCTGGCGCCCAGCCTTCCGTCGTAGGACCACA
This sequence comes from Actinomycetota bacterium, assembly GCA_046734415.1. Taxonomy (GTDB): domain Bacteria; phylum Actinomycetota; class Thermoleophilia; order Gaiellales; family Gaiellaceae; genus DATBLE01. Next base: position 2,061 of record JBKPRD010000312.1, on the reverse strand, counting down.
CGACCTGGGGGAGAGGGAGACATAAACACAATGAAACCGAGACGACTTGGTCGGCTCGCGGTCCTCGGCGCAGCAATTGCGCTCGCCGTGCCGGCCGTGGCTTCGGCCAACGAAGTGACGAAGTGGAACGAGATCACCGTGAACACGGTGACCGCACAGCCGCCGATCAGCTCTGGTGGGAACGCCACTGCCGTCCTTGTGGCGATGTCGCAGGGGGCAGTCTACGGAGCCGTCAACGCTGTCGACCGTCACGGGCGGCCGTATCTCGTCAAGCGGAGCTTCCCGCACGGGTCGGCAGACGCGGCCGCTGCGACGGCGGCCTTCGCGGTGCTCGATTCGCTCTTCCCCGCGCAGCACAACGCCCTGCTGGCGGCGTACAGCGCCTCGCTCGCGGGGATCCCGGACGGCGTGCCCAAGACTACGGGCGTCCTCGTCGGCACGATGGCGGCCGACGCGATGCTCGCGGAGGGGCACGACGGTCGCACGGTTATCGGGTGCACGTTCGGATCCGGCGCGGCGGGCGAGTGGCAGCCATTGGCCGATCCGAACGGAAACCCGCTCTGCGACCCGGCCGCATGGGTTCGGGACGCGGTGCCATTCATGGTCAGAGACGCATCGCAGTTCCGAACGCCTGGTCACCTCGATCTGACCAGCGCCGAGTACACGGCGGAGTTCAACGAGGTCAAGAGCCTCGGTTCGCTGAACAGCAGCACGCGGACCCCAGGCCAGAGCCACGCAGCGGCCTTCTGGCAGACGAATCCGGGCGCGAACTACAACGCCATCGCTCGCAGGTTCGTCGACCAGTTCTCGCTCGACGTGAGCGACAGCGCCCGCCTGCTCGCGATGCTCGACCTGAGTGCGGCGGACGCCCTGATCACCGTCTGGAGCGACAAGTACCACGGGAACTTCTGGCGGCCGATCACGGCGATCCGGCATGCCAACATCGACGGCAATCCGGACACGGAAGCCGATCCGAACTGGAAGCCGATGTTCGACCCCTCGCTCGATCCGACGATCGGCGGAGTCGGTCCCGCGCTGATCACGCCGCCGTACCCGGAGCATCCGTCGGGCGCCACCGCGTACGCCAGCGCGAGCATGCATGCGTTTGCGTCGTTCTTCGGTACCGACCGGATGAGCTTCTATGCGACGAGCAGCCGATTCCCGGGCGAGCAGCGTCCCTTCAGCCGCTTCTCGGGTGTGACAAACGAGGTGCTCGAAGCTCGCATCTGGGCGGGGATCCACTTCCGCACCGCCGACGTCCAGTCGGCGAACCTCGGCCGCGAAGTCGAGCGCTACATCCACACGCACTACTTCGCAGCCCACCGCTGACAATCGAGGCGTGGAGCGGCTCTCGGGCCGCTCCACGCGTTGATCTGGCTAGGCAGGTCGCCGCTTGACGGTGCAGCCGACCGGCGGGGTATCGCTCAAAGCCGGTTCCTCGCCGGCGAGGACGGCCTCGATCGCGTCCCGCAAGTACGTCTCGGTCACGTCTTCCTCGTCGCGCGAGTCGTCGATCGCGCCGTGGTAGACGAGCCTGCGGTTGCCGTCGAACAGGAACACCTCAGGCGTGCGCTCGGCGCCGTACGCGTTCAGCACAGACTGGTCTTCGTCGTACAGGTAGTCGAAGTTGAACCCCTGCTCGGCGGCGCGCGCCTTCATCGCATCGAACGAGTCCTCCGGGTACGCGTCGGCGTCGTTCGAGCTGATCGCTACCAGCTCGAAGCCGCGGCCGCCGAACTGGCGCTGGAGCTCGATCATCCGGCCCTCCCAAGCCTGGACGTACGGGCAGTGGTTGCACGACCAGACGACCGCGAGCGCCGGCGTGTCCGTGTAGTCGTCGAGGCTGTGCTGCTGCCCATCCACTCCGGGCAGGTCGAAGGTCGGAGCCTCGGTTGCGAGAGCGATCGTCATGAGAGTGCAGCCTCCAGTTGTTCGCGGGTTGGCACGGGGGAGGGCCGGCCGTCGGCCTTGTGGTAGATGCGGCAGTTGAGCGCTGGACGAGCGGAAGCGCCGTCCGGGTCGACGTCCCTGCCGTCGACGCGGATCGTCGGCGAGCCGGGG
>JBKPRD010000311.1:0-7765 GCA_046734415.1 Actinomycetota bacterium | reverse complement strand
CGAGCACGACGGGTGTGAGCTGGACGTGACGAGGTTCACCGCGCTTGTTGCCGCCGCGCGGTCGGCGTGCGAGGCGGGACGGCACTCCCAGGCGCTGCGCGGGTTCGACGAGGCGCTCTCCCTCTGGCGGGGTGATGTGCTTTGCGATCTCGCGGTGGAAGGGGATGCGCGTGCGGCGGCGGCCCGGCTCGACGATCAGCGCCGTGCGGCTCAGGCCGAACGTGTCGACGTGGCGCTCGCGCTGGGGCGCCATCACCAGCTGATCCCCGATCTCGAGCGAGCGGTCGTCGCCGAGCCGCTCGACGAGCAGCTGCGTGGTCAGCTGATGCTCGCGCTCTACCGCGACGGGCGGCAGGCCGATGCCCTTGCGCGCTACCGCGACGGGCGCCGCACGCTGGTCGAGCAGGTCGGGATCGAGCCCGGTGCCGAGCTGCGGGCGCTCGAACAGGCGATCCTACGTCACGACCCGGCGCTCGTGCTGCCTGCCATGAGCGAGGTGGTCGCGGCAGACGACGGCTCTCGGGCGGATTCGCCACCGCCGGCGGGGCGGCGGCGAGCAGGGCTGGTGGCTGCGGCCGCGCTCGTTCTCGTCGGCGCGGCGGCGACGATCGCCGCCGTCACCGCGAGCAATGGCGGGCACGCGGCCGCGCTCGTTCGGGGTGACGCGGTCGCGGTGGTCGACGCGGCGGACGCGCGCCTGCTCGGCTCGGTGCCTGTCACCTCGCCGCCGGGGGCGATCGCCTACGGCGCCGGGTCGGTCTGGGTCTCGTCTCCGGATTCGCGATCGGTCATGCGCATCTCGCCCGGATCGCGGCGGGTCGTCGCCTCGATCCCGCTCGGCGTCGCCCCGCAGAGCCTCGCGGTCGCCGGCACTGCTGTCTGGGCGGTTGGCTCCGGGCCGACCGATCCGTTCCTGACGCTGGAGCGGATCAATCCGACCTTCGGCAGCGTCTCGCGCGCGCGTCGGCTGCCGGTCGTGGTGATGGGCGACACCGGCTCGGTCAGCGGCCGCGGAGGCACCTTGCTGGTCGCGCCGCGCTCGGGGCTGCTGACGCGGATCGACGCGCGGAGCGGGCGCATGCTCGAGCAGGTCGACCCGAACGCCGCTCCGTCTGCCACTGCGAGCGGGTTCGGGAGTACGTGGCTTGCATACCGCGAGGGGGACATGGTCGTCCGCGTCGATTCCGCGGGAGCGATTACGCAGATCCCGGTCGGGCGAGGCCCATCGGCGATCGCAGCAGGCAGGCACGCGGTCTGGGTCGCGAACACGCTGGACGGGACGGTCAAGTCGATCGATCCGGCCACCGGCGCCGTGATCACGACGATCCCGGTCGGTACCACGCCGACGGCGATCGCCACGGCAGGCGGCAGCGTCTGGGTGGCAAGCGGCGGCGACGGCAAGCTCGTCCGGATCGACGAGCGCAGCAGCCGCATCACCGCCACCGTCGAGATCGGCGGCAGCCCGCAGTCCCTGGTGGTCGGCGCGGGCAAGGTCTGGGCGAGCGTCCAGACACCGGCGGCTGCTCACCCGGCCGGCGGGACAGCTGTCGTGAGCGTGCCCGCGTACGTGAAGACGCTCGACCCCGGCGTCGCGTTCAGCGGCGGCGCGAGTCCGCTCGAGTACGCAACGTGCGCGCTGCTCCTCAACCACCCCGACCAGCCGGGTGCAGCAGGTCTGCGCCTCGTTCCCGACGCCGCCCGCGCTCTCCCCACCGTCAGCAAGGACGGTCGCACCTACACGTTCAGAATCCGGCCCGGCATGCGCTTCTCTCCACCCTCGAACCAGCCGGTCACGGCGCAGACCTTCAAACACACGATCGAGCGCAGCCTCAGCCCGCGTGTCTCGCCACCGCCGCCGACCGCCCAGCTGTTCCTCCCGGATCTCGTCGGCGTCGCCGCGTACATCGCCGGCAAGGCCCGCCACGTCGCCGGGGTGGAGGCGCACGGCGACCGGCTGACGCTGCACCTCACCGGGCGCGCTCCCGATCTGCCGGCCCGGCTTGCCACCCCGCTGTTCTGCGCCGTCCCTACCGACATGCCGATGCGGCCCGTGTCCGGAGCGTATCCCTCCGCGGGCCCCTATTACGTCGCCTCCGCGACACCGGGACGAGGCTTCGTCTTGCTCCGCAACCCCAACTACCACGGCGACCGCCCACACCTGCTGCAGCGGATCGAGGTCATCGTCGGCCCCCCGAACCCGGTCGCGCAGATCGAAGCGTCGAAGCTCGACTACGCGATCGGCGCCAGTATCCCCGCGCGGCAAAGCGCGCGGCTCGAACGCCTTTACGGAGCGCACAGCGCCGCTGCCCGTGGCGGGCGGCAGCGCTACTTCACCAGCCGCGGGCTCGAGGTCGACACGCTCTACCTGAACACCAAGCGGTCCCTCTTCGCCGACGCGCGCATGCGCCGCGCGGCCGCGTACGCCGTCGACCGCAGCGCGCTCGCGGCGACCGGCGGCGCCTTCTCCACCGCCGCGGCTCCCGCGCAGATGAGCCTACCGCCCGGCACACCAGGCTTCCGCGACGCCCACCCCTACCCGCTCGTCCCCGACCTCGCCGCCGCACGACGGCTCGCCGGCAGCGGCCGCCACGACGCCGAGCTCTACTGCGTCCTCGAGGGCGGCAGCCCGAAGGCCGCCCAGATCATCAAGAACAACCTCGCCGCGATCGGGATCGACGTTCACGTCCACTGCATGCCCGGCGACGAGTTCTACTCGCGCCTCTTCCGCCCCAACGATCCCTGGGACATCGCTATCGCCGGCTACGGCGCCGACTACAACGATCCTGGCGAGTTCATCAACGGATTCGCAATCGACAACGCATTCAATCTCACCCACTACTACGACCCCAGGCTCAGCCGAATGATCCGCGCGGCCTCACGCCTCTCCGGCATTCGCCGCGCCCAGGCCTACGCCAGGATCGACCTGGCCCTCACGCGAGACCTCGTGCCGTGGATCAATTTCGCCAACGCGATCGGACAGGACTTCTTCTCCTCCCGCATCGGCTGCCAGCTCAACCAACCCGTCCACGGAATCGACCTCGCCGCCCTCTGCGTCAGACACACCTGACCCCGACTCCCTCGTTGTCCTCCTCCTTGGCTTGGAAGGAGCTAGGGCCGGGTCCGTCGGTCTACCCAGGCAGCCACGCGACACGCCCTAGCTTGCCGGAGCCTTCTGGCAAGCGAGGATTCTCTCGATCACGGGGCGCATCCCGAGCTCGCCCGCGAGTCTGAGCGCTGCTTGCCGCAGGACGGCTGCTCGCTCCCGGTCGCCAGGACGGTCGCGGACGAGAAGCGCCTCCGCGTAGTCGCACGCCGTCCAGGCGTACTCGGGTCGATAGCCTGCGCGCTCACAGAACGCCAGCCCGTCTTCGTAGTGGCTCAGCGCTGTCTCGATCTGCCCGAACGTGACGGCTAGCAGCGCGAGCAGGCGATCGAACGTCAACGGGATGATGAAAGAGGCGGTGCGCTTGTGCGGCTCGATGAATCGGTAGTGCGTCTCGGCCACTTCGGCTTCGCTTCGCTGCACGGCGATGAGCGCCCTTGCGCTTCGCGCGATCATGGCCAAGGCAGGCGCCAGGCGCGGGAGTGAGAGAATCGCCTCGGCCGACGTAACGGTCGCGGCGAGGTGCTCCTCGCTACCCTCGATTCGCTTCGCGAGAGCCGTCGTGCCGACCATGAACACGTGCTCTGCGATCGGGCCGGGCGGAGCGCCCACGGCCGCCTCGTGCAGTCGAGCGATGTACGTCGCGCCGGCGTCGAAGTTCCCGAGCTCGTACTCGAGCTGGGCCCGCATCGCGAGCGCCCGGGGACCGCGCGGCTCGGCCATCGCGCCGATGTCGCTCATGTGGCGGGCCGTTTCCCAATCGCCCTCGTAGACGGCCAGCCGCGCGTTGTCGAACCCCGCCGAGGCAATCGACCAGGCGTCGCGAAGTCTCTCCGCGACCGCAAAGCCCGCCGCGGTGTGGGCGCGAACCTGCTCCCGCTCACCTGTTGCCATCAACGCCCAGACGATCGACCGGCGAGCGTTGATCTCAGTCTGGTCGTCGCCGGCCTGGCTGGCGAGCTCGATCGCCCTCAGTCCCCTCTCGAGGCATTCCTCTCGACGGAAGTGCCACACGTCGACCCAGGCGGCATTCGCGAGCGTCCTCCGCTCGAGCGCCGGGTCTCCCCGCGTCCGCGCGATCGACAGCGCATGCTCGAACGCCCGCTGGGCCTCGCCGTGATCAGCTTCGACGATTCCGGTGTACCAGCCGTGTTGGGCGAGCAGCTGCCCCGCTTCGTGAGAGTCTTGGGGGACGACCTTCAAGGCGCGAGCGATCAGCTCGGGGAAATCGGTGTCTCCCAATCCGAGCGAGAGGGGCATCGGGCCGGCCGCCACGCTGACCGCCCGACCCATGTCACCGACCTGTGCGTAGTAGTCGAAGGCACGACGCAGGCTGTTCGACGCCGGCTCGAGTTCGTATCTCGGCAGGACCGCCAACTGCGCTCGTCCCCGCCCGAAGTACAGCGCGGCGGTCTCGTCGTCGATCTCGGCGTCGTCTTTTGCGGCGAGCGCGCGCTCGAAATGAGCGAGTGCCTGCTCGTGCGCAGAGGCGGCGAGAGCCGCCTCCCCGGCGGCCAGCGAGTAGCGGACGAGCTTGTCCGGCCCGAGCAGCGTCTGGGCCTGTGCGAAGTGGTGCGCCAGTTCGGCGGCGTGCTCGTCGGCATGCTCCCCGTAGAGCGCCTCGAGCGCCTCGGCGATCCGTGAATGGAGGCGTACCCTCCGTGTGAGCGAGAGCTCGTCGGCGAGGGTCTCCTGGATCAGCGTGTGGGTGAACTGGTAGCGGTCGATTGCTCCGGGCACCTCCTCGATCACCCGGGCCGAGAGCGCCTCCTCGAGCAGCTGCAGGAGCTGGTCCTCCGAGTAGTCGAGGAGCTTCTCCAGCTGGTCGAGGCCGAACTCCCGTCCGATCACGGAAGCGACGGCAAGCGCTTCGTTGCACCGATCGGAGAGACGGTCGAGGCGCCTCCCGATCACCTCCCGTACACCCTCGGGGATGCGAATGCTCCAGACCTCGCTTCCCCGGAGCCGTTCCGGCGTCAGCTCCCCCTCCTGAGTGAGCAGCCGGACGACCTCGGTGACAAAGAGGGGGTTGCCCTCGGTCTGCGAATGGACTGCGCCGATGAGCTCCGTCGGCGGGGAGGTTCCGCACGTCGCCTCGATGAACTCGGCCACGTCCTCACGGCTCAGCCCACGCAGGACGATACGCTCGAAGAGCCGCTCGCGGGTCAGCTCTGCCAGCGTCTGCGAGAGTGGGTGCCGGCGTGAGAGCTCCACGTCCCGGTAGGTGCCGATCAGCAGCAGATGCGCCTCCGTCAGCTCGCGCCCGACGAACTCGAGGAGCCGCAGCGACCCCTCGTCGGCCCAGTGCAGGTCGTCGAGCACCAGAACGAGCGGCTGCGTGCGAGCTGCGCGCTTCAGCAAACCAGCGATCGAGTCGAAGAGGCGGAAGCGGGCCGCCTGCGGGTCATCGATTGCCGGTGAGGGCGGCAGATCGGGGACCTGCTCGCGCACCTCCGGGACGACATCCGCGATCTCCGCAGCGTCTGCACCCATCTCTCTGCGGAGCCGCTCGGGATCGGCCTCGCGCGCGTAGGAGCGGATCGCCTGCACCCAGGGCCAGTACGGCGGGGCGCCACCGGCTTCCCAGCACCGGCCCCAGAGCACCTCCGCCCCGCTCCCGGTTGCCGTCCGCGCCAACTCCTCGGCAAGACGACTCTTGCCGATTCCCGGCTCTCCGCCGATGACCAAGAGCCGCCCCCGCCCGGCCAGCGCGTCATCGAGGGCCACCCGCAGCGCTGCAAGCTCCCCCTCGCGCCCGACAAAGACGCTGCCGGGTCGACTCCCGGAAGCTTGTTGGTCGACGTAGGCCGCCGGCGGCCCACGTCGAGACGGCCGGGCGAGGTCGAGCGAACGGTCCTGCCGGAGAATCGCCTGCTCGAGGGCGCGGAGCCTGCGGCTCGGCTCGAGCCCGAGTTCCTCGACCAGCAGCCGGCGCGCCTGCTGGTAGGCCAGCAAGGCCTCGGATTGGCGGTCGCACCGGTAGAGGGCCAGCATCAGCTGCGCGCGTAGGCGCTCGCGCAGCGGGTGGTGGCCGACCAGGGCTTCCAACTCGCCGACGAGCTCAGCGTGGCGACCGAGGGCCAGCGCGGCTTCGACTCGTTCTTCGAGCCCGATCAGGCGCAGCTCTTCGAGCTGTGCGATCTCCTCCTGGGCAAACGGCTCGTAGGCGAAATCGGCAAGTGGCGGCCCCCGCCAGAGGTCGAGGGCCTCACCAAGAATCTGGGCGGCAACGTCCGCGCCGCCTTCGGCGAGCGCCGTTCGTGCCTGATCGAGCAGGGTTCGGAAGCGCTCGGCGTCGAGTTGCCCCTCGGCAAGGCGCAGGATGTACCCGGACGGCCGCGTCAGAACGAGACCTCCGTCGCCGCCGTCTTCATCGCTTCCTGCGGTGAGCGATCGGCGCAGTTGTGAGACGTAGCCCTGGACCAGCTTGGCAGCGCTCTTCGGCGGCGTATCGCCCCACAGGCCGTCGATCAGGCGATCCGTCGAGACGACCTCGTTCGCGTGCACCAGCAGCAGGGCGAGCAGCGCGGCCGGCTTCCCGGCGATCGAGAGCGGACGACCTCCCCTCGAGACCTCCAGCGGTCCGAGCACCCGGAACTCGATTGCGGTCCGCTCCAAGCTCGAGCCGAACCTAGCACCTCGCCTCCCGGTACGTCATGTCTCGACTCGGCCTCGTCTCGGCCTCGACTACCGCTCGACCGGCAGATCCGATCCTCCGTCGCAACCGTCCCGGTCGAGAAAGGAGCATCGAGATGAACCGCAGTTGGAGACCTCTCGAGCTGAAGTGCCTGACTGCCGCGGTTGTGGTCGCATTGCTCGCAGCACCGACCGTCCAGGCTGGGGCCGCCAACAGCCGGCCCGTCACGCGCGGCGGGCCGGCGACGGAGCTGCGCTCGGTGACCGCCGCACAGCACCTGGAGCCGAATCGGGTGCAGCCGAACGGTTCCGGCAAGTCCTATTTCTGGAGCGATGCCGCGATCGCCGGAGGTGTGCTCGCGGGCATGCTCGTGCTCGGGCTCTGGGGCGATGCCGCGATCGGCGGGGCGATCCTCGGCATCCAGTTTCTCTGTGCGGGCGCGGCGATTGCTGGACGTAAGGTCGGCGCGCATGCACGCGAAGCATCACGGCGGGTGTGGCAGGTCGCTGGGTCGAACCCAGCCGCGTCCTCGAGGTGATCCTGCTCCGCACGGCTATGCCATGAGTAGGACGAGCTACCGGGTGCACGGAACCAAGAACGCCTCGCACCCAATTGGGACGCCCGCTGTCCCCTCGCAGCGGGTGCGCCGCCATAACCCGCCGGCGCGCACAATTCTCGGTCGGTTTCTCGCCGCCATCGTCAACGGCTCGGACCACCCTTGCTGGCAGACGAGCCATGTGTCGACACAACATGCACTGCTCCCGCCTCGCGAAAGGAACCGCCTGCTCGACTCCGGGCGCGTAACCACGAAACGCTAGCCCCGGACAAGTGGGCCTAACTGGCCTTCTTAAAAACCACGATCTGGGCGCTTACGCGGAGGCCGTAGCCCGCGAAGTTCGAGCGAGCGGCTGTGCGCTGGCACTCCACGCCGGCGCTGCCGCAACCGACATGGGCCGGCGCGAGCGCACGCTTATCCGATGGACATCGACAAGCCAGGGAGGTCGATCCCGCTGCTTGTCGTGCTC
>JBKPRD010000310.1:0-37881 GCA_046734415.1 Actinomycetota bacterium | reverse complement strand
CAGGGGGCGATCGAGACGCTGGAAGTGCCTGAGACCCTCCACGCGCTCGTCGCAGCGCGGCTGGACGGCCTCACGGCCGAGGAGCGGCGTCTCGTCCAGGATGCCGCGGTTCTCGGCAAGACGTTCACGAAGCAGGGCCTCTGCGCGCTCGCCGGCCTCGCCGAGACCGAGCTCGAGCCGCTGCTGGCCTCGCTTCTGCGCAAGGAGGTGCTGTCGATCCAGGCCGATCCGCGCTCGCCCGAGCGGGGCCAGTATGCCTTCCTGCAGGACATCGTCAAGCACGTCGCGTACGAGACGCTGTCGAAGCGGGAACGGAAGGAGAAGCACCTCGCGGCGGCGCTGTACCTGGCCTCGGTGTGGGGGGGCGAGGAGGACGAGATCGTCGAGGTCGTCGCCGCCCACTACCTCGATGCCTATACCTCGGCGCCAGAGGCTCCCGACGCTGCGGAGATCCGCGAACGCGCCCGAGAACTGCTCGTCCGGGCCGCGGAACGTGCGGCCTCGCTGGGCGCGAACGGAGAAGCCCAGCGCGCGTTCGAGCGTGCCCTGGAGCTGACCGAGGACGACCTCGCCAGGGCCGCCCTCCACGAGCGAGCGGGAATGATGGCCGCGGCGGGAGCTCGAGCGGATCAGGCCGGGCCGCATCTCGAGCAGGCGATCGGCCTCTTCGAGTCGGCCGGCGCGACGCATCCGGCTGCGCGCGTCTCGGCGAGACTGGCCGAGATCGCCTGGGACCGGGGCCGCTTGGAGGACGGCCTGGAGCGGATGAACCGCGCATTCGAGGTCCTCGCCGGCGAGGAGCCGGATGAGGACGTCGCCGCGCTCGCGGCGCAGCTCGGGCGGTTCACGTTCTTCGCCGGCGACGCCGAGCGTGCGTTGCAGCGGGTCGAGACAGCACTGGACATGGCTGAGGCGCTGTCCCTGCCGGAGGTCCTCGCTCAGGCGCTGAACACGAAGGCGATCGTCCTGAACGCTCGCGGTCGCCAGAGAGAAGCGGTCGCTCTGATGTCGTTCGCCCTCGAGACCGCGCTCGAGCACGAGAAGCCATCCGCGGCGCTACGGGCCTACTACAACCTGGCGGAGTTCAGGAGCCAGTCCGACCGCTACGAGGAAGCGGCCGACACGGTCGCGGCCGGACTCGCGCTCGCACGGAAGGTCGGAAGCCGCTACTGGGAGTACAACTTTCTCGGGCAGCTTTACCCGTTCCTCGCGCTCGGCCGGTGGGACGAGGTCGTCAGCATGACGTCGGAGCTCCCCGAGGAGCGCTGGTCGGAGCTGCGCGGCTCGTTTCTCGGCGTGGTCGGGGTCGGCGTGCAGGTCAACGTCCATCGCGGCGCCCTCGCGGAAGCCGAGCGAATCGTCGAGCTGCTCGCAGACTTCCGATCCTCTGCGGACACCCAGGAGCAGGGGTCGTACTGGTGGGGAGCGGCGCGGATCGCGTTCGCCCGTGGCGAGATGGCAGAGGCGCTCCGGCTCGGCGAGAACGCGTGGGAGACGCAGCGCCACCACGGCGTCGGGCTCGAGCTCGTGAAGGAGGGCTTCGTCGTCGCCACCGAGGCGGCGCTCGCGCTGGGAGAGCTCGCCATCGTCGATAGGCTGCTCGCCGACGCCGAGTCGCTCCCGCTCGGGCGGCAGCCTCAGTTCCTGCGGGCGCAGTCCGCGCGGTTCCGCGGGCGGCTCGCCGCGCTCGCGGAGGACGGCGATGAGGCGGAACGGCGGTTCAAGGGAGCCGCAGGGTTGTTCAGGGAGATGGCGATGCCGTTCTACCTGGCGGTGATGCAGCTCGAGCACGCGGAGTGGCTCGTCGCGCAGGGTCGAGCCGACGAGGCTGACGGGCTCCTCGCAGAGGCGCGGGAGACCTTCGAGCGCCTCGAGGCCACGCCGTGGCTCGAGCGCTGCGACGCGGTGATCCCGCCCGTCGCTAGGATCGCTGCCGGAACCGACTAGGGAGCGAAATGGACTGTGATGTTGCCGTCCTCGGCGGCGGGCCGGGCGGCTACACCGCCGCGATTCGGGCCGCGCAGCTCGGGGGGAAGGCCGTCTGCATCGAGAAGGAGCCCGAGCTCGGCGGCACCTGCCTACGCATCGGGTGCATCCCGACGAAGGCCTGGGTGCAGACGGCGGCCTACCTCAAGGAGGCGGAGGAGACCTTCGCGAAGGCGGGCGTGCGCGTGGGCGAGGCGCAGCTCGACCTCGCCGCCGCGAACGAGTGGAAGGCCGCGGTCGTCAAGCAGATGACGAGCGGCGTTGCCACGCTGTTCAAGGCGAACGGTGTCGAGTGGGTGCGGGGCGCCGGCCGCTTCAAGGACGCGAACACGATCGCGGTCGAGGGCGCGGATGACGTCGGCTTCAAGAGCGCGATCGTCGCCACCGGCTCGTTCCCGGTGCGGCCGCCGATCGACGGACTCGACTCGCCGCGCTGCGTCGACTCGACGGGTCTGCTCGCGCAGGAGCAGGTGCCGGCGCGCCTCGTCATCCTCGGCGGCGGGATCATCGGCTGCGAGTTCGCCTCGATCTTCAGGCGGTTCGGGTCGGAGGTGACGATCATCGAGATGCTCCCGCGCCTGATCCCGATGGAGGACGAGGACGCCTCCAAGGAACTCGCCAAGCAGTTCGGGAAGCGCGGCATCGCGCTGCACCTCGGGAAGCAGTGCACCAAGGTGGAGGACAAGGGCGGATCGCTGACCGTGCACTTCGGCGAGAGTGAGACCGTCGAGGCGGATCTGATGCTCGTCTCGGTCGGGCGCGCGCCGCTCGTCGAGGGCCTCGGGTTGGAGGAGATCGGGGTCGAGCTCGACCGCTCCACCGGGATCGCGGCCGACGAGCATCGCCGCACCACCGTCCCGCACCTCTATGCCGTCGGCGACTGCGCCGGCTACTGGCAGCTCGCGCACACGGCCTTCCGCGAGGGCGAGGTCGCGGCGGAGAACGCGATGGGCCACGAGTCGGTCGTCGACCCGCGCGGCGTCCCCCGGCCGATCTACACCGATCCGGAGATCGCCGGGGTCGGCCTGACTGAGGCCGAGGCGAGGGAGCAGTACGGCGACGACGTCGCCGTCGGCGTCTTCCCGTGGATCGCCAACGCGCGGGCGGTGATGCAGAACGAGACGGTCGGCTGGGTGAAGTCGATCCACGAGACCCGCTACGGCGAGCTGCTCGGGATCGTCATGGTCGGCCCGCATGTGACCGACCTGGTCGAGGCGGGCGTCGTCGCGCTCGACGCCGAGGCGACGGTCGAGACGGTCGCGGACGGGATGGCGGCGCACCCGACACTCTCCGAGGCGATCAAGGAAGCCGGCCTGATGGCGCTCGGCCGGCCGATCCACATGCCGCCGAAGCGGAGGGCGGCGGCGAAGGCCTGAGCGAGGAAGGGAGCTGGGATGAGCATCGTCAACAAGCGCAACGCCGTGATCGGCTGGGCGACCTGGAAGGCCGCGAAGATAGTGGCAAGGGAGAAGGCGCGTCACGCGAAGCCCGCGGTCGCGGGCGGCAGGCCGAACAAGCCGGCAATCGCCGCCGGTACCGCGGCCGCCCTGGCGGGGTGGCTCGTCTTCTGGAAGGCGAGGAAGCGCGGCCGCGGCGAGGGCGAAGCCGACGGCGGCGGTGACGCCGACTAGGCGCAGGCGCTCCCGGACGTGGAGCTGACGAGCCCCGCGTTCGGCGACGGCGAGCCGGTCCCGCCGAAGCACACCTGCGACGGCGACGACGTCTCGCCGGCGCTCGCCTGGGCGGATCCGCCTGAGGGCACCGTATCCGTCGCGCTCTGCCTGGACGACCCCGACGCCGGCCGCTACCCGTTCACCCACTGGCTCGCCTGGAGCCTCCCGGCGGAGGGCTCGCTCGGCGAAGGCGAAGCTGCTCCGGCCGAAGGGCGCAACGACTTCGGCGCCCCGGGCTACCGTGGCCCCTGTCCGCCGCCCGGGAAGCCGCACCGCTACGTCTTCACGATCTGCGCCCTCGACGTCGAGCCGCAGCTCGGGCCGAGCGACCGCCGGCTCAGCTTCGACAAGGCGATCGACGGCCACGTCCTCGCCACCGCCGCGCTCACCGGGACCTACCGGCGGTGAGGATCCGTCACGCCGAGCCGTCCGACCACGGCCGGGTCGCCGCGGCCATCGACGACTGGTGGGGCGGGCGGCACATGCGGGACATGCTGGCGCGCAACAGCGGGTCGCTCGCGTTCCACCGGCGACTCGGCTTCGAGGTCGAGTCCGAGATCGAGGACTACGACGGGGCCGGCGAGAGCCGCGTCCTGCTGGCCAAGGCGCTCTAAAGACCCGCCGAGGTGAGTTGTACGATGGCTCTCCCGGTGCGCGAGGCCGCCTTCGTCCATCTCCACGTCCACTCCGAGTACTCGATCCTCGACGGCGCGTGCCGGATCCCGGCGCTGGCCGCACGGGCGGCTGAGCTCTCGATGCCAGCCGTCAGCCTCACCGACCACGGCTCGATGGCCGGAGCGGTCGAGCTCCAGCGCGAGACGCGGAAGCAGGGGATCAAGGCGATCGTCGGCTGCGAGGTCTACGTCACTGACGACCGCAGGCGGCAGGAGAAAGGCTACGCCCACCTGACCGTCCTCGCCGAGACCGACGAGGGCTACGGCAACCTGATCAAGCTCTCCTCGCTCGGCTATCTCGAGGGCTACTACTACAAGCCGCGCGTCGACTGGGAGCTACTCGACCGGCACGCGCAGGGGCTCGTCGTTCTCTCGGGCTGCCTCTCGGGGCGGGTGAGCAAGGCGCTCGAGGAGAACCGCCCGCAGGACGCCGCCGCCGACCTCGACCGGCTCGTCCAGATCTTCGGGCGCGACTCGACGTACGTCGAGATCCAGAACGCCGGGCTCGAGCCGCAGCAGCGCGTCAACCCGCAGCTGGCGAAGCTCGCCGAGGCCACCGGGCTGCCGCTCGTCGCGACCGGGGACGTCCACTACCTGCTCCACGAGGACGCCCGTGCGCACGAGGCCCTGCTCTGCATCCAGTCCGGCGACTCGCTGCGCAACCCGAACCGCTGGCGGTTCGACACCGACCAGTTCTACTTCAAGACGCCCGAGGAGATGGCCGCCGACTTCGCCGCCTACCCGGACGCGCTCCGCCGCACGCTCGAGGTCGCCGAGCGCTGCAACGTGACGATCGAGACCGATCGGCTCCTGCTCCCGCGCTTCGACACGCCCGGCGGCCGCGATGCGTTCGAGTACCTCGCCGAGCTGTGCGAGACGGGGCTCGCGAAGCGCTACGAGCAGATCACGCCCGAGCTCCGCGACCGGCTCCAGTTCGAGCTGAAGACCATCCGC
This sequence comes from Actinomycetota bacterium, assembly GCA_046734415.1. Taxonomy (GTDB): domain Bacteria; phylum Actinomycetota; class Thermoleophilia; order Gaiellales; family Gaiellaceae; genus DATBLE01. The sequence goes on along the minus strand of JBKPRD010000310.1, from coordinate 32,594 downwards.
GAGATGGGCTTCGCGGACTACTTCCTGATCGTCTGGGACTTCGTCCACTTCGCGAAGACGACCGGCATCCAGGTCGGCCCGGGGCGCGGCTCGGCGGCGGGCTCGCTCGCCGCCTACTGCCTGGAGATCACCGACGTCGACCCGATCCGGTACGGGCTCCTCTTCGAGCGGTTCCTGAACCCGGGCCGGAAGTCGATGCCTGACATGGACATCGACTTCGCCGTCGCCGGCCGGGAGCGCGTGATCAACTACGTCGCCCAGAAGTACGGTCGCGACCGCGTCGCCCAGATCATCACCTTCTCGACGATGATGGCGCGCGCGGCCGTCCGCGACGCCGGCCGCGTGCTCGAGATCCCGTACGGCACCGTCGACCGGATCGCGAAGATGATCCCCGAAGGGCCGAAGGTCTACCTGGAGGACAGCCTCAAGCCGGGCGCCGAGCTGAAGCAGGCGTACGACTCGGACCCGCAGGTGCGCGAGATCGTCGACCTCGCGAAGCCGCTCGAGGGGCTCGTGCGCGCTGACTCGATCCACGCTGCGGGGGTCGTGATCGCCGACCGTCCGCTGACCGAGATCGTCCCGGTGCAGCAGAAGGGACCCGACCAGGAGGTCGTCACGCAGCTGCCGATGGGCGACGTCGAGGCGCTCGGGCTGCTGAAGATGGACTTCCTCGGGCTCCGCAACCTGGACGTGATCGAGCAGGCGGTCGAGCTGATCGGCGACCTCGACATCGAGACGATCCCGCTCGACGACCCGAGGACGTACGAGATGCTCCAGCGCGGCGACGCGATCGGCGTCTTCCAGTTCGAGTCGTCGGGGATGCGCGAGGCGCTGCGGCACGTGAAGCCGACCGAGTTCGAGGACCTGATCGCGCTCGTCGCCCTCTACCGGCCGGGGCCGATGCAGTACATCCCGGTCTACGCGCGTCGCAAGAACGGCCTCGAGCCCGTCACGTACATCGACCCGCGCCTCGAGCCGATTACCGGCCTGACGTTCGGGATCGCGATCTACCAGGAGCAGTCGATGGAGATCGCGAAGCAGATCGGCGGTTTCACTCCGGCCGAGGCCGACGACCTCCGCAAGGCGATCGGCAAGAAGATCCACTCGCTGATGGCCTCGCTGAAGGACGAGTTCATCGAGGGCGCGGTCTCGAACGAGACGTCGCCGCAGGTGGCGCGCCAGCTGTGGGAGGACATGGAGCGCTCGCAGGACTATGCGTTCAACAAGGCCCACGCAGCGGGCTACGCCCTGATCGCCTACCGCACCGCCTGGCTGCGTGCGAACCACCCGCACGAGTACATGGCCGCGCTGATCTCCTCGGTGATGAATACGAAGGACCGCGTGCCGTTCTACGTCAACGCCTGCCACGAGCTCGGCATCGAGGTGCTGCCGCCCGACGTGAACACCTCCCAGGTCGACTTCGCCGTTGTGGAGGGCAAGATCCGCTTCGGCCTCAACGCCGTCAAGAACGTGGGCGAGAGCGCGTGCCGGGCGATCGTGGCCGCCCGCGAGGGGGGCGGGCCGTTCGAGTCGATCTGGGACTTCACCGAGCGCGTGGATCCGCAGGTCGTGAACAAGCGCGCGCTCGAGTCGCTCGTCAACGCCGGCGCGCTCGACTCGACCGCGGCTTCGCGCAAGGGGATGACCGAGGTGCTCGACCAGGCGCTCTCGTTCGGCGGCGGCGAGTTCGACGCGCGCGAGCGCGGCCAGGGCTCGATCTTCGACCTGCTCGAGGCAGACGAGGAACGCCCCAAGCACCACGCCCCGATTCCGCCGGAGGAGTACGAGAAGAGCGAGCTGCTCCGTCGGGAGAAAGAGGCGCTCGGTCTCTGGGTCAGCGAGCATCCGCTCGCGGCCGTCGGCGACCAGCTGCGCCGCAAGACCGACCGCCCCCTCGCGGAGCTCGAGCGCTGCCGCGACGGCGAGATCGTCACCGTCGGCGGGATCGTCTCCGCCGTGAAGCAGCTGACGACGAAGAAGGGCGATCCGATGGTGTTCCTCCGGATCGACGACCTGACCGGCAGTGCGGAGGCGGTGGTCTTCAACTCCGTCTACGCCGCCTCGCGCGAGCTCTGCGAGGCGGACCGCGTGCTCGTCCTCAGGGGGCGCGTCGACCACAAGGAGGGCGAGACGAAGCTGATCGCGATCGAGGTGGCCGAGTTCGAGGCGTACGTCCCCCCGAGGGAGGTCAGGCTCAAGATCGACGCCCGCAAGGCGCCGGCGGGCACCTTGCGCGAGCTCGGTCACGTCGTCCGTGACTACCCCGGCGAGGCGAAGGTCGTGCTCGCGCTCGAGACCTCGGAAGGACCGCGGACGCTCGAGTTCGGGCCCGACTTCCGCGTCGCGCCCGTGCCCGACTTCTACGCCGAGGTGAAGGCTCTGCTCGGCGAAGCGGCCGTCCTCTAGCCAAACCGGCGGCGCCCGCGGGCGTCTATAACAGGCTGAGTGCGTCGCTGGGCCCTCGCCGCCGCCCTGATCGCTGCCGTCGTGGCGTTGCCGGCGAGCGCGCAGGAGGGGCCCGGCGCGTCGACGCTCGCCGCATTCCGCGGAACGGTGCTCGGCGTCGCGCAGGACGCCCGCTCGATCGCGTGGCTCCAGTGGTCGCCGGACGGCTGCTTCCTGCGGATCCGGGGCCGCGCGAGCAAGGCGATCCGGAGCATCAGGTACGCGGCGGCGTGCAACCCGCTCTTCCAGGAGCTCGTGCTCGACCGCGGCAGGGCCGTCTGGGCCGGCGACGCGGAGGTGATCTGCGGAAAGACCTACGCGGCGGTGTACGCGTTTGCCGGGAGCCGGCCCCGCCTCGTGCAGAGGCTCCCCCGGGACTGCCTCGGGTTCGGCCCCTCGTTGCGCGGGATCCTCAGCGACGGACGGTCGTTCTACTACAACGTCGTCAAGACCGCGCGCCCACCGAGCGCGTCGCAGTGCGGCAACCTCGGCGGGCTCTGCAAGTGGCAGCTCGCCGGAGGGCAGATCTTCAGGGTGCGCGGCTCACAGCGCGTTGCCTTGCGTGGGCTCCCGCCCACGGTCATGTTCGCGATCCGCACGGGCCGGATCGTCCTCGTGCAGCCGCTGAAGGAGTTCGCCGGCAACAGCTCTGCCGGCTGGCCGCGCGCGGCCCGCAACGGCAGGGTCGAGGTGCGCGACCTGGCCACCGGCCGGCTGGACGCGTCGTTTCGGCCGGAAGGGATCGTGCGCTCGGTCGCCTTGACTCCGACGAGGGCGATCGCCCTCGTCGAATTCGGCGGGGCGCGGACGGTGGAGTCGTACGATGTCCGCACGGGTCGGCGCGTCGCCGCGGTCACGGCGCCCGTCTCGCTACGCCGCCTGACGCTGGACGGCAACCTCGTCGTCCTGCCGGTGAACGAGCAGGTCAGCGTCTTCGACCTGAAGACGGGACGCCGACGAGTGGTCGCGCGGACGCGCTTCAACACGGTCGGCCTCTCGATTCGCAACGGGCTGGTGGTCTGGGGCGAGAACCACCACAAGTTCGTCCGGATCGTGGCCGCGGGCGTCGGCTAGTCGGCGAGCCCCTTCGCGCGCAGCTCCTCGACCGCCGAGCGTCGTTTCTCGAGCCCGTCGAGGCCCATCCCGCGAAGGATCCGGTCGGTCTTCGTGAACTGCACGTCCCGGTAGTCGACGACCTGGAAGTGGTTCCCCCACGGGTCGCGGAAGTCGTTGTCGTCGAGCATCTCCGCGCCCGCCTTGCGGGCGGCGTCGAGTGCGGCGTCACGGTCGTCGACGACGAGACCGATGTGGCGGTGGACGTCGGGCGTCTGCGTGCGTCCCTCCGAGATCGCCAGAAACTGGTCGCCCATGTCGACAAAGGCCATCTTCGGCAGCCGGCCGCGCAGGGTGACGTCGAAGATCCGTCCGTAGAACTCGAGCGCCTCGGCGAGGTCGCCCACCTCGACCGCGACGTGGTTGATCCCGACGAGCCGGGCCATCAGGAACCAGGCTAACGAACTCGGTGTACATAACGCAGTGGTGGGCCGGCCACTCGACGACCGACAGCTCGTCGCCCGCGCGCAACGCGGCGACGCCGACGCCTACGAGGAGCTCGTGCACGCATATCAGGGCATCGCGCTGCGCACCGCCTTCCTGATCGCCGGCAACGCGGCCGACGCCGAGGAGGCGGCGCAGGACGGGTTCGTGAAGGCACACCGCGCGCTGTGGCGCTTTCGCGCCGGCGCGCCGTTCAAGCCGTGGCTGCTCCGCATCGTCGCGAACGAGGCGCGCAACCGCCGCCGTTCCGCCGGCCGTCGAACCGCGCTCGGCCTGCGTGCGGCGGCGGAAGCTGGGGGCGCGGCCCCGGGGGACGCGGCCCCGTCCCCCGAGGCGGCGCTCCTCGGCGCCGAGCGGCGCGAGCAGCTGATCGAAGCACTGAACCGGCTCGGCGAGGCCGACCGTGAGGCGATCGCGTGCCGCTACTTCCTCGACCTCTCCGAGGCCGAGACGGCGGCGGCGCTCGGTGTCCGGCGGGGGACGGTCAAGTCGCGCCTCTCGCGGGCGCTCGAGCGGCTCAGGGCGGAGCTGGAGGAGGGGGAATGAACGAACGCGAGCTGAGAGACCTCGCGGCGTACGTCGACTTCCCCGCCGAGCGCGACTTGGCGCCCTCGGTGCGGGCGCGCCTGACGGCCCGGCCGCAGCGCCGCCGGCGCGCCGTCGTCGTAGTGCTCGCGGCACTCCTGCTCGCGATCGCGGTCGCGTTCGCGGTGCCTCCCGCCCGCTCGTCGATCCTCCGCTTCTTCCACCTCCAGGGGGCGACGATCGAGGTCGTCGACCGCCTGCCCGAGGTGAAGACCTCGACGTCGCTCGACCTGGGCAACCCGCTCACGCTCGACGAGGCGCGGCGGACGATGCGCTTCCGGCCGCTCACCTCCGACCTGCTCGGCAAGCCGGACCGGATCACGTGGGACGGACACCAGCTCTGGTTCGTGTACGGGCGGACGAGGCTGCTCGTGTCGCAGTTCCTCGCGAGCGGCGTGCCCGTGTACATCAAGAAGGTCGCCGAGCCCGGTACGACGATCACGCCGGTCGACGTCGACGGTCGCAGCGGGTTCTTCCTCTCGGGGGCGCGGCACTTTCTGTACATGGCGCCGACGCGAATCGTCCTCGACGAGCGCGTCCGACTGGCGCGCGACGTGCTCCTCTGGGAGCACGGGCCGCTCACGCTGCGGCTGGAGGGAGAGCTCACGCTCGCCCAGGCGCTGAGGATCGCGCGCTCCTTCCGCTAGGGCGATCCGATCTCCCCCCGAAGGGGGAGATCCGGTCCGGCCCCGTCGCCGAATAGTCGAGTACACGACGATGCGAAAGGACCACATGTCTGCGGCAGAGGTTGAACTCCACGACGAGACCGAGAGCGAGCGGATCGAGCGCTGGCGCGTCGAGGAGCTGGAGCGCGCCGGCTACGGCCACGAGCAGGCGGTCGAGCTGGCGAGCCGGAGCTACGTCGACCTCCACCTCGCGGTCGAGCTGCTCGGGCGCGGTTGCCCGCCCGAGACCGCCCAGCGGATTCTGTTGTAGGTAGCGCCGTCCGGGCAGCGCGGGCACAATCTTCTGCCCGTGCCGTTCCTCGCCTCGATCCCGTCGCCCTCGAGCGGCGTCGTCGACGTCGGCCCGCTGCACATCCACATGTACGGGCTGATGCTGCTGCTCGCGATCGCAGCCTGCATCCTGCTCACCGGGTACCGCTGGACGCGCCTGGGCGGCGACTGGGATCTCGTGCTCCGCGTCGCCGTCTGGGGCGTCGCGGCCGGGATCGTCGGGGCCCGGATCTACCACGACCTGACGAGCTGGAACGAGGTTCCGGACACGTGGTGGGGCCCGTTCGCCGTCTGGCAGGGCGGCCTCGGCGTCTGGGGCGGGATCTTCTTCGGCTGCCTCGCCGGCGCGATCGTCATCCGCCGGGCCGGCGAGAGCGTGCGTCTGTTCGCCGACGCAGTCGCCCCCGGACTGCTGATCGCGCAGGGGATCGGACGCCTCGGCAACTGGTTCAACCAGGAGCTGTTCGGCAAGCCGACGAACCTCCCCTGGGGCCTGAAGATCGACCCCGACCACCGGCCCCCGCAGTACGCGCTGTCCGACACGTTTCACCCGACGTTCCTCTACGAGCTCGTCTACGACCTGGCGATGGCCGGCGTGCTGATCGTGATCGGCAACAAGTTCCGGATCCGGCCGCCGGGCCTGTTCGCGCTCTACGTCTCGTTCTACACCTTCGGGCGCACGCTCGAGGAGCTGTTGCGCGTCGACCCGTCGCACCACTTCGCCGGCGAGCGGCTGAACTTCTGGGTCTCGCTGTTCGTCTTCGTGATCTCGACCGGCTTCTTCGTCTTCTGGCAGTTCTTCCACGAGGAAGGGGACCGTCCGGCGGTGCGCCGGAAGCGGCGGCCGATCCCGAAGGGGCCGGCGATGGCAGTCCCGAAGGGGCGCGTCCGCCCGCGCCGCTAGCCTCCCCCCGGTGTTCCGGCAGGAGATTAGTGCCGGTCGTCCGTGAGCTCGAGCTGGACCTCGACGCGTTCGAGGGCCCGTTCGACCTGTTGCTGACGCTCGTCCTCCGCGAGGAGCTCGAGCCGCGCGACGTCGACGTCGCCGAGGTGGTCGTCACCTTCATGGAGCGGCTCGCCCTCGGCACCGGCGGAGCCGCTGCCGACCCGCCGGGCGACGGCGGCTTTGCCGCCGTCGCTTCCAGCGCGGAGCGCCAGCGGCTCGACCTCGACGCGTGCGGCGAGTTCCTGGTGCTGGTGGGGGCGCTGCTCGAGCTGAAGGCGCGCGAGCTCTTCCCGGAGGAGCGGGTCGAGCTGGCCGATCTCGATCCCGAGGAGGCGGCCGAGGAGCTCGCGCGGCGGCTCGAGGACTATCGCCGGATGAAGGAGGCGGCAGGCTGGCTCGCGGATCGTCTTGCGCGCGAGCAGGGCCGGTACTTTCGCCTCGGGCCGGCACCGCTAGCCCCGAAGGGAGAGCCGAGGATCGCGCCGCAGGAGCCGGAAGCGCTCGCGCGGGCGCTCCGCCTGCTCGCCGCCGAGCCGCCGCAGGTCTCTCTCGACCACATGGGGCTCCGCTTTCCGCCGGTGATGCAGTTCGTCGAGCGCTTCCGCGCTGTCCTGCGGCGCAGGCGCCGCCTCGACTTCGAGCAGGCGGTCGAGGGCCTGTCGCGGGTCGAGCAGGCGGTCGCCTTCCTGGCCGTCCTCGAGCTCCGCCGCGCAGACGAGGTCACGATCGACCAGGCCGCCCCGTTCGCGCCGATTCGGATCGCGAGGGTCAAGGAAGGAGTTGCCGGACGCGACGAGGAAGGAGGCCGCACGTGGAACGCCCGCTCCGCCTGATCACCTCCGGGCCGCTAGAGGCTCTGGCCCGGACGCTCGAGGCCCTGCTCGTCGTCGCCTCGCAACCCCTCTCCGCCGAGGACCTGGCGGTCGCGGCCGACGCCGCGGTGGAGCGCGTCGAGGGAGCCCTCGAGCTGCTGCGGGAGCGCTACGCGGAGGGGCGGAGCGGCATCGTCCTCGAGCAGGTGGCCGGCGGGTACGCGTTCGGGTCGTCGCGCGAGGCGGCGTCCGCGTGCGCGCGGCTCTTCGAGCGTCCCGTCGAGCGCGGGCTGTCGGCGGCGGCGCTCGAGACGCTGGCCGTGATCGCCTACCTCGGGCCCTGCAGCCGGCCCGAGATCGCCCGGATCCGCGGGGTCGCGGCCGACTCGGTCGTCGCCGGCCTCGTCGAGCGCGGGCTCGTCGCGGAGTCGGGCCGAGACGAGGGCGGGGCGGTCCACTACCGGACGACGCCGCTCTTCGAGCGCGTCTTCGGGCTCGAGAGCCTCTCGGCGCTGCCGCGCCTCGATGACCTCGGCGGCTCCGCGGACGAGATCCGCGGCCGGCTCGAGGCGATCGCCGAGCGCCGGCCCGCGTAACCTCGTCCACTCTGGGGATACAAAGTCCCACAACCGTTTCAACCCAGGTCTCAGAGACTGGGTATCGAAGCGCACAAACGATGGACGTAACAGACGAGACTTTCTACACCGAGGTGCTCCAGCGCTCCCACGAGACGCCGGTCGTGGTCGACTTCTGGGCGGACTGGTGCGGGCCGTGCAAGGCGCTCGAGCCGGTGCTCGAGTCCGAGATCGAGGCGCGGCCGGGAATCGAACTCGCGCGCGTCGACGTGGACGCGAACCGGGCGCTCGCGGAGCACTACGGGATCCGCGGGATTCCGGCCGTGAAGGCGTTCCGGAACGGACAGGTCGTCTCCGAGTTCACGGGCGCCCAGCCGCCGCAGTCGGTCGCCGCGTTCCTCGACGGCCTGCTCGGCCCGACGGCGGGCGAACGGCTGATCGAGGAGCTGCGCGAGCGCGGCGACCGGCCGGACGTCCTCGCGGCGCTGGAGACGGGGGACGAGGAGCGCGCCCTCGACTTGTTGCTCGAGGAGGCGCGGACGACGAGCGGCGACGAGCGTGACGAGGTCCGGCGACTGATGGTCGCGCTGTTCGAGGAGCTCGGCCAGGAGCACGAGCTCAGCACCCGGTACCGCAGGGCGCTCGCCTCGACGCTGTACTGAGAGGCGGCGGCTCCCCAAGAACCGCCGCCTCTTCTTTTCGCTACGGAGCCCGGTGGGGCGGGCCCGTGCGGTTGACGAGATCGTCGACGTGCGAGGTGAGCTCGTCGAGCATCGCCTTCGCGGCTGCGGCGCTGATCTTCCCCGCCGCGACCGCCTCGTCGAGCTTCGACTTCGCCTCGGCGAGGATCGCCGCCTTCAGCCCCTCGAGCGACTTGCCCTGTGCGCTCGCGATCTGAGCCAGCGACTTGCCGCTCTCGACCCGACTGCGCAGTTCGGCCTCGCTGAGCCCGAGGTAGCCCGCGATCGCAGTCGCAACGATGCGGACGCCGCCGCGCGGACCGGTGTGGTTGACGATGTCGTCGAGGTGCGACTCGAGGTCGGCGAGCATCGTCTGCTCCTGCGCCGCCGTCACCTTCCCGTCCGCGACGGCCTGGTCGAGGTTGGTCTTCGCCTGGGCGTAGATGACGTCTTCCAGACCGGACACGGACTTGCCCTGATCGGTCGCGATCTGCGCGAGCGTCTTGCCGGACTCGAGCTGGGTCCGCAGCTCCGTCTCGCTGAGCCCGAGATAGCTCGCGACGGCGGGGTCGAAGACGCCGACGCGCAGGCCGCCGCGAGGACCCTTGCCGTTGACAAGGTCGTCCAGGTGCGACTCGAGGTCGGCGAGCATCGTCTGCTCCTGCGCCGCCGTCGCCTTCCCGTCCGCGACGGCCTGGTCGAGGTCGCTCTTCGCCTGGGCGTAGATGACGTCTTCCAGACCGGACACGGACTTGCCCTGGTCGGTCGCGATCTCCGCGAGCGTCTTGCCGGACTCGAGCTGCGTCTGCAGCTGCTCCTTCGTCAGGCCGAGGTAGGCGGCGACCGCGGCTTGGTCGGCCGGGCCGCCGAGCTTCACCTCGAAGGCGATGCCCTGGCTTCCGGTGTCGCCGTGGCCGGAGCCGCCGCCCAACCCGCCGGCCGCGTACGACCCGCCGGCGCCGGCCGCGAGCGCAACCGCGGCGCCGGCCGAGGCGATCATCGCTCTCTTGCCCATCTGCTGCTCCTTTCGTCGAAGGGACGAGGGGAGAGGGTCGCGGCCGCGGCTGAGAGGGCGGTGAGGCGGGACTAAGAGAACGCTGAAAGTTGGATAAGAATCGTCCGTGTGCGCCTCAACGCCTACCTGGCGAGGACGGGGGTCGCCTCCCGCCGCGGTGCTGACGAGCTGATCAAGGCGGGCCGCGTCCGCGTCAACGGCCGGCCCGGCGAGCTGAACACGTTCGTCGACGCCGGCGACGCCGTCGAGGTCGACGGTCGGCCGGTCGAGCGGCAGGCGCTCGCCTACGTGCTCCTGCACAAGCCGCCGAACACGGTCACGACCGCATGCGACCCGCACGGCCGCGACACCGTCGTCGACCTCGTTCCGTCCGAGCCGCGCGTGGTCCCGGTCGGCCGCCTCGACGCCGACACGACCGGCGCGCTCCTGCTGACGAATGACGGGCCGCTCGCGCACCGGCTTGCACATCCGCGGTACCACGTGGACAAGGTCTACGAGGCGGACGTCGAGGGAGACCCTCCCGAGGACGCTCTGCGGCGACTGCGCGAGGGTGTCGACCTCGACGACGGCCGTACGGCGCCGGCGCAGGCTCGGCGGCTCGGCCGCGGGCGCCTGGAGCTGACGATCCACGAGGGCCGCAAGCACCAGGTCAAGCGGATGTGCGCGGCGGTCGGGCATCCCGTGCTCCGCCTGCACCGCAGCCGATACGCGGGGCTCGACCTGCGCAGCCTCGAGCCGGGCGAGTGGCGACCCCTCACGGCACCCGAGGTGGCTGCGCTGCGTGCCCTGGTCGGCGCGGCTACTCGAAGTACGTGACGGTCGCGACGATGACGTAGATCGCGACGAGCGCCAGGCCCTCGAACGCATAGGCCTCGCCGTCGCCGGTGATCTGCCAGACGGCGAGCGCGGTCACCGCGAGCGCCGCCACGTAGACAGGGTTGAGCACGAACGTCAGCCGCTCCGAGAAGAAGAGCGAGAGCAGGACGAGCACGGGGAACAGGAACGCCGCCACCTGGGCGACGGAGTTCTTCACGACCGAGACCGCGAGGTCGGAGCGCCCCTTGGCGGCCAGCGTGATCCCGACGACGTTCTCGACCGCGTTTCCCGCGATCCCGACGATCACGATCCCGGTGAACGCTTTCGAGATGTGGAGCGCCTCGACCGCCGGGTCGAGGGCGTGGACGAACCAGTCGGAGACGAAGGCGGCGGCGACACCCGCGACGGCCAGCATGACCAGGGCGGGCGTGAAGGGCATTCCGCCGTGGGCGGGCTCCTCGATCGCCGGCTCGACGCCGCGCTCCGAGCGGAGATAGGACCAGAGCCAGGCGCCGTACACGGCCAGCAGGCAGACGGCCCCGACGACCGAGATCGCGACCTCGTGCTTGCTCGCGCGGTCGCCGAGCCGGTCGGACAGGCCGAGGAGCGCGATCACCGACAGCGCGAGCAGCAGGAGCGTGGCGGTGTCGTTCGGCAGCCGCTTCCGGAAGCGCATCTGGCCATCCGCAGCCGCCTGCGATCCGGCGACGATCGCGAGCCCGAGGACGAGCAGTGCGTTCGCGAAGAGCGAGCCGAGGATGGAGGTCTGCGCGACGACGATCTCGCCGGCGGAGAGCGCGAAGAGGACGATGAAGAGCTCGGGGAGGTTTCCGAGGGTGGACTGGAGGACGCCGGTCACGCGGTGGCCGAAGCGCGAGCCGACCGACTCGGTCGCCACGCCGATCAGCCAGGCAAGGCCCCCGAGCGCCGCGCCGGAGAGGACGAAGACGACGGTCGGGGATGCATCCGCGTATCTGAGCGCTCCGGCGAGGGCGGTCAGGGCGACGGTGCCGCCGATGATCGCGACGGTGCGGCGCACCGCCTGGTCAGCCCACTCGCACGAAGCCCATCCGCTCGTACATCGCCTCGAGCGTGGGCGCCGATGCCTCGCGCGCCTTCCCGGCGCCCAGCGCGAGCAGCCGCAGCAGCTCCGCCTCGTCCGCCCGCAGCGCCGCGTACCGCTCCTGGATCGGCGCGAGCAGCGCGACCACGGCGTCGCCGACCGCCTCCTTGAATTCGCCGTAGCCGGCGTCGGCGAACTGCCGCTCGATCGCCTCCGGCGGCTCGCCGGTGGCGACCGACATGATGTCGATCAGGTTCGTGATCCCCGGCTTGTCGTCGCCGCGGCGGATCTCGCGTCCCGAGTCGGTGACCGCAGTCTTGAACTTACGGCGGAGAACGTCCGGCTCGTCGAGGAGGAGCACCGTGCCCTGCTCAGTCCCGCCCGTCGTCGACATCTTCTTCGTCGGCTCCAGCAGGTCCATGATCCGCGCGCCAACCTCCGGGTAGACGCCTCGCGGCACGACGAACGTCTCGCCGAAGCGAGAGTTGAACCGCTCGGCGATGTCGCGGGCGAGCTCCAGGTGCTGCCGCTGGTCGTCGCCGATCGGGACGATGTCGGTCTGGTAGAGCAGGATGTCGCCGGCCATCAGCACCGGATACGTGAACAGGCCCGCGGAGACGAACTCCTGCCGCTCGCCCTTGTCCTTGAACTGGGTCATCCTGCCAAGCTGTCCATAGCTCGTCAGGGCCGAGAGCAGCCACGCCGCCTCGGCGTGCGCGGTCACGTGGCTCTGGCAGAAGACGGTCGAGCGCTCGGCGTCGAGCCCTGTCGCAAACAGCATCGCCGCGAGGTCGAGCGACCGCCGCCGCAGGTCGGTTGGGTCGTACTCGACCGTGATCGAGTGCAGGTCGACGATGCAGAAGTACGCCTCGCCCTGCTCCTGCGTCGCCGCGTACTGGCGGAAGCCGCCGATCAGGTTGCCGAGATGCTTGTCGCCGGTCGGTTGGATGCCGGAAAAGATCTTCATGGTTGCGTGAACCTTCGTCGTGAGCGTACGAAAAAGGCCTCTTGGGAGAGGCCTGAAGCGGGCGAGGCGGCCGTGCGCGGTCAGCTCACGCGCGTGCTCCCGCCTCGCCCCGGCGCCAACCACAGCTCCGATACGAGACGGTCACCATCTCTCTACAGGATACCGCCGACCGACTTGCGTAGCCCTCCCGCGGGTCCGTAACGTGGTGGGACATGCTCGAGCGCCTCGCCCACTTCGTCATCCGCCACCGCCTCCTGATCATCGGCGCGTGGATCGTGCTGACGATCGTCGGCGCCTTCTCCGCCAACGCGATCAACAAGCGCTGGCTCGACCAGTTCTCGATTCCCGGCTATTCGGCCTACGAGGCAAACCAGCGGGCGTTGAAGGTGTTCGGCAGCGGTGCGCAACCCCCGCACGTCGCGCTGTTCACGGTCAAGGGCGACGTGACGAAGGACCGCGCGATCCCGGCGGCGCTGGCCGGCTTCCAGCGGCAGTTCCCGAACTGGCGGGTCGGCTCGTACTTCTCGACGCGCAGCGACGCCTACGTCTCCAAGGACGGACACAGCACCTTCGCGACGATCTACCCGCCCGGCAAACCAGGGTTCAACTCAAACTCCCATACCGGCGAAGTCCGCGACGAGATTCGTGCGGCTCTGCCGGCGAACGTCCAGTTCCACCTGACGGGCCGCGACGCGCTCTTCGACTCCCAGGGGTCGTCGAGCGGCCCGAGCGTCTTCACCGAGGCGCTGATCGGCGCTGCCGGCGCGCTGATCATCCTGCTGTTCGTCTTCGGGACGATCCCGGCCGTGCTGATGCCGATCTTGATCGCGATCGTGTCCATCCTGAACACGTTCACGCTCGCGTGGTCGCTGACCTACGTGACGTCGGTTTCTCGGATCGTCCAGTTCCTGATCGCGCTCGTCGGCCTCGGCGTCGCGATCGACTACGCGCTCCTGATGATCTTCCGCTTCCGTGAGGAGCTGCGACACGGTCGCGACGTCGAGACGGCGACGGTCGAGACGATGAAGCACGCGGGACGCTCGGTGATCGTCTCGGGCTCGACCGTCGCGATCGGCCTGCTGTCGATGGTGATCATCCCGATTCCGGTCATCCGCTCGATCGGGATCGGCGGCCTGCTCATCCCGGCGGTCTCCGTCCTCGTGTCGATCACCCTGATGCCCGCGATGTTCTCTCTGCTCGGACACCGGATCAACAGCTGGCGGGTGATGCCGAAGCGGATCGTCGAGGGCAGCGATCGCGAGGCCGGCTTCTGGTGGCGCTGGGCGCACCTCGTGATCAGGCGGCCGGTGTTGATCGGCTCGATCGGGCTCGTGATCGTCGGGCTGCTCCTGTACGAGGGCTCGAAGATCCACGCCGGCGAGGCGCAGTTAAAGGCGGAACGCGGCTCCGCCACGGACGACGCCGTGATCGGCTACAACAACCTCGTCGCCGATGGTTTCTCACCCGGCGTCGCGAAGCCGTTCATCGTCCTCGTCGAGAACAACCGGTCGCCCGGGACGCTTTCGGCGATCGTCTCCCGTCTGAACGAGACACCCGGCCTTGCCGGCGCGGCTGCGCCCAGGGACTGGCGACGAGACGGGACGGCGTTGGTAGAGGCCTTCCCCGCGGTGGACGCCGCAGCCGACGCGGCCGGGAAGACGGCCAGCCGACTGAAACACGACGTCCTGCCTGCCCTCGAGCGGCAGGCCGGCGGCGAGACCCAGCTGACGCTGGCCGGCACCGCCCCGGAGGACCGCGACTTCTCGCACGCGGTCTACAGCAAGTTCCCGTACGCGCTCGCCTTCGTGATCCTGCTCACCTTCCTGCTCCTGATGCGAGCCTTCCGCTCGGTGTTCTTACCGCTCAAGGCGGTGATCCTGAACCTCATCTCTTTGGTCGCGGCGTACGGAATCATCGTCTTCGTGTTCCAGGAGGGTCACGGCGCGCAGGCAATCTGGCACATACAGGCGACCGACGCGATCATCTCCTGGATCCCGCTGATGATCTTCGCGTTCCTGTACGGGCTCTCGATGGACTACGAGGTCTTCATGCTCACGCGGATGCGCGAGGAGTACGACGAGCATCACGACACCGACAAGGCGATAGCGCTCGGGCTCGCCCGGACGGGGAAGCTGATCACCAGCGCGGCGCTGGTGCTCATGTTCGCGTTCTTCGTCCTGTCGACGAGCCCCGGCCCTGACATCAAGCAGTTCGGAATCGGACTCGCTGCCGGAATCATCTTCGACGCAACGGTGATCCGTGCGCTGCTCGTCCCGTCGATCATGAAAGTCGCCGGCGACTGGAACTGGTGGTTCCCGGAGCGGTTGGGGCGTGCGCTGTTCGTGCGGCAGCCCGCTCGGTCCGGGGCACCGGAAGCCGTGGCTGAAGCCGAGTAGCCACTACATACACTGAAGGGGATGGCCACCGTCCACTCCCCCGAGCTGCTGATCGTGATGGCGCCGGGCTCGACCGGCGACGAGGCCGACCACGTCGTCGCGCGCCTGCAGGAGGCGGGCGTCGACGCCCGCGTCTCGGTCGGGCGCGAAGCGACCGTGATCGCGGCGACCGGCGACCGCGAGCTGCTCGCGACGCTTCCACTCGAGGGCTACCCGGGAGTCGCGCAGGTGCTGCCGATCCTCAAGCCGTACAAGCTCGTCGCGCGCGAGGTCTCCGCCGACCCGACCGTGATCGAGGTCGACGGGCGGAAGATCGGCGACAGCTGGTTCGGACTGATCGCCGGGCCGTGCTCGGTCGAGACCCGCGAGCAGACGCTGGAGACCGCTCGCGTCGTCCACGCCGCAGGTGCGACCATGCTGCGCGGCGGCGCGTTCAAGCCGCGTACCTCCCCGTACACCTTCCAGGGCCTCGGTGTCGACGCGCTCGAGCTGCTGCAGGAGGCGAAGAAGGAGACGGGGCTCCCGATCGTCACCGAGCTGATGGACCCGCGGCACGTCGAGGCCGTGCTCGAGTTCGCCGACGTGATCCAGATCGGCGCGCGGAACAGCCAGAACTTCCTCCTGCTCGCCGAGGTCGGGCGCGCCCACAAGCCGGTCCTGCTGAAGCGCGGCCTCTCCTCCTCGGTCGAGGAGCTGCTGATGGCGGCGGAGTACATCGCCAAGGAGGGGAACGAGCAGATCATTCTCTGCGAGCGGGGGATCAAGACGTTCGAGACCTCGACACGGTTCACGCTCGACCTCGCCGCGGTCGCCGTGCTCAAGCACGAGACGCATCTGCCGGTGATCGTCGATCCGTCGCATGCCGCCGGGCGCCGTGACCTCGTCACTCCGCTTGCGCGCGCCGCGGTCGCCGTCGGCGCCGACGGGCTGATCGTCGAGACGCACCCGCGGCCGGAGGAGGCGCTGTCGGACGGGCCGCAGCAGATCCCGACCGCGGAGTTCGGCGCTTTCGCCGACGCGGTGCGGGAGCTCGTCGGCCTCATGGGTAAAGAGCTCGGATAGATGAAGCTCGGCCTGGTCGGCACCGGCCTGATGGGGGCCTCCGTCGGCCTGGCGGCGAAGCGGGCGGGCGTCGAGCGGGTGTCGGGCTTCGACGACAACCCCGAGGCGCTGGAGGTCGCGGCCGAGCGGGGTGCGGTCGACGTCGCCGCGGAGTCGGTCGAGGATGCGGTCGCCGAGGCGGATCTCGCCGTCGTGGCGGTTCCGGTCACGCAGCTCTCCTCGCAGGTCCGGGCGGTGCTCGAGGCCGCTCCGGAGGCGACCACGGTCACCGACGTCGGCTCGACGAAGGACTGGGGGCGCGAGCTCTCCGGCCGCTTCGTCGGCGGCCACCCGGTTTGCGGCCGCGAGGCGCACGGCCCCACGTATGCGACCGCCGACCTGTTCGAGGGCGCGACCTGGTTCCTCACGCCCGGCGCCGCCACCGACCCGGACCGGTACCGGCTCGTGCATGGCTTCGTCGTCTCGCTCGGCGCTGTCCCCGTTGCGATCGACCCGCAGGCCCACGATCGCCTGGTCGCGCTCACGAGTCACCTTCCCCACGCGCTTGCGAACGTGCTCGTCAACCAGGCCGGGGCGCAGCGGATCGAAGGGCACGACCCGCTCGCCGCCGCGGGGGGCTCGCTGCGTGACATGACGCGCGTCGCCGGTGCGAATCCGCGGATCTGGGTCGACATCTTCCTCGACAACGCCGGGCCGCTCGCGGAGGCGCTCGCCGAGCACCGACGGCGGGTCGGGCAGCTGGAGCAGGCGCTCGCGGCGCGCGACGCAGGCATGCTCGCGCGCTGGATCGCCGAGGCCTCCGGCAACAGACGGCGGATGCTCGCCGATGCCTACCCGGACCCGGGCGCGCTGCAGCGCGTGACGGTGCACGTGCCGGACCGGCCAGGCGTCCTCGCCGGGATCACGCAGGCGCTCGGCGCAGAGCGGATCAACATCGAGGACTTCGAGCTCCGCCACTTCTCGCCGGAGCGCGGCGGGATCCTGACGATCCTCGTCACCGGCGAGAGCGAAGCGACGCGCGCCGCCGGCCTGCTGGAGGCGCAGGGCTACGGCGTGTCGGTTTCGCCCGTGATCGAATGAGGATCGAGCCGGCGGGGAGCGTGCAGGGCGGCCTCGCCGTGCCCGGCGACAAGTCGATCTCCCACCGGGCCGTGCTGATCGGCGCGATCGCGGACGGAGAGAGCGCGATCGAGGGTTTCGGGCGCTCGGCCGACACCGAGGCAACGATCGCCGCCGTACGCGCGCTCGGCGTCGAGGTCGGCGACGGCGGCGACACCGTGCGCGTCACGGGCGTCGGACTGCGCGGGCTGCGCGAGCCCGGCGGTCCGATCGACTGCGGCAACGCCGGGACGCTGGTGCGGCTGGTCTCCGGAATCCTCGCGGGGCAGGAGGGCAGGCGGTTCGAGCTCGTCGGCGACGAGTCGCTCTCGCGGCGGCCGATGGGGCGGATCGCCGAGCCGCTCGCGCGCATGGGAGCCGCCGTCGAGACCGACGACGGCCGCTTGCCGCTCCGGATCGAGGGACGGACGCTGGCGCCTATCAGCTACGAGCTCCCGGTCGCGAGCGCGCAGGTGAAGTCATGTGTCCTGCTCGCAGGGCTGCTCGCGGACGGTGGGCCGACGACGGTCGCGGAGCCCGTGCCCACGCGCGACCACACGGAACGGATGTTGCGCGCTGTGGGCGCGGCGGTGCGCACGGCGCCGGGCCGGGTCGAGGTGCGCCCGGCGGAGCGGCTCCGGCCGCTGCGGCTGACAGTTCCCGGCGACTTCTCCTCCGCGGCGCCGTTCGTGGTCGCGGCGACGCTGCTCCCCGGCTCTCGGCTGCGCATCTCGGGCATCGGCGTCAACCCGACTCGTACGGGGCTGATGGACGTGCTCGAACGGATGGGCGCGCGGATCTCGCTGTACAACCGCACGTCCTCGGGCGGCGAGCCGGTCGCCGATGTCGAGGTCGAGCACGCCGACCTCGTCGCCACCGAGGTGGAGCCGGACGAAGTGCCGGGCCTGATCGACGAGCTGCCGCTCTTCGCGCTCGCCGCCTCGATGGCGCGTGGCGAGAGCGCGGTCCGCGGCGCGGCCGAGCTGCGGCAAAAGGAATCGGACCGGATCGAAACGGTGACGAATGCGCTACGCACCCTTGGCGTGCGCATCAAGTCGAGCGATGATGGTTTCAGGGTGGTGGGGGTGCCCACCCGCCCTAAGGGTGGGGCTATGGACTCCGGCGGCGACCATCGGATCGCGATGCTCGGGGCAGTCGCCGGCCTCGTCTCGCGCGAGGGCGTGACGGTCGAGGGTGCGGAGGCCGTATCGGTAAGCTTCCCCGGTTTCTACGACCTCTTGGAGTCGGTAGCGCAGCGATGATCGTCTCGATCGATGGTCCGGCCGGAGCCGGAAAGAGCACTGTGGCGCGCAGCCTCGCGGAGCGGCTCGGCTTCCGCTACCTCGACACCGGCGCGATGTACCGCGCGCTGACCTGGCTCGCGATGAGCGAGAGCGTTCCGCTGGACAAGGGCGCCCGACTCGGCGAGCTGGCGAGGGCGAACCCCGTCGACTTCGACGTACACGGTCGCTGCTTCATCGGCGGCACCGACGTCACAGCCGCGATCCGGCGGGCGGAGATCGACCGGCTCGTCCCTGTCGTGGCGCGCCATCCGGAGGTGCGCGAGGTGATGCGTGAGCGCCAGCGGGAGCTGGCCCAGGAGGGCGACCTCGTGATCGAGGGCCGCGACATCGGCACGGTCGTCGCCCCGGACGCGGAGGTGAAGGTCTACCTCCAGGCCGATCCGGAGGTGCGCGCGAGCCGGCGGATCGCGGAGCGGCCGGAGATCGGCGCCGACGCACTCGCCACCGATCTCCGTCTCCGCGACCAGAGCGATGCGGCGCGGATGCAGCCGGCCGAGGACGCCGAGCTGATCGACACGACCTCGCTCACCGTCGAGGACGTCGTCGACCACATCGAGCAGCTCGTCCGCGCCCGCGCCATCGCGTAGCCGTGGCCGAGGGCCTGGCCGGCACGGTCGCGGTCGTCGGGTTCCCGAACGTCGGCAAGTCGACGCTCGTCAACCGCCTGACCGGCTCCCGCGCGGCCGTCGTGCACGAGACGGCCGGAGTCACCCGCGACCGCAAGGAGCTCCTCTGCGAGTGGGCGGGCACCGAGTTCCGGCTGATCGACACGGGCGGCGTGGACATCGCCGATCCCTCGCCGATCACGCGCTCGATCGGCGACCAGGCACGCGCCGCAGTGCAGGAGGCAGACCTCGTGCTTTTCGTCGTCGACGCCCAGCTGGGAATCACGCCGGGGGACGAGGAGGTCGCGCAGATCTTGCGCGAGGCGCACAAGCCCGTCTTTCTGCTCGCGAACAAGATGGACGATCCGACGCGCGACGAGGCGGCGCTGGAGTTCCACCGGTTCGGCCTCGGCGACCCGATCCCGCTCTCGGCGCTCCACGGGCACGGCACCGGCGACCTGCTCGATGCGATCGTCGCCCGACTGCCGGGCTCGGGGCCTGCTCAGGTCGGCGAGGAGGCAATCCGGGTCGCGATTCTCGGCCGGCCGAACGTCGGCAAGTCGAGCCTGCTGAACGCGATCCTCGGCGAGGAGCGCGTGATCGTCTCCGATGTGCCGGGAACGACCCGCGACGCGATCGACACCGCCTTCCAGCGCGGCGACACCACCTTCGTCCTCGTCGACACGGCGGGGCTTCGGCGCAAGCGGCGCCAGCGGCAGGGGATCGAGTACTACTCGGAGCTGCGCGCCCTGGACGCGGCCGAGCGCGCCGACGTCGCCCTCGTCCTCGTCGACGCGAGCGAGGGGCTCGTCGACCAGGACCTGGCCGTCGCCGACGTCGCCCGCAAAGCGAACTGCGCGACGCTCGTCGTCCTCTCGAAGTGGGACATCGGACAGGTGAAGGTCGAGGACGTCCGGCCGCGGCTGGAGCACCGGCTGCGTCAGCGGCCGGGCATCGTCACCGTCTCGGCGACGACCGGCCGCGGCGTCGCCCGGCTGCTCGACCGCGTCGAGCAGCTCTTCGCCCGCGAGACGGCGCGCATCCCGACACCCGAGCTGAACCGTTTCCTCGCGGAGCTGCGCAAGGCCCGGCAGCCCCCGTCGCGCGACGGGCGCCGGCTCAACCTGCTGTACGGGACGCAGACCCAGACGCGTCCGCCGCGCTTTCGCTTCTTCGTCAACGACCCGAGCCTCGTCACCCGCGACTACGGCTACTGGGTCGAGAATCAGCTGCGCGCGCGGTTCGAGCTGGAAGGCGTCCCGGTCTCGATCGACTTCGTCCGGCGGTCGTAGGCCCGCTTTAGACTCGGCCGGTGCGGCCGGACCGTTCCACAACCGGTGCCTGGCACTGGAGGTGTGGCGAGTGCATGACGATTCGTCCACAGGCGGTCGGCCGATGAAGGCGGCGGTCGTCGGCGGGGGCTCCTGGGGGACGGCCTTCTCGCGCCTCCTCGCCGATCGCGGCCACGAGATCACCCTGGTCTGCCACGATCCGGAGCAGGCGGCGGCGATCGCCGAGACCGGACGGAACCCGCGGCACCTGACCACCGTCGACCTGCGGGACGTCACCGCCGTGAACGAGACCCCGGCCGCCGCCGACCTCTACGTCCTGGCGGTCCCCAGCCGTGCCTTTGCAGAGGTCGCGGCCGCGCTTCCTCCAGGCGGCGCGGCCCTCTCCCTTTCGAAAGGCCTCGATCCTGCGACGGGCGAGCGGCTCTCGACGCTCGTCCGCGACCGACCCGTCGCGGTGCTCTCCGGCCCGAACATGGCCGAGGAGATCGCCGAAGGCCTGCCGAGCGCCGCGGTGATCGCCAGCGAGGACGAGGAGCTCGCAGTCGAGCTGCAGCACGCGATCAACTCGATGGTCTTCCGCGTCTACGTCAATTCCGACCTCGCCGGCGTCGAGCTCTGCGCCGCCGCGAAGAACGTGATCGCGCTCGCCGCCGGCGGGGTCGACGGCCTCGGCCTCGGCGACAACGGCAAGGCTGCGCTGATCACGCGCGGGCTCGCCGAGATGGCGCGCCTCGGCGAGGCGTACGGCGCGCGCCCCGAGACCTTCGCAGGCCTGGCGGGCATGGGCGACCTGATCGTCACCTGCTACAGCCCGTACGGACGCAACCGCCACGCGGGCGAGCTGATCGCGCGGGGCGCGACTGCCGAGGAGGCGATCACGCAGATCGGCCAGGTGGTCGAGGGCCTGACGACCGCGCCCGTGCTGCGCGACCTCTCGCACCGCCTCCGGATCGAGCTACCGATCACCGAGGGCGTGTGTCGGATCCTCGAAGGCGACAGCCTCGGCGATCTCGTCGCCTCGCTGATGGGCCGCCGGCCGCGGGGCGAGTAGCATCAGTATGGTGCGTCGTCTCGCCCCGGCTCTCCTGGCGGTGCTCGCGCTCCCGCTCGTCGCCTGCGGCGGGGCCAATCCGGTCGGCAAGGGCAGGGAGGGCGGCGCGGCGATCGTGCCGAAATCCGCACCGCTCCTCGTCCGGATCGATACCACCTTCGGCTCCCAGCAGTGGCAGGCGGTGAGCGCGCTGCTGGCCAAGGTCCCGGACGGTGACAAGATCCTCTCGGAGCTCGGCGGGCCGGACGTCGACTTCGAGCACGACGTGAAGCCGGCCCTTGGGCCCGAGACCGACGTCTTCGCGCTCGACGGCGGCGACCTCGCCGACAGGGTCTTCCTGGTCGCCACGCAGCCGCGCGACCAGGCGAAGTTCGAGGCGCTCCTCGCGAAGAGCAAGAACAACCCGGTCAGCGAGGAGATCGCCGGGTGGCAGGTCGTCAGCCAGGATCGCGCGACGATCGACCGGTACAAGGTCGCGAGGAAGGGCGGCGCGCTCGCGGACAGCGACCGCTACAAGGCCGCAGTCGAGTCGCTGCCACAGGCCGCGCTCGCGACGCTCTACGTCGACGGTCCGACGGTGAGCCGCGCGATCTCGATGCGGACGAAGACCGGCACGGGGGCGGGGCCGGTCCCCGGACTCGGGCGCATCGGCTGGCTCGGGGGCGCCGTCAGCGCCCAGGAGAAGGGCTTCGACCTCGACCTGCGGATCCAGGGCGACGAGCTCGAGGTGACGCCGTTCAAGGCCGAGCTGCCCGCGCAGGTCCCCGCGGACATCTCGCTGTTCCTCGACGTGAAGGGCCTCGACGCGACGCTCGAGGAGCTGAAGCGGTCGCCGGCGCTCCAGAAGCAGCTCGGGCCCGCGGAGAAGGCGGTCGGCGGCCTGATCGACGAGGTGATCGGGCTGTTCAAGGGCGAGACCGCGTTCACCCTTCGCAACGGCGCGGCAGGCCCGGAGTACACGCTCGTCACGCTGGTCGACGACGAGGCCGCCGCCTCCGCGACGCTGGACAAGGTCGCGACCCTCGTCGGCGCATTCGCCCAGAAGGCGCCCGAGGACGTCCAGGTCGCCGGTGTTCCCGCAAAGAAGCTCACACTCGGGAAGACGTCGATCTACTACGCGGTCTTCGACGGCAAACTCGTCGTCACGAATGCGGAGGCCGGGATCAGCGGCCTGAGCCAGGGTCCACGGCTCGCCGACTCGCGGGCGTGGCAGGACGCGGCGTCGGCCGTCGGGCTTCCGGACGAGACGGCCGGAATCGCCTACGCGGACGTCCCCGAGCTCCTTCCGCTGATCGAGAAGCTGGCACAGAGCGGCAAGAACGGCGAGCGGTTGTCCCCCGAGCTCGAGGAGTACCTGCAGGCGCTGTCGACCGCGATCTTCTACGGCTCGGTCGACGGAGACGTTCTCTCCGTCAAGGGCTTCGCCTCCGTCCGGTAGCCTTCCCGGCCGTGTCCCACCGGTCGTTCCTCTTCACGTCGGAGTCAGTCACCGAGGGCCATCCCGACAAGATGGCCGACCAGATCTCCGACACCATTCTCGACGCCGTGCTCTCCGAGGACTCGGACGGTCGGGTCGCCTGCGAGACCCTGATCACGACGGGTCTCGTCGTCGTCGCGGGCGAGATCACGACCGAGACCTGGGTCGACATCCCGCGGCTCGTCCGCCGGAAGATCCGCGACATCGGCTACGACCGGGCGAAGTACGGCTTCGACGCCGAGACCTGCGGCGTGATGGTCGCGATCGACGAACAGTCGCCGGACATCGCCCAGGGGGTCGACGCGTCGTACGAGGTTCAGCACGACCCCGGCGATGACGACCCGCTCGACCGGATCGGTGCGGGTGACCAGGGGATGATGTTCGGCTACGCGACCGACGAGACGGACGAGCTGATGCCCCTGCCGATCACGCTCGCCCACCTGATCTGCAAGCGGCTCGCCGAGGTGCGCAAGGCCGACGTGCTCCCCTACCTGCGGCCGGACGGCAAGTCACAGGTGACGATCCGCTACGAGAGCGACGAGCACGGCCACCTGCGCCCGACCGAGATCGTCCGCGTGCTGATCTCCACGCAGCACCGCGACGGCCTGGACTGCGACGCGCTCGTCAAGCCCGACCTCGCCGAGCACGTGCTGCGCCCGATCCTCCCCGGCCATCTCTACGACGAGAAGCGCCTCCTCGGCGACAAGGACTTCTTCTACTGCAACCCGACCGGGAAGTTCGTCCTCGGCGGGCCGATGGGGGACACCGGCCTCACCGGCCGCAAGATCATCGTCGACACCTACGGCGGGATGGCCCGGCACGGCGGCGGTGCGTTCTCGGGCAAGGATCCGACCAAGGTCGACCGTTCGGGCGCGTACGCGGCGCGGTACGTGGCGAAGAACGTCGTCGCGGCCGGCCTCGCCAACCGGTGCGAGCTGCAGGTCGCCTATGCGATCGGCGTTGCGCATCCGGTCTCGCTCGAGATCGACTGCTTCGGCACCGAGCGCATCTCGGTGGCGAAGATCGAGCAGCTCGTCCGGGAGCATTTCGACCTGCGCCCGGCCGCGATCATCCGCGACCTCGACCTGCGCCGCCCGATCTACGCCAAGACCGCCGCCTACGGGCACTTCGGCCGCGGCGACCACGACTTCACCTGGGAGCGCACGGACAAGGCCGAGGCGCTGCGCGAGGCTGCGGGGCTCGCCGCTCCGAAGGAGACTACGCCCGTCTGACGTACAGGCCGGCGGCCGCGCGCTCGCCGACCTCGCGCTCGTCGCCGTTCAGCCGGACCGTGAGCTGGCCCGCGGCCGGCTGGGCTTCGCGCACCTCGAGCTGCGCGCCGGGGACGAGCCCGTGGTCATAGAACCAGTGCAGGAGCTCCCCGTCGTGCTCGGCGAGCCGCACGACCGTGGCACGGTCGCCGGGCTCCAGCGTCGAGAGGGGTGCGAGCTCGAGGTTCTCGCGCTGCTCGAACTCGGTGTCGACCGGCCAGCCGTGCGGGCAACGATCGGGATGGCCGAGCTTCTCCTCGATCCGCTCGATCATGTCGTCGCTGAACGACTCGCCGAGCTCGTCCGCGTGGACGTGCGCCTCGGCAGCCGTGTAGCCCATGAAGTCCGTCAGGAGCCGCTCGATGATCCGATGCTTGCGGACGACCTTCTCGGCCCGCTCCCGTCCCTTGCGGGTCAGGAGCGCCTCCTTGTGCTCGCCGCGCGCGACGAGCCCATCGGCCTCGAGCCGCTTCAGCATCTCGCCGGCCGACGCGCGCGAGACGCCGAGCATCTCGGCGACGCGGGCGGCGAGCGTCGGCGTCCCCTTCGTCGTCGGGCGATACTCGCCGATCGGGAAGGCGAGGAACCAGATGGTCTCGAGGTAGTCGTCGACCGAGTGCCGTTGCGCCATGCGGGAACCGAAGAGGTTTGACGGGAGGACCTCCGGCCACTATAGTCGCGGCCGTTTGTAAGGCATGCCTTACACTCACCGCAAGGAGAACCTGACTCAGTGTCGTCCGCACAGATCCTCGTCCTCGGCGCCGTCGCCGGCTCGACGATCCTGCTCGGCCTCCCGCTCGGCCGCGTCGCGACCTCGAGCGTTCGCCTCCGGGCGGCGCTGAGCGCGACCGCGACCGGGATCCTCCTCTTTCTGCTCTACGACGTCATCCACGGCGGCATCGAGCCGGTGGACGAGGCGCTCAGCAGCGCGACGGACGGCGGCAGCTGGGCGCACTTCGCCTGGTATGCCCTCCTGTTCGGCGCAGGCGTCACCGCCGGTCTGATGAGCCTCGTCTACTACGACCGCTGGCTGAAGGCGAAGCGCGACAGGGCGATGCTCGGCCCCGGCGCCGCCTCGGCGGCCGAGTTCGAGGCGAGCTGGACCGCCTCGCTGTCCGCGGCGTCGTGGCTCTCGCTCCTGATCGCGACCGGCATCGGCCTGCACAACTTCTCGGAGGGGCTCGCCATCGGCCAGGCAGGGGCCAGCGGCGAGATCAGCCTCGCCGTCGTGCTGATCGTCGGCTTCGGCCTGCACAACGCGACCGAGGGCTTCGGGATCGTCGCGCCGCTCTCGGGGGATCCCGTCCGGCCGAGCTGGCGGTTCCTGGGGCTGCTCGGGCTGATCGCGGGCGCGCCGACCTTCGTCGGAACGCTGATCGGCCAGGCGTGGACGACCGAGGAGCTGTCGATCGCCTTCCTCGCGCTGGCGGCGGGCTCGATCCTCTACGTCGTGCTCGAGCTGGTCAACGTCAACCGGCGCCTCGCGTCGAAGACGCTGATCACCTGGTTCCTGCTCGCCGGGCTCTTCCTCGGCTTCGCGACCGAATTCGTCGTCGAAGCCGCCGGCATCTAGACCCGCGCCTACGCTGGGAGGCGTGCCCTACGCCTCCGTCTACCCTCTCGTCTCCGCCCGCGCAGTCGCACGGCCGTTCACCTACGAGGTGCAGGACCGCGTCAAGAAGGGGGCGGTCGTCTCGGTTCCGTTTGGACACTCGCAGGTGCGCGGCGTCGTCGTCGGCCTCGAGGACGCGGCGCCGCCCGGGATCGAGCCGACGCCCGCCGGCCGCGTCCTCGACGAGATCCCACCCGCCCTGGTCGACCTCGCCCTCTGGCTCGCCGACTACTACGGCTCGACCCCCGCCCGCGCGCTCGAGCTCGTCGCGCCGCGGATGCGGGCTCGGCGGGGCGAGCGGAAGCCGGTGCCGCGCGGCCTTCCCGGCGAGGCCGAGCCGGCGGCGCTGACGCTCGAGCAGCAGGCGGCGCTCGACCGGATCGTCGAGGCGATCGACGCGGGCGGCGGCCGGTTCCTGCTCTACGGGGCAACCGGCAGCGGCAAGACCGAGGTCTACCTCCAAGCGTGCGCCGCCGCGCTCGAGCGCGGCCTGGGCGCGATCGTGCTCGTCCCGGAGATCGGGCTGACGCCACAGGCGCTCGGCCGCTTCCAGGCGCGGTTCGACGACCGGATCGCCGTGCTGCACTCCGGGCTGACCGAGGCCGGGCGGCGCGACGAGCGCGAGCGGATTGCCTCGGGCGAGGCGCGCGTCGTGGTCGGCGCGCGCTCCGCGATCTTCGCACCGGTATGCGGGCTCGGCCTGATCGTGGTCGACGAGGAGCACGATGCCTCGTACAAGCAGGAGTCGGATCCCCGCTACGACGCTCGGACGGCCGCCGCCAAGCGGGCGTCGCTCGAGGGGGCGGTCGCCGTCTTCGGCAGCGCGACGCCGCGACCGGAGAGCTGGGCGGCGCTCGAGCGGCTCGAGCTCGGGGGGCGCCTCGTGGGCCGTCTTCCCCCAGTGCGCGTGGTCGACCTCCGGCGCGAGGCCGGGTACCCGCTCTCCGCGCCGCTTCTCGCGGAGCTCGGGAAGCTCGCCGAGCGCGGAGGGAAGGCGATCCTCCTGCTCAACCGCCGCGGGCTCGCGCCCGCGGTCCACTGCCGGACCTGCGGCGTCACGCGGCGCTGCCCGAACTGCGACGTCGCGCTGGTCCTGCATGCCGACGGCCTTCGTTGCCACCACTGCGGCTTTCGCGAGCCCCCGCCTGAGCTCTGCCCGGAGTGCGGCTCGGCCGAGCTCGCCCGCATCGGCGCCGGGACGCAGCGCCTCGAGCGCGAGCTGGCCGCGCGCCTGCCGGAGCTCGAGCTGATCCGGCTCGACGCCGACACGAAGGATCCGGCGGCTGCGCTCGAGCGCTTCGCCGCCACGGATCGCGCCGTCCTGCTCGGGACGCAGATGGTCGCGAAGGGGCATCACTTCGCGGGAGTCGCCCTCGCCGCCGTCGTCGACGCCGACACCGGGATGGCGCTCCCCGACTTCCGGGCGGAGGAGCGGACCTTCCAGCTCCTGACGCAGCTCGCGGGGCGCAGCGGCCGCGATGCGCCGGGCCGCGTGCTGATCCAGACCTTCCGGCCCGACGTGCGCACGGTCGAGCTCGCCGCCCGTCACGACGTCGAGGGCTTCCTCGCCGGCGAGCTCGAACGGCGCCGCGCCCTCGGCTACCCGCCCTTCCGGCACGTCGTCCGGATCGTGGTCTCGGGACGCGAGCCCAAGGCGCCGCTGCGGGCGCTCGAGGAGCTGAAGTCGGCGCTGGGGGGAGAGGAGCTGCTCGGGCCGGCTCCGATCCTCCGGCTGCGCGGCCGCCACCGCGCGCAGCTCGTCGCGAAGACGGAGCGGCCGGGCGCGCTCGCCGCACGGGCGGCGAAGGCGCTTGCCGCCGCCGCCCCCGCGATGCGGAAGGCAGGGCTCACCGTGGTCGTCGACGTCGATCCGCAGAGCGTGTGAATGCCTAGACTGCGCCGGTGAGCGAGGAGCACGGCCAGGTCAGGGACGAGCAGCTCGACGGTGAGCGCGAGGCGCGCCGGCAGCTCGCGCTCGCGCAGATCCGCCAGTGGCCGGATCCCGCGCTCGTGATGCACTCCCACGAGGTCGAGGAGTTCGACGACGACCTGCGCCGGCTCGTCGAGCGGATGGGCGCGCTGATGGAGGACGCGAACGGTGTCGGGCTGGCCGCGAATCAGGTCGGCGTCGTCCGGCGCGTGTTCGTCTTCCGGAGGCACGACCACGACGAGTCCGTCGCGGCAGTCAATCCGAGCATCGTCGACCCGAGCGAGGAGCGGGAGACGGACGACGAGGGCTGTCTCTCTCTCCAGCGCGTGCTCGTCCCGGTCGAGCGGCACGCCTCGTTGACGCTCGAGGCGCACGACCCGACCGGCGCTCCGATCCGTCTCCAGCTCTCCGGGCTCGATGCACGGGTCGTCCAGCACGAGCTCGACCACCTGGACGGCGTGCTGATCCTCGAGCGGACGACGCCGGAGGCCCGGCGGGAGGCGATGGCCACGCTCCGCCCGCAGCCCATCCTGGGGTGAGGTTCGGCTTCGCCGCGTCGGCTCCGTTCGGGGCGGAGGTCCTCGAGCGGCTGGCGGCGCGGCACGAGATCCCGTTCGTGCTCACCCAGCCGGACGCGCCGGCCGGCCGCGGCCGTGGCCTGCGGCCGGCGCCCGCGAAGCTGACGGCGCTGAAGCTCGGCCTGCCGGCCGTCGAGCGTCTCGAGGACGTCCCGGAGGAGCCGACGATCGTGCTCGTCGCGTACGGGAGGCTGATCCCGCGCGAGCTGCTCGAGCGGCACCTCTGGCTCAACGTCCATCCGTCGCTGCTGCCGCGGTGGCGGGGCGCGGCGCCGGTGGAGCGCGCGTTGATGGCGGGCGACGCGCAGACCGGGGTGACGATCATCAAGCTCGTCGAGGAGCTCGACGCCGGCCCGATCGCCGCGCAGGAGGCGTTCGCCGTCGGGCCGGAAGACGACGCCGGTGCCGTCTACGACCGGTCGGCGGCGCTCGCAGTCGAGCTGCTCGAGCGGGTGCTTCCGGCGCCGTCGTTCGAGCCACAGCCCGAGGACGGCGTCACCTATGCGGTGAAGATCGGACCGGAGGACCGCGTGCTCGACCCGTCCGACCCGGAGGCCGCGGTCAACCGCATCCGCGCGCTCTCGCCGCACATCGGCGCGCGCGCGGAGCTCGACGGGCGGCCCGTGACGGTGTGGCGCGCCCGCGTCGAGAACGGTGCGTTCGTCCCGGTCGAGGTCCAGCCGCCGGGCGGGCGGCGGATGACCTACGCCGAATGGCTCAGGGGCCTTCGGTAGCGCCGGCACGGCGGGCGGCGTACGAGGTCGTCCGCCGGGTCTTCGAGGAGGACTCGTACGCCGACCGCGTTCTCCCGGGCGCGGCCGAAGGGCTCGACCGCCGCGACCGCGCGCTGGCGCAGCAGATCGCCTACGGGACCATCCAGCGCGTGCGCGCGCTCGACCACGGCATCGAGACGCTCGGGCGCCGCCCGGTGCGCAAGCTCGATCCACCGGTTCGCACAGCGTTGCGGATCGGCGCCTACCAGCTCGGGTATCTCGAGGTCGCTCCGCACGCGGCGGTGAACGAGTCGGTGGAGCTCGTGCGGGCGGCGAGGCTCGAGCGCGCGGTGCCGTTCACGAACGCGGTCATGCGCCGGCTGAGCGTGGGTCTTCGCGAGCTGCTCGACGGGCTGCCGGAGGGGCCGCTGAAGCAGTCGTATCCCGACTGGATCTACGAGACGTGGGTGCGCGACTGGGGCGAGGAGGAGGCGATCGAGCTCATGCGCGCCCAGAACGACGCGCGCGAAACCGTCGTCCGACTCGTGCGCGGCGAGATCAGAGGCGAGCCGACGGACGTCCCCGGCGCCTACCGCGTCGAGCGCGTCGACGATCTCGCGTTCGCGGAGGGGCGAATCTGGCCGCAGAGCCGCGGGTCGCAGCTCGCCGGTCTCGCGGTCGGCAGTCGCGACGGGGAGCGCGTGCTCGACCTGTGCGCGGCGCCCGGGGGCAAGGCGACCATGCTCGCCGGAGAGGTCGTCGCGGTCGAGCTCCACCCGGGTCGTGCCGCGGAGCTCGAGGAGAACGCGCGCCGCCTCGGTGCGACCCACGTCCGCGTCGTCAACGCCGACGGACTCGCGCTGCCGCCCGAGCTGACGGGTTTCGACCGGGCGCTCGTGGACGCACCGTGCTCAGGCCTTGGTGTCCTCGCGGGGCGTCCCGACCTCCGCTGGCGGGCGCAGCCGCTTCCCGAGCTCCAGCTCGCACTGCTCCGGTCCGCGGCGGAGCGGGTCAAAGCCGGCGGGAGGATCGTCTACTCCGTCTGCACCCTGAACGCCGACGAGAACGAGGCGGTCGTCGACGCCGCCGGCCTCGAGCCGGATGACCTCGGCGCCGAGTGGCCCGGGTTCCGCCATCCGAAGCGGCCCGAGTTCCTGCTGACCACACCGCACCGCCACGGCACGTCGGGGTTCTTCGTCGCCAGGCTGCGGGTCTGACCGGTAGACGATTTGGCACCCAAAGTCACACCCCAGTGCCAGGCACCTGCTGTGGACGAATTGGTGCAGAATCGTCACACCCCCGGTCTCAGAGACTGGGTGGCAAACGTCACTTGGGTGCTGCGTAAGATCGCGCCGTGAGCTGGGACGACTGGATCCGGACGGTCGAGGTCGAGCCGTCCCTGTATGCGGCCGACTTCGCGCGGCTCGGCGAGCAGGTCGAGATCCTGCTCCGGGCCGGGACGCGGATCTTCCACTTCGACATCGGCGACGGGCACTTCGTCGAGCCGATCACGATGGGGCCGATCGTGCTCCAGTCGATCGCCCCACTCGTCCACCGGGAGCAGGGCGTCTTCGACTGCCACCTGATGGTCGACAACCCGGCACACCACTTCGAGGCGCTCCGCGCGGCGGGCGCCGATAGCGTCACCTTCCACCTCGAGGCCGTCGCCGACACGGCCGCGGTCGCCACTCAGGCGCGCGAGCACGGCTTCGCGGTCGGTCTCTCGATCAAGCCGGAGACGCCGGTCGAGGACGCGGTCGCCTTCGCCGAACACTTCGATCTCGTGCTCTGCATGAGCATCCACCCCGGCTACTCGGGCCAGGCGTTCATGCCGGAGGCGCTCGACCGGCTGCGTGCGCTCCGCGCTGGGCTGCCCGCGGGCGTCCACCTGCAGGTCGACGGCGGGATCACCTACGAGAACGCCCGCAGCGTCTACGAGGCGGGGGCCGACCTGATCGTCTGCGGCAGCGCGATCTTCGGGATGGAAGACCTCCCGCGTGCCTACCGGCGCCTCGTCCAGCAGCTCGCATGAGCCACCTGGAGCGCGCGCTCGAGCTCGCGGAGCGCGGCCGCGGCACGACTCACCCGAACCCCGTCGTCGGCGCCGTCGTCGTCGCTGACGGCGAGGTCGTCGGCGAGGGCTGGCACGAGCGGAAGGGCGGGCCGCACGCGGAGGTGGTCGCGCTCGACGCCGCCGGCGCCCGCGCCCGCGGCGCGACCCTGTACGTGACGATGGAGCCGTGCGCGCACCACGGCTCCACTCCGCCGTGCACGCAGGCGGTCCTCGACGCCGGGGTCGCCAGGGTCGTCGCCGGCTCGCTCGACCCCAACCCCGACGCCGCCGGCGGGCTCGAGCTGCTCCGCAAGCGAGGGCTCGAGGTCGAGCACGACGATCTGTTCGCCGCACGAGCGCAGAACGAGGCCTGGCGCATGTGGGTCGCGAACGGACGGCCGTTCGTGACCCTGAAGCTGGCGGTCACGGTCGACGGCCGAGTCACCGTCCCCGGCCGCCGTTGGCTGAGCGACGAGCAAAGCCGCCGGCTCGTCCACGAGCTGCGGGCGTCGGCAGACGCCGTCGCCGTAGGCATGGGCACGGTCCGCGCCGACGCGCCCCGCCTGACCGCTCGCGACGTCGGCGCCCAGCGTCAGCCGCGCCGGCTCGCCTTCGGCACCGGGCCGCTGCCAGAGGGATCCGGCCTGGAGCTGCGTTCCGGCCCGATCGACGCCGAGCTGACTGCGCTCGGGGCCGAGGGAATCCAGTCGCTCCTGCTCGAGGGCGGCCCGACGCTCGCCACGTCGTTCCTCGAGGATGGTCTCGTCGACAAGCTGCTCGTCTTTGTCACGCCGACGATCGCAGGAGCCGGCGTGCCGATGCTCGGTTCTCTCGCCGCCCCCGTCGAGCTCGCGCGGATGCAGGCGCGACAGATCGGGGAGGACGTCCTCCTCACCGCCTATGTCCACGAGCCCTGACGAGCTGATCGGCGTCCTCTCCCGGTGGCTCGCGGGCCACCTCGACAACGCGGAGCTCCGGGCCGCGCTCGCGGGCGCCGACCGGGCGGCGCTGTCCGACTCGCAGGCCGAGGCGGTCGATGAGCTGCTGGCCGAGGTGGGCGGTGCGGCGCACGGCCGCGGGCGGCTGGAGTGGGTCGTGCGAGAGACCCTAGAGGCGCTCGCGCTCGGGTAGACGGCTAGCCTTGCTCCGTGTTCACGGGGCTCGTGCGAGAGGTGGGGCGGGTTGTCTCCTTCGACGACGGCAGGCTCACCGTCGAGTCGTCTCTCGCCGCCGCGATCGGCGACTCGGTCTCGGTCAACGGCTGTTGCCTGACCGTCGTCGACGGCGACCGCCGCACGCTCGCGTTCGACGCCGTGCCCGAGACGCTCGCGCGGACGACCCTCGCCCGCCTCGAGCCGGGCGCAGGAGTCAACCTGGAGACGGCGCTCCGCGTCGGCGAGCCGCTCGGCGGCCACTACGTCCAGGGCCACGTGGACGGCGTTGGGCGGGTGCGCACGCTGGAGCCGGAGGGCGAGGGCGTCCGGCTCTGGGCGGACGCGCCCTCCGGCATCCTCCGCTACTGCGTCGAAAAGGGCTCGATCGCGCTCGACGGCGTCTCGCTGACGATCGCAGCCCTCGACGACGAGGGATTCGCGGTCGCGCTCGTCCCGCACACACTCGCGGTGACGACGCTCGGCACCCTCGAGCCGGGGTCCGCAGTGAACCTCGAGGCGGACCTGCTCGCCAAGTACGTGGAGAGGCTCGTGTCGCCCACGCGGCTACGATCTTCAGATGG
>JBKPRD010000309.1:0-5545 GCA_046734415.1 Actinomycetota bacterium | reverse complement strand
CGTGCGCACCTTCGACGACGTCCAGCGGCTCGTCTGGGAGAAGCTCGTCTTCAACGTCGCCTTCAGCGCGACGTGCACGATCCTCGGGCGGACGCTCGGCGAGGTGATCGACGACCCGGACGCCTGGAGCGTCGCCGCCGGGTGCGCCGGCGAGGCGCTCGCGGTCGGCCGCGCCTCGGGAGTGGAGTTCGACTTCGACGACCCGGTCGCCTACGCCCGCGGCTTCGGCCTGAAGATCCCCGGCGCGAAGCCGTCGATGCTGCTCGACCTCGAGGCGGGCCGCCCCCTCGAGATCGACTTCATCAACGGCTCGATCTCGCGCGTCGGCCGCGAGATCGGCGTCGCGACGCCTGTCAACGACGTGGTGACGGCGCTCGTCAAGGCCCTCGAGCGGGATAGATTCGCCTCGTGACGGAGGTCGACGACGTCCTGCGCAGGCTCCTCGAGCAAACCGGCGCGAGCCGCGTGACGCTGCGCCGGGACCTCTCCGGCGACTACGCGTTCCCGGTCACGCACGAGGCGCTCGCCGACGGGGTCGGCTCGCTGATGCGCGAGCGGACGGTCGACCTGCGGAGCCAGCCGGTGGCGCTCGAGGTCGCGGCCGGGCGTCAGGTGGTGCAGGACGACTGCGCGACGGCGTACGCCGATCCCGCGTTCCACGAGATGCGCGAGGCGTACGGCGGGCTCGCGGCGCAGATCGTCACGCCCGTGACCGCCGGCGGTGCGGTGACCGGAATCGTCTCGCTGCACCAGCTCGGCGCCTCGCGGCGCTGGTCCGAGGCCGAGATCGAGGCGTGCCGCGCCGCCGCGGCTCGTCTCGCGGAGCTCCTCTGATGCACAACCGCTGGCACCCGGACCTGCCCCCGATCGCCGAGCTCGCTCCCGGCGAGGAGATCAGGCTCGAGACGGAGGAGGGCCTCGGCGGGCAGTTCACGCGCCAGAGCACACACGACGACGTCGGGAAGGCCGACCTCGGCCTCGGCCACCCACTGACCGGCCCGGTCTATGTCGAGGGAGCAGAGCCGGGGCAGGTGCTCGAGGTCGAGTTCCTCGCCTACGAGTCCGACGACTTCGGCTCGACCGCGGTGATCCCGGGCTTCGGCTTCCTCGCAGACCTCTTCCCCGAGCCGTACCTCGTCAAGTGGGAGATCGCCGACGGCGTCGCGCGGTCGGCGGAGCTGCCGGGAGTGGCCGTGCCGGAGGAGCTGTTCGCCGGAGTCGCCGGGATCGCGCCGTCGCACGAGCGGCTCGAGCTGTTCCGCCGCCGCGAGGAGGAGCTCGCCCGGCGCGGCGAGGCGGTCGCGGATCCGATGCCGGAAGCGGCGATTCCACCCGAGGCCGCCGACGGCCTGCGGACGATCCCGCCGCGCGAGACCGGCGGGAACATGGACATGCGCCAGCTGGTCGCAGGCAGCCGGCTCTGGCTGCCGGTCGACGTGCCCGGTGCGCTGTTCTCGGTCGGCGACCTCCACTTCGCCCAGGGCGACGGCGAGGTGTGCGGGACCGCGATCGAGGTCGCCGGCGCCGTCACCGTCCGGTTCGCGCTGCACGATGCGCCCGTGCCGCGGCTGCCGCGCTACGAGACCCCTGCGCGTCCCGGCCGCCGCTCCTACGCGACCACGGGCATCCCGGTCGACGTTGGGATGGACCTGAACGCGGCCGCGCGCGCGGCACTGCTCGAGATGATCGACCACCTCGAGCAGCGCTACGGCTTCGAGCGTCCGGCTGCGTATGCACTGTGCAGCGTCGCGGTCGACCTCCGCGTCTCGGAGGTCGTCGACGTGCCCTACCCCGTCGTGTCCGCGCTGCTCCCCCTCGACCTGTGGGAGAATTGACCAGGAACGGGAGGGCAGAACGGTCTCAAGTTGCCTGATTCGAGGGTGTCCCGGAGCACTCCGGTTGCCGAGATGGGCAAGGTGAGCGCGCATAGGCGTCTCGTCGGTCTCGTGGTCGCGCTGGCGCTGCTCTGCCCGACGGGGGCGACGGCTCGATCCGACCGGTCCGGCAGGTCGTCGGCGACGGAAGCTGTCGCTGCGCGCTCGGTGGCGCGGCTCGGCCTCTTCTCGAGCTGGCTGGCGAAGGGGCATGCTCGCGGGCTGATCGGCGAGGTCGGTTGGCCCGGAAACCCTGCCGCCGCGGGGGACTTGCGCTGGAATCGGGTCGCGGAGGCGTGGTACAGAGCCGCACGCTCCGACGGACTGTGGGTGTCGGCATGGGCGACCGGCGAGCTCTGGGCGAGCAGCTACAAGCTCGCGATCTTCCGGGCCGAGGAGCCTTCGAAACCAGTTGCCGTGGCAAATCCTCAGGCCCGCGTGATCGAGTCTCAGGAGCGCACCTCGCTGCGCGGGATCAACACCGAACAGGGAGCGTTCGGCGAATTCGGAGCGGGATTCGATCCGCTCGCCCCCACCAGCCCGTTGAGCAACCGCGACGGCGGCACATACGGATCGACATATGCCTACCCGAGCGCGGCGACCTACGCGTACCTGGCCGGGAGGGGGATCGCGTACGTGCGGGTCGCGTTCCGGTGGGAGCGGCTCCAGCCCAGCCTGCGGCGCCGACTGGATCCGGTCCAGCTCGGCCGCTTGCGGGCGTCGGTCGAGGCGGCCGGCCGGGCCGGAGTCGGCGTGATCCTCGATTGCCACAACTACGGCGTCTACTTCGCGGGAACGGCGCGTGGAGGAGTGCGGACCCGCCTCGGATCGGAGGAGCTCCCGGCCGCCGACCTCGGCGACCTCTGGCGTCGCCTGTCCTCCGTCTTCCGGAACGATCGGGCGGTGATCGGCTACGGCCTGATGAACGAGCCGGTCGGTGCGACGAGCGCGCGGGCATGGGAGGCCGCGTCCACTGC
Organism: Actinomycetota bacterium; assembly: GCA_046734415.1. GTDB lineage: Bacteria > Actinomycetota > Thermoleophilia > Gaiellales > Gaiellaceae > DATBLE01. The sequence continues at coordinate 2,694 of JBKPRD010000309.1, read as the reverse complement.
CGCCGCCGCCGGGATCAGGGGAAACGGCGACCGGAAGCGCCTGTTCGTGGCCGCGTTCGGCTGGGACACCGTCGGCGACTTCGGACGGTCGCATCGCGCCGGGCCGTGGATCGTCGACCCGGTCGGCAACACGTGGTACGAGGCGCACGAGTACTTCGACAGCGACATGAGCGCCCGCTATCGCCTCAGCTTCGACCAGGAATCGCGTGCGGCGAGCCGGGCCGGGTACTAGCGCCTTCCCCGTCGGCTGACAGCCGATCCGCCATGCGCAACCCCTCGTTCGGGGGATAGCACTCGTACCGACCCTGAATACCTTGAGTGAGGGATCTGTCGGCGGTGGGCCGGCGGACCAAGGGAGAGGGGATCCGTTGACAAGCTGGTCGCCGCGCCAGGACGGCGCAGATACGTTGCGCCGTCCTGGCGAGTCCAGAGAGCAAACCCGCGCAGCGGGCACTTGCGGCGAGTTGCGCGATGCAATCGACTGCCTCCCCGGTCCCGAGTCAAGGAATGAAGAAAGGGAAGGTGAGGTAGATGTCGGGTACGAGTGGAGTGGAGGCCGCGGGGCCGCTGCCGTTCACAGGCGGGATCTTCACGGTTCCGATCATGATTCTCGGGCTGCTGTTGACCCTGAGCGCTTTTGTCGTGGCGACCGTACGGAAGGTCCGCGGGTCGCGGTCCTGATCGCGTCGCGCAACGGCGAAGGCACGATCGGCGACACGATCAGGTCGGTCGTCGGGCAGGCGGCCGCTGTCTTCGTCGTCAGCGACGCGTCGTCGGATCGGACAGTCGAGGTCGCTCGTGCGGCCGGCGCGAGGGTGCTCACGCTGGCCGCGAACCTCGGCAAGCCGGCGGCTCTCTACGCGCTGATCGAGGCCGAGAAGATCATCGAGAACTTCGATTTCGTGACGATTCTCGACGACGACACGATCGCCGCGGAGGATTTCGTCGCGAAGTGCCTGGCGGAATTCCGTCCCGGAGTGGCGATCGTCACCGGCCGGACCGAGAGCCGTCGGGCCGAGGGGCGCGCACGTCTGAATCCATTCCTCGCGTCGCGTGCGTTCGCGTACTGGCGCTACCAGGTCACCCTCAGGCGCGGCCAATCGGCTCTGGGAGTGATGAACTGCATCTCCGGGTCGAACAGCATGTTCCGCAGCTCGGTTCTCGCCAAGGTGATCGTGCCGAAGACGCCTTACATCGTCGACGACACGTTCTGGACGATGGAGGTCCAGCGGCGCAAGCTCGGCCGGATCGTGTACGCGCCGGCGGCCGTTGCCGCCGTTTGCGATCCCACGAATCTCCGGGATTGGTACAAGCAGAACCTCCGCTGGCTCTGGGGCACGTGCCAGGGGATGATCGGGCACCGGGTCGGGCTGCGGTTCACCCTGTTCGACATCACCTCGCTGCTGCTGCTGCTCGACTGGCTCCTGTACGTGTTCGGCGCACCGGTGATGGTCGCCTTGTTCCTGCTGAATCACCCGTTCACGAGCGTCCAGCACTACGTGCTCTTCTACGTCGCGGGACTCGGAGCCTGGCTTGCGCTGGCGAGCGTCGCGACGCGGCGGCTAGAGATCATCTTGATGGCGCCGGCGATCGCGCTGCTCGACTTCGTCTACCGGATCGTCTTCGTACACGCCGCGATCAAAGCCCTCCGCCAGCCGCGCGTCGACAGCTGCATCTGGTCCAGCCCCAAGCGATACGCCTGATGCGCGCCCTCATCGCGTTGCTCGCGGCAGTGGGAATCGCACTGCTCGCGTGGGGCGTCTTGACGCTCACTCGCGGTGATCCGATCACCGCCGCGATCCAGCACCGAACGCAGCACGAGCTCCGACACTTCGTCGTCCGCAAGAACGGCTGCCGGGTGGACCACGGGGTGGTCGGGATCCTGCGGATTCCGAAGATCGGCGTGCAGCAAGTCGTCGTCCAGGGGACAGGGAAGGGCGATCTCGAAAAGGGGCCGGGTCACTACGCGACGACGGGCTTGCCCGGCCAGGGCCGCGCGATCGCGATTGCCGGCCACCGAACCACCTGGGGCGCGCCGTTTCGCCACCTCGACGACCTCCGGCGCGGCGACAGCCTGAGCCTCTGCGGAATCCCCTACCGCATCACGATCGTCTACGTCGTGGACGCGGACGCCTGGCGGATCCTGAAGGGGCACGGCGAACGGCTCATCCTCACGACCTGTCACCCGGTCTATTCGGCGAGCCATCGCCTCGTGGTCAAGGCAGTTCCCGCCGGGCCCTCGGCCTAGCCGCGCCTACTTCAGCGGCACCGCGTAGGAGGGCATCGGCGCGCCGGTCGCCCCGCGCAGCTTCATCGGGAAGCCGAGGAAGGCGAACTCGTACTGCTTCTCCGCGGCGATCTCCTCCATGTCGACGACCTCGATGATCTGGGCGCCGGCGGTCGCGAACATGTAGCAGTGCACTGGTAGGAACGCATCGGGCTCGTCCCACGGCATCACCTCGAGACCGATCGTGTCGCCTGCGAGGCACATCGCGCCGGCCTCCTCGCAGAGCCACTTGGCCGCGGGCAGGTTGATTCCCGGCGAGCGCTGGAGATATCCGTCGAAGTCCGGCCAGGCGCGCATCCGGCCCGTTCGCACGAGAACGACGTCCATCTTGCGCAGCTCGACGCCCTGCCTCGCGATCGTGTCCTGGAGGTCCTGCGGCGTGATCTGGTAGCCGGCCTCGAGCTGGT
>JBKPRD010000308.1:0-10119 GCA_046734415.1 Actinomycetota bacterium | reverse complement strand
GGACGTCGACGAGCAGGGGAACGGCGTCCTCTCCGAGCCGCGGCTCTACCAGCTGATTCGCCAGCCCGTCCGGATCGAGGACCACACCTTCGAGATCACGTTTCTCGAGCCCGGCGCCGAGGCCTACGTGTTCACCTTCGGTTGATCAGCGGCGTACCACGCCTGCCGTCCCCTCAGTAGCTGAGGACCGTCGCGCCGTCCTCGATCCACTCCCAGAGCGGCGTCGCGCCGGCGACCCTCGCGCTCGGCTAATCCAGCCGGAAGATCTGCTCGAGGGGCGGCGGTCCCGCATCCGGGACGCGCTCCTCGAGTAGCCCCGCCATGGCGTCCTGCCACCTCGTGCAGACGTCCTGCGCAGACAGGTACACGGCCGCGCGGGTGAGATCGTCGATTCGAAGTAACCGAAGACCTGGTTGCCTTCGCGGAGGATCGAGTAATTGCGGATCCCCGCGTCGCGGAGCGCTCGCAACATCTCCGGCCAGACGGTCCGATGGGCCTCGACGTACTGGTCGATCTTGTCCGGGCGCACCCGAAGGACGAACGCGCTGCGCTGGGTCACGTACTCTCGTACGCGCTCTGCACGGATGCCGTCCCACGTTCTACGGCGAGACGGTCGGCGAACCGGCCGGAGCGGAAGGCCTCGACCGGGTCCGGATCGACACCCATCTCTGCCCGAAGACGTGTCAGCAGCGGCCTGACGTCCGTCTCGAACGCCTCGAGCAAGATCCGGTGCGCACCGAGAACGTCGCCCTCTCGCTGCGCCTCCGCCAACCGTTCCTCGTCCACGAGGAGTGCCTTTGCGTACGCGGTCTGGATGTTCATCACCGACTGGATCATCGCGTCGATCTTCCCCTCGACGTTGTGGGACTGGTCGATCATGAAAGCCACATCGCTCGAGTCTCCCAGGGCGATCTCCCGCATGATCCGGAACAGCTCGAACGGGTCGATCGAGCCGACGATCAGATCGTCGTCGGCGTACTTCCGGTTGTTGAAATGGAAGCCGCCGAGCAGTCTCTCGGCGAGAAGGCGCGCCACGATCTGCTCGATGTTCGTCCCCTGCGGGTGGTGGCCGGTGTCGACGAGGACTTGCGCCTGTGCGCCCAGCCGCCGACAGAGGAGCGCTGCCGTTCCCCAGTCGGGGAGATCGGTCGAGTAGAAGGCCGGCTCGAAGAACTTGTACTCGACCAACAGCCGCATGCCGGCGGGGAGGGCGGCGTAAACCTCTTCGAGCCCTGCAACCAGCCGGGCATGGCGATCGCGCAGATCGTCCTGGCCTGCATAGTTCGTCCCGTCGGGAAGCCAGAAGCTGACGATCGACGAGCCGACGTCGTCGGCGATCTCCACACAATCCAGGCAGTGCCGCACGGCCTTCCTTCGCACTGCAGCGTCCGGATGGCAGAGGCTGCCGAGACGGTAGTCGTCGTCGCCGAACAGGTTCGGGTTGATCGCGCCGACGCGGACCCCCTCGCCTTCGGCGAAACCGCGCAGCTCGGAGTAGTCGTCGACGGCGTCCCACGGTATGTGCAAGGCGACGCTGGGGCAGCAGCCCGTGAGCCGATGGACGAGTGCTGCGTCGGCGATACGCTCGCGGACGTCGCGGGCCGCGCCCGGCCACGGGTAGACATGGAAGCGAGTGCCGGAGTTGCCGTAGCCCCACGACGGCGTCTCGATCTCGAGCGAGCGCAGCTGCGCCAGGGCCTCGGCCTCGTCCATGACCGCCCAGTCTGACGCATTCGCTACCGATTACGAATCGGCTTTCGATTCAGGCCGATTCGAAAGTGACTCCCCGCGGGTTGACTTCGCCGCCACACCCGTATTAGGGTCGCGCGCATCGACGGAACCCAGCCACGTCCCGCGTTTACACAACAGGAGCGGATGGAGCAAGTGCTCCGCATGCTCGAGTCGCGGGATTCCGTTCAAGTTACGGAACTTGCGGAAGCGTTTTCGGTCTCGGAGGTCACGGTCCGGAGCGACCTCACTGAGCTTGCCCGCCAGGGATTGGTCGCCCGTGTGCGCGGCGGCGTCCGCGCGTTGCAGCAGGGCCAGTCCGAGGTGGGCTTCGACCTGCGCCTTCGCCTGGAGGTCGAGCGGAAGCGCGCGGTGGCGCGGGCTGCCGCGGCACTCGTCGGCGAAGGCGAGGCGGTCGCCCTCGATGCGAGCACGACCGCGTACTACCTCGCGCTGGAGCTCCGTACCAAGCGCGAGCTGGTGGTGGTCACCAACGGCTTGCTCGTGGCGACGGCGCTTGCGGACGCGCCCGGGATCTCGGTCCTCGTCACGGGCGGCATGCTCCGGCTGTCCGCAATGTCGCTGGTCGGCGATCTCGGCACGGACGTCCTCCGGACCACCCGGATCAACAAGGGGTTCCTGGGTGCACGTGGCCTGAGCCTCGAGCGGGGGTTGATGGATCTGAACCCCGACGAGGTGCGGATCAAGCAGGAGATGGCGGATGCCTGCGAGCAGGTGTACGGCATCTTCGACGGAACCAAGTGGCACCGGAGCGCCCTGCTCACGTTCGTCCCTGTCGACGAGCTGGCCGGGATCATCACCGACTCCGGGGCGCCGGCGAGCGAGGTCGAGGCCTGGCGCGCAGCCGGAGTGAACGTGATCACGGCCGACCCGGGTCCGCGCGAGCCGCCCCCGGTGCGTCCGCGCGACCTGCGTCGCGCTGTCCGCAACGACGAGCAGGTCGGCTGATGACGCGCATGGCCGCCGTCGATCTGGGCGCGCAGAGCGGGCGCGTCGCAGTCGGCGAGTTCGACGGCGAGCGGCTGACGGTCGAGGAGGTCCACCGCTTCGAGAACGCGCCGGTCGAGCAGGAAGGCATCCTGCGGTGGGACATCGACCGTCTGTTCGACGACGCGGCTGCGGGACTCCATGCCGCCGCGCACGACGGCCCCGTCGCCTCGGTCGCGGCCGACTCGTGGGCGGTGGACTTCGGTCTGGTCGATTCGAACGGAAGACTCGTCCGCAGCCCGGTCCACTACCGGGACACGAGGCGTGCCGATGCCGTCGACAGCGTCTACTCGCGCATATCGCCACGCGAGCTCTACGAGCGAACCGGCATTCAGCTGATCCCGATCAACTCGATCTTCGAGCTCGCCGCGATGGCACTCGAGAACGACCCGTCGCTCGACGAGGCAGAGACGCTTCTCATGATCCCGGACCTCCTCCACGCGCGCCTGTGCGGCAGCCGCTCGAGCGAGTTCACGAACGCGACGACGACCCAGTGCTTCGATCCGCGCGCCCACGACTGGGCCTGCGACCTGCTCGAGCGGCTCGACGTCCCGACCGGATTCCTGCCCGACGTCGTCGAGCCCGGTACGGCGGTCGGCAGCATCGAAGCCGGCCCTCTCGACGGCGCAACCGTGATTGCAGTCGCAACCCACGACACCGGTTCCGCGGTCGCCGCGGTTCCTTTTTCCAAGCCGGATTCTGTCTTCGTCAGCGCCGGCACCTGGTCGCTCGTGGGAATGGAGATCGACCGGCCGCTGATCACGGACGAGAGCTACGCGGCCAACGTGACGAACGAGGGGGGCGTCGCCGGCAGCTTCCGACTGCTGAAGAACGTGACCGGGCTGTGGCTGCTCCACGAATCCCGCCGCGCCTGGGCGGCGGCGGGCCACTCGTTCGACGACCTGGTCGACCTCGCCGGCACGGCCCCGCCCCTGCGATCGCTGATCGATCCCGACGACGAGTCGTTCGCCGCGCCCGGGGACATGCCGGCACGCATCGAGGACTTCTGCCGCCGCACACGGCAGCCGGTGCCTCGCGGTCCGGGCGCGATCTCCAGGTGCATCCTGGAGAGCATCGCCCTCAAGCACGCCGTGACCGTCGACCTCCTCCGGGACGTCACCGGCGTCGATCCCCGGGAGCTGCACGTGGTCGGCGGCGGCGCGCGGAACCGGCTGCTCTGTCAGTGGACTGCCGATGCGACGGGCCTGCCTGTCGTCGCCGGGCCGGAGGAGGCGACGGTGATCGGGAATCTGCTCGTCCAGGCGATGGCGCTGGGCGAGCTCGAGTCGCTCGACCAGGGGCGTGACGTCGTGCGCGCCTCGTTCGAGCCGACCGTCCACGAGCCGTCCCGTGCCGTCGAGTGGGCCGACGCGCGCGAACGCTTCGCAGCGATCGTCTCCTCGCCTCGGCCGCTCGAGGTGAGGTCATGAGCGGGGCCACCGCGGTGCTGAACGGCATCCCCGCCCCGGAAGACCGGTGGGACGATGCCGGTGCCGCCGGGCTCGGCGTGCTCGAGGAGCTTGCGTATCGCTCGAACCTGCTCGGCGCCGATCGCGCGCTCGCCAATCAGGGAGGCGGGAACACGTCGGCGAAGGAGACGACGACCGACCACGTCGGACGGGAGATCCGCGTCCTCTGGGTGAAGGGTTCGGGCACCGACCTTGCGACGATCAGTCCCGCCGGCTTCGCCGGGCTGCGCCTGGAGGAGCTGCTGCCCCTCCGCGGCCGCGACGCGATGGACGACGCGACCATGGTCGAGTACCTCCTGCGCTGCACCGTCAGCCCCGACCAGCCGCGCCCGTCGATCGAGACGCTCCTCCATGCGTTCATCGCGGCCGAGCACGTCGACCACACGCATCCCGACGCGATCATCGCTCTGACGTCCACGCCCAAGGGCCGTCAACTCGCGGAGGAAACGTTCGGCTCCGACGCGGCGTGGCTCGACTACCAGCGGCCGGGGTTCGACATGTCCTGTCGCATCGCCGTGCTCCTCGAGGAGAACCCGGAGGCCCGTGCCGTGCTGCTCGAGCGGCACGGGCTGGTCACCTGGGGAACGACCGGTGAGGAGACCTACCACGCCACGCTCGAATTCGTCGGGCGCGCCGCCCTCGCCATCGAGCGCGCAGCCAACGGCCGCTTCGGCCTCGGCGGCCCCAAGGTCGCAGGGCTGCGAGAAGGGGAAGAGCAATCCTCCCTCCTTGCCGGTGCCCTTCCCGCGCTCCGCGGTGCCCTGCTGAAGGACGCAGAAGGCGTTGTCCTCGAGGTCGATCGAAGCCCGGCCGCCGTCGCCTTCGCCTCGTCCGTACGAGCTTCGGAGGTCAGCCAGATCGGCGCACCGTGTCCTGACCACCTGATCAGCACGAAGCACAAGCCACTCGTCGTTGCCTTCGACCCCGAACTGGACGACGCAGCCGTGCTTCGTGACCGGCTCCGCGCCGGCGTCGACGCCTACTCCGCGTGGTATCGCGACTACTACGAGCGCAACGTCGACGACGAGACGCAGCAGTTCCCGATCGACCCGGCCGGGCCGCGCGTCGTGCTCGTGCCCGGAGTCGGGATCGTCACCGCAGGCATCGACGCCGGGCGGGCGAGGATGGCCCGCGACCTCTACCACCGCGCGATCGCCGTCCAGGACGCAGCCGACGCACTCGGCGGGTTCCGTTCGCTCAGCGAGAGCGAGGCGTTCGCGATCGAGTACTGGCCGCTCGAGCGTTACAAGCTCTTGCAGGCCGCGCCGCGAGGTGAGCTCGCCGGCCGGGTAGCGGTGGTCACGGGCGGAGCGAGCGGGATCGGTCGGGCAGCCGCACGGCTTCTGGCCGCGCGCGGCGCCCACGTCGTGATCGCCGATCTCAACCATCAGGGAGCCAAGGAGGTCGCGGCGGGTCTCGTCTCGGCGCACGGATCCCGTCGCGCGCTCGCAGTCGAAGTCGACGTGGCGAACGAGCAGGCCGTCGAGGAGATGGTCCGCAAGACGGTGCTCGAGTACGGCGGCCTCGACATCCTCGTCGCCTCTGCGGGCCTTGCGACGAGCGCTCCCGTGACCGAGACGACACTCGAGGAATGGGAGCTCAATTTCGCAGTTCTCGCGCGCGGCTACTTCCTCGCCGCCCGCGAGGCATTCCGGGTGCTGACCGAACAGGAGGCCGGCGGCTCGATCGTCTTCGTCGCTTCGAAGAACGCGCTCGTCGCGGGAGCCAACGCAGCAGCGTACTCGTCGGCCAAGGCTGCCTCGCTGCACCTCGCCCGCTGTCTCGCCGAGGAAGGCGGCCCGCACGGGATCCGGGTCAACACCGTCAACCCGGACGCCGTGATCGAGGGCTCGGGGATCTGGTCGTCCGACTGGAAGGCAGACCGCGCGAGCACCTACGGCGTCACGACCGACGACCTCCAGAGCTTCTACCGCGACCGGACGAAACTCCGGGTGAACGTCTACCCGGAGGACGTCGCGGAGACGATCGCGTTCCTCGCGGGCCCACGATCGGCGAAGTCCACCGGCAACGTCATCAACGTCGACGGCGGCGTGACCGCCGCGTATCCACGATGAGCGCGTTCGTCGAGCTCGTCGGGGTCAGCAAGGGCTACGGCGGCGTGCAGGCGCTCGACGGCGTCAGCTTCGCAATCGAGGCCGGAACCGTCCACGCGCTCGTCGGCGAGAACGGCGCGGGCAAGTCGACCCTCGTGAAGATCCTGACAGGCGTCGTCCAACCCGACGACGGCCGGCTCCTCCTCGAGGGCGAGCCCGAGAAGATCGGCAGCCCGCACGACGCATACCGGCTCGGGATCGTCGCGATGTACCAGGAGCCAACGGTCTTCCCGGATCTGACCGTGGCCGAGAACGTCTTCGCGGGGCGCCACCCGCGCGGTCGTCTCCACCTCGTCGACTGGCACGCGATGCGCTCCGGAGTCGCCCAGCTCCTGAGGGAGCTCGGCGTCGACTTCGGGCCTGACACGCCTATGCGAGGCCTCGGCGTGGCCGATCGGCAGCTGATGGAGATCGCCAAGGCGCTTTCGTCCAGCGCCCGGCTCCTGATCCTGGACGAGCCGACCGCGGCGCTCTCACCACACGAAGTGGAAAATCTCTTCAGCACTGTCCGCCGGCTTCGGGAGCGCGGCGTCGCGATCGTCTTCATCAGCCACCGACTCGAGGAGGTGGAGGCGCTCGCAGACACGGTGACGGTGCTCCGAGACGGGCGGCACGTGGCGACGCGGCCAGCCGACCAGCTTCCCCATAGCGAGATCGTGCGCCTGATGGTGGGGCGCTCGCTCGACGCGCTCTTCCCGAAGGAAGAGGCGGAGATCGGGGAAGTCGTGCTGCGGGCCGAGGGCCTTTCCCGTCGCGGCTTCTTCTCGGATGTCTCGTTCGAGCTGCGGCGAGGGGAGATCGTCGGCCTCGCCGGCTTCGTCGGTTCAGGGCGCACCGAGATCGCGCGGGCGATCTTCGGGATCGACCGCCTCGACACGGGCGAGCTGTGGATCGACGAACGGCGGTTCCGGCCCTCGTCACCGCGCGCGGCCCTCCGTCGCGGCCTCGCCTACCTGCCCGAGGACCGGCTCAACCAGGGCCTCGTCCAGCCGATGTCGGTCGCGGCGAACACGTCGATGGCGGTGCTGCCCGAGCTGACGCCGGGCGGACTCTTGCGCCCGCGCCGGGAACGTGCACTCGCGCGGCGGTTCATGGAGGAGCTCCGGATCAAGGCGACCTCGCCGGCGCAAGTGGTCCGCAGCCTCTCCGGCGGCAATCAGCAGAAGGTCGTCCTCTCGAAGTGGCTTGCCGCGGAGCCGCGGATCCTCATCCTCGACGAGCCCACCCACGGCGTCGACGTCGGAACGAAGGCCGACGTCCACCGGACGATCTCCCACCTTGCCGCGGGCGGGTTGACGATCCTGCTCATCTCCTCCGAGCTGCTCGAGATCCTGGCCATGAGCGACCGCGTGCTGGTCCTGCACGAGGGACGGCTCGCCGCGCAACTCGCGCGCGCGGAGGCGACGGAGGAGCGGATCGTCCAGGCGGCGGCCGGAATGCAGAGAGCGGTCGCATGAAGGCGCTCGGACGGACGGTCTCGCCGCAGGCGCTCGTATCGGCCGCGTTCAGGCTGCGCGAGCTCGGCATCGGCATCGCACTCGTGGTGACCGTCCTCCTGTTCTCGTTGCGGGCGACGAACTTCGCAACGGTCGGAAACTGGCAGGACATCGCCTCCGATGTCGCGATGGTGGTCGTCGTCGCGGTCGGCGAGACGATGGTGATCCTGACGAGGAACATCGACCTGAGCGTCGGCTCGATCGCAGGCCTGAGCGCATACCTGTCGGCACAGACGCTGACGGTGAACAACGGGCTCCCGATCGTCCTCATCGCGTTGATCGCCGTCGGCGTCGGCCTCGCAGCCGGCCTCGTCAACGGTCTGCTCGTTGCCGTCGGACGGATCCCGGCGATCATCGCGACGCTGGCCACGCTCTCGATCTACCGGGGCCTCGTCTTCGAGGCCACGGGTGGCGACTACGTCTTTCCGGACGAGCTGCCCCAGTCGTTCCAGAACCTCGCTGCCGAGAAGCCGCTCGGCCTTCCGTTCCTGGCCTGGGTGGCGCTGGGTGTCGCGCTCGCCGGCGCTGCCGTCCTGCGCTGGGCCCCCTGGGCCAGGGACTTCTATGCGATCGGCTCGAATCCGGATGCTGCTCGGCTCGTCGCAGTGCCGGTGGCACGGCGCGTGATCACGGCGTTCATGATCAGCGGAGCCCTGGCCGGGCTCGGCGGCTTCATGTTCGCCGTGCGCTTTGCGAACGTCGACACGAACTCGGCCAGAGGCTTCGAGTTCGACGTCGTCACGGCGGTGGTGATCGGCGGCGTGAACGTCTTCGGCGGCTCGGGCACGATCCTCGGCGCAACGCTCGGAGCGCTCCTCGTCGCGGTGATCGACAACGGCTTCACGTTGCTGAAGTTCTCGGAGTTCTGGAAGATCTTCTTCGAGGGGACGGCAATCGTGGTCGCCGTGACCGCGGACGCCCTGATCAAGGGGCGGCTACAGGAAGCGCTGCGCCGGCGACGGCGCGCGGAACTCGTCGTGCGAGAGCCGGAGGCGGCGTCTTGACCACGGCCGCGACGCTGACCAGGCGCGTATTCGGCCGCTGGGAGGCGCTGCTCGTCGTGCTCATCCTGGCCGCAGGGGTCTGGAGCTGGACGCTCTCGAGCTTCTTCCTCCGTCGTGCCAACCTGCTCGACCTCGTTACGCCCTACATCTTCATCGGCCTCGTTGCCTTCGGCCTCACCTTCGTGGTCGTGGCCGGGGAGATCGACATCTCGGTGATGTCGATCATGGCCGTGTCTGCCGTTTCGATCGCCGAGATCTGGACTGCAGGGGTGAACGTCTGGCTGGCGGCACTCGCAGGGCTCGGCGTCGCCGTCGCCCTCGGGCTCGGCAACGGGCTGCTGGTCGGGCTCCTGGATCTCCCTTCGCTCGCGGTGACGCTCGGGACGCTCGCCGCATATCGCGGTCTCGCATACGTGATCCTCGGCGGGAGCAGCATCAGCGGGTTGCCGACCGGGTTCACGAACGTCGGCGGCGGCTACATCTCGAACGAGCTGCCGGATGCACTCCTCGTGCTGCTTGGCTTCGCGCTGGTTCTCGGCGTTCTGCTGCACGCGACGCGCTTCGGCCGCTACCTCTACACCATCGGCTCCGCCCGCGAGGTCGCGCGGTTCTCGGGGATTCCGGTGGCGAGGGTCCGGGTGACGATCTTTGCGATCTCCGGCCTGATGGCGGGATTCGCGGCAATCGTCTACCTGGGCTTCTTCGGCTCCGTCCAGGCTGATGCAGCCTCGGGCTCGGAGCTGATCGACGTCGTCACGGCTGTGGTACTCGGCGGCGTCGACATCTTCGGAGGCTCAGGTTCGATCGTCGGCGTCTTGCTGGCGCTGATCCTGATCTCGGTGCTGCGAAACGGCATGCAGCTCGCCAACCTGGGGGGCGCTACCCAGGACATGGTGATCGGCGGGCTCCTCGTCGGAGCGATTCTCGTCGGCAACGTCATGCGGGGCGTGCAGAACCGCGGATTGCCGTGGACGCGGACTCGATACGTCCAGAAGGAGGTGACACCAGCGGAGACTCCGGGAGTTCCTGTCAACCCGAACGTGAAAGCCCGACAAGGAGGGTGAACCAGATGAGAAGGAAGCGACTGATGCTGCTGCTCGCGGCAGTTGGGATCGTGGCCCTGGCAGCAGGGCTGACCGCCGGCCTGGGCACCGCCGGGCCGACCAAGACGAAGGCCGGCTACAAGATCTTCCTCCTGCCCAAGCAGATCGGGCAGCCGGTCTTCAATACGAACAACCTGGGTGCTCAGGAAGCGGCGAAGGCGCTCGGCGACAAGGTCACCTACAACGGCCCGACGGAG
>JBKPRD010000307.1:0-23512 GCA_046734415.1 Actinomycetota bacterium | reverse complement strand
CAGCTGGCTGGCCCGTGGCGTCGCGGCCGGGCTCACGGGCGAACGCCGCGCGGTCCTCGAAGGGATCCTCCTGGGCGAGGACCAGGACATCCCGCCCGAGCTGCAGACGAGCTTCCAGGTGTCGGGGCTGTACCACCTGCTCGCGGTCAGCGGCCAGAACGTGATCTTCGTCGCGGGCGGAGTGCTCGGCCTTGCGTGGCTGCTCCGCGTGCCCCGCTGGCTCGGCGAGGTCGGCGCGCTCGCCGGGATCGCCTCGTACGTGCTCGCAGTCGGCGCGCAGCCGTCCGTGATCCGGGCGGGGATCGCGGGTGCGCTCGGCTCGCTCGCCTGGCTCTCGGCACGGCAGCGGGACCGGTGGCACTTCCTGCTCGTCGGCGCGCTCGTTCTGCTCGCCTGGAACCCGTACAACCTGCTCGACGCGGGCTTCCAGCTCTCCTTCGCGGCCGTCGTCGCGATCTTCGTCGCCGTCCCCCGGGCGAAGGAGCTCTTCGCCGGCCACCCGCTGCCTCGCGGCCTCCCCGAGGTGCTCGCGGTCTCGCTCGCGTGCGGCGTCGCCACCGCGCCGATCCTCTGGCTGCAGTTCGGGCGGATCCCCGTCTACTCCGTCGCCGCGAATGCGCTTGCCGCGCCGGTGGTCGCACCGCTGCTCGCCCTGTCGTTCGCCGCTGCGCTCGCGGCGCCCGTCTCGGTCGGCTTTGCCGCGCTGATCGCGTCCGCGAACGGCTGGCTCGCCGCCTACCTCTCCTGGTGTGCGCGTCTGGTCGGCGGCCTCCCCGGCGCGACCGTCTCGTCGACGCCGGCCGCGATCGGCCTGCTCTTGCTCAGCGCCGTCGGTGCCGGCGTGGTCCATCTGAACCGCCAGGGACGCTGATTATGCTTGTCCCGGCGTGACGGAAGAGCTCAAGCCGGCGTACCTCATGACCGGCAGCGACCGGCCGAAGATCGAGCGCGCGCTCCGCCGGCTGCGCGAGCGCTTCGGCGACGACGCGATCGAGCGGCTCTCGGCGACGGTCGCGACGGGCGACGACGCGGTCGCAGCCTGCAACGCGATGGGCCTGTTCGCGACGGGCGGACGGCTCGTGCTCGTCGACGAAATCGAACGCTGGAAGGCCGCCGACGCGAAGGTGGTCGCGGAGTACCTCGCGGCGCCGGCGCCCGGGACGGTGCTCGCGCTCGTCGGCGACGGTCTTCGCAAGGACTCGCCACTCGCCAAGGCGCTTGCGAAGAAGGGGGACGTCCTCGTCTACGAGGTCTCGAAGCGCGACCTGCCGAAGTGGATCGGCGAGCAGTTCGCCCGCCACGGCGTCAAGGCGAGCCCGGAGGCGTGCCGGGCCCTCGTCGAGCTCGTCGGCGACAACCTGCAGGAGCTCGCGAGCGAGGTCGAGAAGCTCTCGGTCTGGGCCGGACACGACGACATCGGGCCGGAACAGGTCGAGCTGCTCGTCGCCGTGAGCGCTGACGTCCCGCCGTTCGCGCTCACCGACGCGTGGGGGCGCCGCGACGTCGCCGCCGTCATCTCGGCCTGCGAGTCGATTCTCGAGCGCTCGACCCGATCCGGCGAGGTGCATATGCTCGTCGGCCGGCTCGCCGCCCATGTGCGGCGCGTCCAGTCCTGCCAAAACCTCGACCTCGCAGGCGTCCGGCCGCGGCAGGCTGCGGGCGAGTTGAAGATGCATCCCTTTGCCGCCGAGAAGGCATTCGTCCAGTCGCGCAACTTCTCCGTCGAGGAGCTGCGCGAGGCGATCGTGCGGCTAGCCGACCTCGACCTGGCGCTGAAGGGCGGCAGCCGTCTCCCGGCGGAGCTGGAGCTGCAGCGCACGCTGGTCGCGATCACGAGGGCGCCGAGCTGAGACGGGAACCCGAGGCCGGCCGCCCTTCGATGCCCGAGGGCTACGGCGTTCCGAAGACGGACGAGGGGCTGCTGCCGTGGACGTGGGCGGTCGAGCGGCTCGAGCCGGCGCTCACCTACTGGTTCGGAACGACGCGGCCGGATGGGCGGCCCCACGCCATGCCCGCGTGGGGAGTCTGGGTCGACGACGCCCTGTACTTCGAGGGCAGCCCGCGAACGCGGCGCGCGCGCAACCTGGCCGAGAACCCGGCGATCGCGGTGCACCTCGAGCGGGGGGACGAGGTCGTCATCCTCGAGGGCGAGGCGCGCGAGGCGGGAAAGCCGGAGCGTCCGCTCGCGGAGCGCCTCGCGGCCGCGTTCGCGGCGAAGTACGGCACGACGAAGTGGGAGTACCGCCCGACGCCGGAGCAGTGGGACCGCGGTGGACTCTGGCTGCTCGCGCCCAGCGTCGCGTTCGGGTGGAGCGACTTTCCGCGCGACGTGACGCGCTGGCGCTTCGAGGGCTAGGAGCCGGCACCGGCGACGAGCCGCGCGGCCTGCGCCTTCTTGCGCGCGGCGGTGTTCGCGTGCAGCGCGCCCCTGGACGCGGCCTTGTCGATCGTGCGCACGAGCGTCCTGTGCTCGGAGGCGACCGTCTCCGAGTCGCCCTCCTCGACCGCCACCTGCAGCCGCTTGGTCAGCGTCTTCACGGTCGAACGGAAGCGGAGGTTCTCCGCCCGCTCGCGCTGAGCGGTGCGGACGCGCTTCTCCTGTTGCCTGATATTCGGCATAGCGTGAAAAGGCCCGCGTTGCGGGCGGCACGATGGTAGCAACAGCCGCGCTCCCTATGCTCACGGCGTGAGTGCCCGGGAGGAAGCGGCCGCCCCGCCGGACGCCGGCCACGGCCGGCGGCTCGCCCGCTCGACGGCGATCTTCTCGGCCGCAACCGGCCTCTCGCGCATTCTCGGCCTCGTCCGGGAGGTCGTCGCCCGCTACTACTTCGGCACCGTCGGCGCGATCAACGCGTTCGAGGTCGCCTTCCTGATCCCGAATACCTTGCGCGCGCTCGTCGCCGACGCGGCACTCTCGTCCGCCTTCGTCCCCGTCTTCAGCGACCTGCTCGAGAAGGGCGAGCGCAAGCGGGCATGGCGCGTCGCGTCCAGCCTCTTCTGGCTCGTGCTGCTCGGCCTCGGCGGGCTGACGGCGTTCTTCATCCTGATCTCGCCGTGGCTGATGAGCGCGTTCGGCTACGGCTCGCTCGCGGTCGACCTGTCGCGGATCCTCTTCCCGATCGTCGTCCTGCTCGGGCTGTCCGGGATCGTCGTCGGGATCCTGAACAGCTACGAGCACTTCACCGTCCCCGCGCTGACGCCGGTCTTCTGGAACGTCGCGATCATCGTCGGGCTCGTGATCGGCGTGCCGCGGGCGGACACGCGCACGGACGAGCTCTACGTCTACGCCTTCTCGATCCTGATCGCGACGATCATCCAGTTCCTGCTGCCGCTGCCCTGGCTGCGCGGGCGCGACGGCCACCTGCAGGTCGTGATCGACTGGCGCGACCCCGCGGTGCGCCGGACGCTCGTCCTGATGGTGCCGATCACGATCGGGCTCGGGTTGATCAACTTCAACGCGGTCGTCGACACCTTCTTCGCCGCGCGGCTGATCGACCGGTTCCACGCGCCGAGCGCGATCAACGCCGCCTTCCGTCTCTACATGCTCCCGCAGGGGATGTTCTCGGTCGCTGTCGCGACCGTCCTCTTCCCGTCGCTCGCCCGGCTCGCCTCGCGCGCCGACATGGACGGCTTCCGGCGCACCGTCTCGGGCGGGATCCGCCAGATCGCCTTCCTGCTCGTACCCGCGAGCGTCCTCTGCGCCGTGCTCGCCGAGCCGATCGTCCGCGTCGTCTACCAGCGGGGCGACTTCACCCCGGCGCAGACGCCGTCGACGGCGGCCGCGCTCGCCGCGTTCTCGCTCGGCCTCTCCTTCAACGGTTTCATGCTGATGCTGAACCGCGCGTTCTTCTCCCTGCAGGCGCCGTGGGTCCCGACCTGGGTTGCGCTCGGGAACCTCGGCCTGAACGCGGCCCTCGACGCCGCCTTCTACACGCTCGGGATCTGGGGGCTGCCCCTCGCGACCTCGGTCGTCAACGTCGCAGGGACGGCTGCGCTGGTCTGGCTGCTGCGCCGGCGCCTCGGGCGGCTCGACCTCTCCGAGACCGGGCGCACGTTCGGCCTCGTGGTCGTCGCGAGCCTCGCATTGGCCGGCGTCGCCTACGGCGTCTGGGCGGGGCTGCACGACGCGCTTGGTGGGTCCTTCGCCGCCGCCCTGGTTGCCTTGCTGGCCGCGCTCGCCGCCGGGATCGGCACGTACCTCGTCGCCTGCCGCCTCCTCGGCGTCCGGGAGCTCGACGCGCTGCTCTCCTTGCGCCGGCGCCCGGCGTGATCGAGTTCCGGCCGCTCACCGAGGCCGACCTACCGCTCGTCGACGAGTGGCTGCAGCGCGAGCACGTCGCGCGCTGGTGGCACAAGCCCGCGCAGGAGTCGATCGCCGAGTACCGCGCGGCGCTGGAGGGCCGCGACCCCACCGACCTGTACGCCATCGTCCTCGACGGCCGGCCGATCGGGATGCTGCAGACCTACCTCGTCTCCGACTACCCGGAGTGGGAGGCGATCGTCCAGGTCGGGCCTGGCGTCGCCGGCCTCGACATCCTGATCGGGGAGGAGGAGCTGATCGGCCGCGGCCTCGGCCCCGAGATCCTGGCCGCCTTCGTCCGTGACGTCGTCTCTGCGCCATCTGTCGTCGCGACCGTCGAGGAGCCGAACCGCCGCTCGTGGCGGGCCTTCGAGAAGGCGGGCTTTCGGCACGTCCGCCACGTCGAGGAGGACGGCCTCCCACACCGCCTGATGCGGTTCGACCGCTAGGGCAGGCTTTCAGCCTGTCCCGACGAGCTGCGCGAAGCGGGGCTCGTCCCGGATCGACTCGAGATCGTCGTCCGCGCGTGCAGCCTCGCGCAGGTCCGGCCGTTCCTCGAACGCCGGTGCCAGATGCTCCAGCGCCGCATCCGTCTCGCCGAGGCGAGCCTCCGCACATGCGAGGTTGTAAAGGAGGCCGCCTTGATCGACCTCGTGCTGCTCGAGCGCGTCGAGCAGCAGCTGCTTGGCCTCCTCGTAGCGGCCCTCCCCGAACAGCGGCAAAACGTCCGCGTTCACCTCCCACGGCATCGGTCGAAACGCCTCGCCCGGCTTCGCGCCGACGACGAGCACCGTCGTCCCCGCCTCGGCCGCGACCGCCGCGCGCTTCGCCTTCGGATCGCGCACGAAGACGAGCGTGCCCGGCGGCGCGTCGATCTCCTCGCCGTTCACGGTGAACGTCGCGTGACCGGAGACGACGACGTACAGCTCTTCGTGCCCCGAATCCTCGTCGTGCTCCTGGATGACAGCCGCTCCCGAATCGCTCGCAGTCCACGCGTTCACGCCGAACGCCTCGATGCCGAGCTCCCGGCGGATCGGCGACCAGCCGGCGACGCGCTCGAGCTCCGCCACCGTCGCCTTCCTGTACCCCTTCTCGCCCATCGGTGGGATCATCGCAATGAGCAGGTGGGCGCGCCGCAGACATGGCGACGACCTGCCGAGCGAGTGGTCCCCGACCGAGCTCGAGTGGCGCCGAGCCGACGACGGGAGCGAGTACGCGCTGCAGGGCCGGATCCGGTCGCTCGACCCCATCGACCAGTCGGCGTAGCTCGTCCTCCGCGCCCGCATGCGGGTCGACGGCGAGGTGGTGGCCGAGGAAGAGCATCCCCTCTCGACCCGGGCCTGCTTCCGCGACGAGCTCGTCCTGACGCTCGAGTGCGCCGGCTTCGACTCGGTCCGCGTCGAGAGCGAGTACACCGGCCGTGAGCCGACACCACACGACGATTTCTCGTCTTCATCGCGAGCGGGTAGAGGCGGGCCACACCGCTACCCTCCGTCGCGATGGACCAGAGCAAGATTCGCAACTTTTCGATCATCGCGCACATCGACCACGGGAAGTCGACGCTCGCCGACCGGATCCTCGAGCTGACCGAGACCGTCACCGGCCGCGAGATGCGCGAGCAGCTGCTCGACTCGATGGAGCTCGAGCGCGAGCGCGGGATCACGATCAAGGCCCAGGCCGTGCGCGTGATGTGGAAGGGCCACGAGCTGAACCTGATCGACACGCCCGGCCACGTCGACTTCACGTACGAGGTCTCGCGATCGCTGCAGGCGTGCGAGGGCGCAATGCTCGTCGTCGATGCCGCCCAGGGCATCCAGGCGCAGACGGTTGCAAACGCCTACCTCGCGATCGAGAACGACCTCGAGATCGTCCCCGTCGCGAACAAGATCGACCTACCCCAGGCGGATGCGGACGCAACCGCGGCGGAGGTCGCGGACCTCGTCGGCGACACCCCGGACCACGTGCTCCGGATCTCGGCGAAGACGGGGGAGGGCGTCGCGGAGGTTTTGGACGCGGTGGTCGAGCGGATCCCGCCGCCGTCCGGCGACCCCGCTGCGCCGCCACGCGCGCTGGTCTTCGACTCGTCCTACGACCAGTACCGCGGCGTGGTCGCGTTCGTTCGCGTCGTCGACGGCGTGTTCAGGCCCGGCGAGGGGCTCCGTGCGATGGCGCAGGGCACCCAGTTCGACGCCGAGGAGCTCGGGTTCATGTCGCCGACGATGCGACCGGTGAAGGAGCTGACCGCCGGCGAGGTCGGCTACGTGATCACGGGGCTGAAGGACGTCTCGCGGCTGCGGGTCGGCGACACGCTGACCACGCGGGCGCGGCCGGCCGCCGAACCGCTGCCCGGCTACAAGGACGTGAAGCCGATGGTCTTCGCCGGGCTCTTCCCGACCGACTCGGACCAGTACCCGGAGCTCCGCGACGCGCTCGAGAAGCTGAAGCTGAATGACGCCTCGCTGTTCTACGAGCCGGAGACGTCGCAGGCGCTCGGGTTCGGATTCCGCTGCGGGTTCCTCGGCCTTCTGCATATGGAGATCGTCCGCGAGCGGCTCGAGCGCGAGTTCGATCTCGACCTGCTCGTCACCGCGCCGAACGTCGCCTACCGCGTGACGACGAAGGCCGGGGAGGAGGTCGAGGTGCACAACCCGGCCGAGATGCCGCGCGAGATCGAGGAGGTCGAGGAGCCGTACGTGCGCGCGTCGATCATCGTCCCGAAGGACTACGTCGGCCCGGTGATGGAGCTCTCGAACGAGCGCCGCGGCCGGTTCGACCACATGGAGTACCTCTCCGAGGAACGGGTGCTGCTCTCGTACGACCTGCCCCTCGGCGAGATCGTCCTCGACTACTACGACCAGCTGAAGTCGCGCACGCGCGGGTATGCGAGCTTCGACTACGACTTCGCCGGGTTCAAGCCGGGCGACCTGACGCGGGTCGACGTGCTGATCGCAGGGGAGCCGGTGGACGCCCTGTCGTTGGTGATTCACCGTGACGCCGCCTACCCGCGCGGGCGTGCGCTCGTCGAGCGGCTGCGGAAGGAGATCCCGCGCCAGTACTTCGACGTCCCGATCCAGGCGGCGATCGGCTCGCGCGTGATCGCGCGCGAGACGGTGAAGGCGAAGCGCAAGGACGTGCTCGCGAAGTGCTACGGCGGCGACATCACGCGCAAGCGCAAGCTGCTCGAACAGCAGAAGAAGGGCAAGAAGCGGATGAAGCAGGTCGGCTCGGTCGAGGTGCCGCAGGAGGCGTTCCTCGCCGTGCTCAACCTCGACCAGGAGAAGAGATGAGCTTGGAGATGCGACCGGCGTGCGAGCGGTGCGGGATAGCGCTCGGGCCGGACGGCCCGGCGACGATCTGCTCGTACGAGTGCACGTTCTGCGTCGAATGCGCGAAGGCGATGGCGCACGTCTGCCCGAACTGCGCAGGCGAGCTCGTGCCGCGGCCCCGGAGGGCGGCGTGACCGGCGTTCGCCACCTCTACGTCCACCTGCCCTTCTGCGCGCACCGCTGCGGGTACTGCGACTTCGTGACGGTCGTGGGGCAGGAGGGGCGGCACGACGCCTACGTCGACGCGCTGCTTGCCGAGCTCGAGCTTGAGCTCGGCGAGCTCGCGCCGCACGTCGAGACGCTGTTCCTCGGCGGCGGGACGCCGACCTTCACCGCGCCGCGCGCGCTCCAGCGCCTGCTCTCCGCGTTGCCGGACGCCGACGAGGTCACGGTCGAGGCGAACCCGGAGACGGTCACGCCCGACCTCACCCGGCTCCTGTCACGAAACCGTGTCAACCGTGTGTCGATCGGCGCGCAGTCCTTCCAGCCGCGGCTCCTGCGCGTGCTGGAGCGGCGCGCGCAGCCCGAAGACGTCCGTCGCGCGGTGTACGTTCTCCGTGATGCCGGATTTGACAACATCTCGCTCGACCTGTTGTACGGGATTCCCGGCCAGAGCCCCTCCGACCTCGACGCCGACCTCGCCGAGGCGCTCGCGCTCGATCCGGAGCATCTCTCCTGCTACGAGCTCGAAGCCAAGCCGGGCACGCGCTTCGCCCATGCGCACGGCGCCGAGCTCGAGCGCCAGGCCGAGTCGATGGAGTCGTACTTCCAGCGAGTCGTCGGGACGCTGACGGCCGCCGGATACCGCTGGTACGAGACCGCGAACTTCTGCCGGCGGTCCGGTGAAGGACGCGGGCGCGACCTGCGCGCGAGGCACAACATCGGCTACTGGCTCGGACACGACTACCTCGGGCTCGGGGTCGGCGCAGTCTCGACGATCGACGGGATGCGGCGGCGGAACACGCCGCGCCTCGCGCGCTACGTCTCGGCGCTCGCGGGCGGGCGCAGGCCGGAGCGGGACCTCGAGCGGCTCGACGAGGGCGTCAGGCAGACGGAGCGGCTGCTGCTCGGGCTGCGACTGGACGAGCCGTTGCGGCTCGCGGGGGTCGACGGAGCGGTCGACCGTGTGGCGCTCGAGCGGCTCGAGCGGCTCGGCCTCGCGCTGCGGTCGGGGGCCAACGGCGTCGAGACGCTCGTGCTCACGGAGCGGGGTCGGTTCCTCGGCGGCGGCGTCACGGCCGACCTACTCGCGTAGCATTTTTGCTGAGAGATCTCGTGACCGAGCCAGGCCCAGAACTCAGCGAGCGCCAGCGGCAGATCCTGGTCCGCGTCGTCGAGGAGTACGTCGCCACCGGCCAGCCGGTCGGGTCGAAGAACCTCGTCGAGCGGGCAGAGCTGCGCGTCTCGCCGGCGACCGTGAGAAACGAGCTCGCCGAGCTCGAGCGGCTCGGTCTGCTCACCCATCCGCACACCTCGGCCGGCCGGGTGCCGACCGATCGCGGCTACCGCTACTACGTCGACCGGCTCCTCGAGCGTCGGATGCCGCGCCCGCCGACCTTCCCGCTCGACCTGGGCGCGGCCCGCAGCGAGGTCGAGTCAGCCCTGCAGGCGACGACCGAGATGCTCTCCCAGGTGACACGGCTGATCGCGCTCGTCTCCGCGCCGCCGCTGCAGGCCGCGACGGTCCGTCACGTCGAGGTGCTGCTGCTGCAGCCTCAGATCGTGATGGCGGTCGTGATCACATCGACCGGCGGCGTGACGAAGCGCGTCTACGCGTTCGACGCCCCGGTCGATGCCGGCCTCGCCCACTGGGCGGCGCAGTACCTGAACGAGCAGCTCGTCGGGCTCTCGCTCGGCAGCGGGCAGCTTCGCCGACGGCTCGAGGACCCCGGGCTGCACGCGGCCGAACGCGAGTTCCTCGCCGTCCTCGCACCCGCGTTCACGGAGGCCGAGGACGAGGAGCAGCGGGTGTTCGTCGGCGGCGCCGCGGGCCTGCTCGACGATGTCCGCGACCAGGAGCTTGGCTCCTACCGCTCGCTGATCGACCTGCTCGAGCGCCGGCGGGCACTGCTCGACGTGCTCGTGGAGGCGCTCGATCCGCGGCGGCCGTTCGTCCGCGTGGGCGACGAGCTGGCGAATCCCGCGCTCCACGACCTGGCGCTCGTCGGCGCGGCCTACGGGATCGCGAACCGCACCCTCGGCGCCGTCAGCCTGATCGGCCCGACGCGCATGGACTACGACAAGGCCATCCGCACGGTCCGCTCGGCCGCATCCGAGCTCTCCCGCTTCGCGGAAGTGATCTACGGGGAGAACTGATGGCCACGACCGAACGCGACTACTACAAGCTGCTGGGCGTCTCGCGGACGGCGACCGAGGGTGAGATCAAGAAGGCGTTCCGCGCGATCGCGCGCGAGCTGCATCCGGACGTCTCCGGCGACCCCGACGCGGAGGAGCGGTTCAAGGAGATCGTCGAGGCGTACGAGGTGCTCTCGAACGCCGAGCGGCGCCAGCTCTACGACCGCTTCGGTCATGCGGGGCTGCGCAGCCGCGGTTTCGAGCCGACGAGCTTCGACTTCGGCACGCTCGGCGACCTCTTCTCCGCCTTCTTCGGCGACGACCTCTTCGGGCTCGGTGGCCGGCGCCGCTCGGCGCGGGGCGAGGATGTCGCAGCGGAGGTCGAGATCGAGCTCGCCGAGGCGGCAACGGGCATCCAGCGCGAGGTGCCGTTCAAGGTCGCCGTCACCTGCGAGACATGCGCCGGCAGCGGCGCCGAGCCGGGAACGGCACCCGTCGCCTGCCCGACGTGCAGCGGGACGGGCCGCCTACAGGCGGTGTCCGACACTGTCTTCGGCCAGTTCGTGCGCACGCAGACCTGCGGTCGCTGCGGCGGCACGGGCCGCGTGATCGAGCGTCCGTGTCACACCTGCGACGGCGCTGGCCGGGTGGTCGAGGAGCGTTCGCTGACGGTCGAGATCCCGTCCGGGATCCACGACCGCCAGCGCATTCGGATCGGCGGCGAGGGGCACGCGGGCGAGCTCGGCGCCACCGCCGGCGACCTCTACGTCCTCGTCCGCGTGCGGCCGGATCCGCGCTTCGTCCGCGAGGGCAACGACCTGTTCGCGACCGTCGGCCTGACGATGACTCAGGCCGCCCTCGGCGGGACGATGCGCGTGCCGACGCTGGAGGGCGAGCTCGAGCTCGAGCTCGAGCCGGGCACGCAACCGGGCGAGGTTCGGGTTCTGCGCGGGCGCGGGATGCCGGTCCTGCAGGGCCGCGGCCGCGGCAACCTCCGGCTGCTCGTCGACGTCGCGGTGCCGACGCACCTGACCGAGGAGCAGCGCACTCTGCTCGCGCAGTTCGAGCGCACCGTCGACGACGAGACCTACCGCCCGGACGACAAAGAGGGGTTCTTCGACAAGTTGAAGAGCGCGTTCCGCTGAGTCTGTCCCGGATCTCGGTGACGGTGCCGGCGGCCCAGGCCGAGCCCGCGCGGGCAATCATGATCGAGCTGTTCCCCGAGGGGTTCGAGGAGCTCGACCGGGACGACGGCGTCGAGTTCGCCGCCTACACCGACCCGGCGGGAGAGGAGCGGCTGTGGGCCGCGTTCGGCGGCGTCCGCTCCAACGTCGTGGCGGACGGCTGGGAGGATCGCTGGCGCGCGTTCCACCGGCCCGTTCGGATTGGCCCGTTGTGGGTCGGGCCGCCGTGGGAGGAGCCGGACGCCGGCGCGATCGCCGTGGTGATCGACCCGGGCCGGGCCTTCGGGACGGGGAGCCATGCGACGACCCGCCTCTGCCTCGAACTGATGCTCGACCTGCCGCGCAGCAGCCTGTTGGACGCAGGCTGCGGCTCAGGGGTGCTGGCGATCGCGGCGGCGAAGCTCGGCTTCGAGCCGGTTCACGCGGTGGACGTGGACGCGCAGGCGATCGAGGCGACGGTGCGCAACGCCGAGGCGAATGCGGTCTCGATCGACGCGAACGTCGCGGATGCCCTGACGGACCCGCTGCCGTCGGCGGAATGCGCGGTGGTGAACGTCGCGCTCGACCTCGACCGGCCGATCGCGGAGCGGCTCGACTGGACACGGCTCGTCACCTCCGGCTACCTGGCGTCGGAGACGCCGGACCTCCCCGGGTACCGCCGGGAGGCGAGGCGCGAGGCCGAGGGCTGGGCCGCCGACCTGCACATCCGGACGCAGTAAGGTCTCTCGCCATGGCGACCTTCTCGGTCGACTTCCTCGGCTGCAAGGTCTCGCACGCCGATGCGCATGCGCTGCGCGACCGGCTGCTCGCCGAGGGCCACGCTGAGCAGCGCGGCGGCGCCGACGTCGCCGTGATCAACACGTGCTGCGTCACCCACGAGGCGCTCCGCAAGTCGCGGCACGCCGCCTCGCGCGCCGCGCGTACCCACGGCCGGGTATACGTCACCGGCTGCGGCGCGAACCTCTCCGCGGACGCCTTCGCCGGGCTCCCGGGGAACGTGATCGTCGTCGCGCGCACGAGTGAGGAGACGCCCGCCTTCGTCGCCGGCGACGTCGGCGCGATCGGCTGCGTGCAGAGCGAGGCGCGGCTCGACCGCGTGCGCGCGTTCGTGAAGGTGCAGGACGGCTGCAGCTTCTCGTGCAACTTCTGCGTGATTCCGCTCGTGCGCGGCCGCTCGCGCAGCCGGCGTGCCGCCGCCGTGCTCGGCGAGGTTCGACGGCGCGTCGAGCAGGGGCATCTCGAGGTCGTCCTCACCGGGATCAACCTCGGCTGCTACCGCGACCGCGAGGCCGGGTACGACCTCGCTCGCCTCGTTCGCGAGGCCGGGGCAACGCCCGGCCTCGCGCGCCTCCGGCTCTCCTCGATCGAGGTCAACCACCTGACCGAGCAGCTGCTCGCGGCGTTGCGCGAGACGCCGACCGTCTCCCGGCACCTGCACGTGCCCCTCCAGTCGGGCGACGACGGCGTTCTGCGGGCGATGGGGCGGCGCTACGACTCGCGGACGTACCTCCGCCGGGTGGCGGCGGCGAAGGGCTTCAACCTGACGACCGACGTGATCGTCGGCTTCCCGGCGGAGGACGACGGCGCGTTCGACAACACGCTGCGCGTGGTCGAGGAGTCCCGGGCGACGAAGGTGCACGTCTTCCCGTACTCCCCGCGGCCGGGAACCGCGACCGCGGCGGCGGACACGGTGCCGAAGACGGTGAAGAAGGAGCGCAGCGCGCGGCTGCGGGCCTTGTCGCACGACGCGTGCCTGAGCCGCTGGCGCGAGAAGGTCGGCGTCGAGGACGTCGTTCTCGTCGACCGGCCAGGGCGGGGCTACGGCGACGACTACTCGCCGTGGCTCGTCGACGCGCCGGTCGGCGAGCTCGTCCTGGTCCGGGGCGCCGCGGTCGTCGAGGAGGGGATCCTGGCCGCGTGAGCGTCCCGGACTGCATCTTCTGCAAGATCCACCGCGGCGAGCTCCCGGCGACCGTCGTCAATCGCGCCGACGGGCTGCTCGCGATCGAGGACATCAACCCGAAGGCGGACGTCCACCTACTGGTGATCCCCGAGCGCCACGTCGAGACCTTCCGCGACATCGGCGAGCTGTCGGCCGGGGAGGCGAAGCGGATGCTCGACTTCGTCGCCGAGACCGCGAAGAACGCAGGGCTCGAGGAGTACCGCCTGATGATGTTCTGTGGTCCCGGCGCCGGGCAGACCGTGTTCCACCTGCACTGGCACATCCTCGGCGGCTCGTTCAGGGGGATGCCCGGATGAGTCTCATCGCCCGTCTCGAGAAGGAGCTGACCGCCGCGATGAAGGATCGCGACACGGAGCGCCGCGACGCGCTGCGCCTGATCCTCTCGAGCCTTCGTGCCGCGGAGAAGGAGCTCCAGCGCCCGCTACACGACGACGAGGAGCTCCAGGTCCTCCAGCGCGAGCGCAAGCGCCGGCTCGAGTCGGCCGAGGCGTTTCGCGCCGCCGGCCGCGAGGAGCAGGCCGGGGCCGAGGAGGCAGAGCTCGCCGTCCTGGAGGAGTTCATGCCGGCGCCGCTCTCCGAGGAGGAGCTGGAGCGGATTGTCGACGACGTGATCGCCGAGGTCGGCGCGACCAGCATGCGCGACCTGGGCCGCGTGATGGCCGACGTGATGCCCCAGATCGCGGGGCGGGCCGACGGCTCGGCCGTCAGCCAGATCGTTCGCGAGAAGCTCGCCTAGTGGCCACGGAGGAGAAGGTCAACCTGCGCGAGAAGCTCGAGCTCTTCTCGGACCACTGGCGGCCGCGCCAGGTCGCGACCCTGAACGACTACAAGGTGCTGCTCGTCAAGGTCGAGGGCGAGTTCGTCTGGCACTCGCACCCGGAGACGGACGACTTCTTCCTCGTTGTCGACGGCGTGGTCGAGATCCAGCTGCGCGACCGGACCGTGACACTGGGGCCAGGCGAGCTGTTCGTCGTCCCGGCGGGCGTCGAGCACTGTCCGCGGGCGCGCTTCGAGGCGCACGTTCTGCTGATCGAACCGATCGGCACGGTCAACACGGGCGACGCGCAGGCGGGCGACCTGACGACGGAGCCGCAGCCCCTCTGACCCTGGCGGCCACGGCCGTTCTCGCCCATGTCCTTTTGGCGCCGTCCGGTGGACCCAGCCTCCTCCCCGCGGCGACCCTAGCGAGAATCGTGTGCCCGGTGGGTACGAGACTGCGCCGAATGCGCGCCGTCTCTCCTGCGGGAGTGACGCGGCCGACGAAAGGATCGCCGCCTACACTGTCCCCGTTGCAGGAAGTTCTCTCGATCTCGAACGACGTCGCGGCCGAGCTCGCTGGCGTCGGGGACGGCGTGCTCGGGGCGCTCCGCGAGCGCCTCCACTGCACCATCCGCCTTCGCGGCAACCAGCTGACACTCGAGGGCGACGACTCGCGCGTCGCCGAGGCGAAGGCGGTCGTCGACGAGCTCGTCGAGCTCGTCGAGGGCGGTCACGAGATCGGCCCGAGCACGGTCGATGCCGTGCTCGGCGCACTCGACCAGGCCGAGGACATCCGCGACGTCTTCGAGGATGTGGTCTGGCGCCACCGCGGCAAGAAGATCGCGCCGAAGACGGTCAACCAGAAGCATTACGTCGACGCGATGCGCCAACACACGATCACGTTCGCGATCGGGCCCGCCGGGACCGGGAAGACCTACCTCGCGATGGCCCTCGCGGTCGCGGCCCTGTCCGAGCGGGAAGTCGGTCGGATCATCCTCACGCGCCCCGCGGTCGAGGCGGGCGAGCGGCTCGGCTTCCTCCCCGGCGACCTCCTTGCGAAGGTCGACCCGTACCTGCGCCCGCTGTACGACGCGCTCTACGACATGCTCGACGCCGACCGCCTGACGACCTACATGGAGAGGGGCGCGATCGAGGTCGCCCCGCTCGCGTTCATGCGCGGCCGGACGCTGAACGACTCGTTCATCATCCTGGACGAGGCGCAGAATACGACCCCGGAGCAGATGCAGATGTTCCTCACCAGGCTCGGCTTCGGCTCGAAGGTCGTCGTCACGGGCGACGTCACCCAGATCGACCTCCCGCAGGACCAGGCGTCCGGCCTGATCTCGGTGCAGAACGTGCTCGGCGCGATCGACGGCATCGCCTTTGTCACGTTCAGCCACGCCGACGTCGTCCGCCACAAGCTCGTCCAGCGGATCGTCGAGGCATACCGGGAGCACGCCGAGGCGACCGGCACGCAGCGTCGCCGGTGATCGACGTCGAGGTCTCGAACCGGAGCGGGGTGGACGTCGAGAGCGACGCCGCTGCCGACCTCGCCCGGCATGTGCTCGAGGGCGAGGGGATCGCGGACGCCGAGCTCGGCATTGCGTTCGTGGCGCCCGAGGAGAGCCGCGGCCTGAAGCGCGAGCACCTGGGGATCGACGAGGCGACGGATGTGCTCTCCTTTCCGATCGACGGCCGCGAGCCCCTGCCGCCCGACGTGCCGCGGCAGCTCGGCGACGTCGTTCTCTGCCCTGCGGTCGTCGGCGCCGAGTGGCGGCGCCCGCTGGCGCACGGCGTGCTCCACCTGCTCGGCTACGAGCACGGGGCCGAGATGGAAGCGCGCGAGGAGGCGTACGCCTCGTGAACGTCCGCCGGCCCTCGCTGCGGGAGCGCCTGCGCGGGAACGGGAGCGGCCAGGGCGTGCTCCTCCCGGGCCACGGCCGCCGGCGGATCTCCCTCGTCGAGAGCTTCAACTATGCGGTTGAGGGGATCATCCACGTCCTCCGCACGCACCGGAACATGCGGCTCCACTTCGCCGCGGCGATCGTCGTCCTGGTGCTCGCGCTCGCGCTCGGCGTCTCCCGGATCGAGCTGATCGTCCTGCTGATCTCGATCGCCTTCGTCCTGATTGCGGAGATGATCAACTCGGCGATCGAGGCCGCGATCGACGTGGCGACGAGCTCGTTCGACCCGCTGGCGAAGCTGGCCAAGGACATCGCCGCGGGCGCCGTCCTGATCGCCTCGATCAACGCGGTCGCCGTCGGCTACCTCGTGTTCTCGGGCCAGGTGCAGGAGTCCGGCGACAACCTCGTCGACCGTCTCCGCGACGCGCCCGCGAAGCTCACGATCATCGCGCTTGCGATCGTCGTGTTCCTCGTGATTGCGACGAAGGCGCTCACCGGCCGCGGCACTCCGCTGCGCGGCGGGCTTCCGTCCGGGCACGCGGCGGTCGCGTTCGCGGCCTGGATGGCCGTGACGCAGATGCTCGACCCGAGCGAGCACCGCTTCCTCGTTTCCGTGATCGTGCTCGGCGTGGCCTCGCTCGTCGCGTACAGCCGGATCGAGACGGGCATCCACTCGACGGTCGAGGTGGTGTACGGCGGCCTGCTCGGGGCCGGCGTGACCCTGTTCGTTTTCCAGATCTTCTCGTGATCGACGACAGCGACAGGGAGCTGTACGAACGGACGCTCGAGCTCGCGAAGCGGGCGTATGCGCCGTACTCGAACTTCCACGTCGGGGCAGTCCTGCGCGCCCGCGACGGGACGCTCTTCGAAGGCGTCAACGTCGAGAACGCGGCGTACCCGCTCGGGGTCTGCGGCGAGAAGAGCGCGTACGTCGCCGCTGTCACCGCCGGCTATCGGCCGGGCGACTTCGACCTGATCGTGATCAACGCCTCGCCGTGCGGCGGCTGCCGCCAGTGGCACGTCGAGTTCGAGGTCGACCGGGTCGTGTACGCGAACAACGATGGCGAGCTCGTCGAGCACACGCCGGCCGAGCTGCTGCCGGACACGTTCGTGCTTTGAGATCAGGCTTCGTCGCCGTCGCCGGCCGGCCGAACGTCGGCAAGTCGACGCTCGTCAATGCGCTCTGCGGCGGCAAGGTCGCGATCGTCTCCGACAAGCCGCAGACGACGCGTCGCCGCATCTTCGGGATCGCGAACGGCGACGACTACCAGCTCGTCCTCGCCGACCTGCCCGGCTTTCAGCGTCCGCGGGACCCGCTGACGGAACACATGCAGCGGACCGTAGACGCATCCTTCGAGGACGCCGACGGCGTCTTGTTCGTCGTCGACGCGCGCGACCGGATCGGCGCCGGCGATCGCTTCATCGCCCAGCGCGTCTTCGGCGTCGGCGTGCCCGTCGTGATCGCGGTCAACAAGGTCGACAGGCTGAAGCCCGGCCACATCGCGTCGCAAATGCAGACCGCTGCGGCGCTCGGCGACTTTCACGCGCTTCACCCGGTGAGTGCGAAGACAGGCGACGGCGTGGCGGAGCTTCGCGACGAGCTCGTCGGCCTGCTTCCCGAGGGGCCGCTCTACTACCCGCGCGACCAGCGCACCGATCTCTCGACGGAGACGCAGATCGCCGAGCTCGTCCGTGAGAAGGCGCTTCGGCTCACGCGTGAGGAGGTGCCGCACGCGATCACGGTCGAGGTCGAGGAGCTGGAGGAGAAGGTCGTGCGCGCAACCCTCTCAGTCGAGACCGACTCCCAGAAGCAGATCCTGGTCGGTAAGGGCGGCTCGACGGTCCGCCGGATCGGTACCGAGGCGCGCCCCGAGATCGAGGCCCTGCTCGGGCGCAGCATCTTCCTCGACCTGCAAGTGAAGGTACGTCCGCGCTGGCGTCGTGACGAGGCGATGCTCGAGCGGCTCGGGATCTAGCCGACTCGCGCGCCGCGTGGCAGGTAGTGCCGCGCAAGCCAGCACGACAGCCCCTCCAGTCCCGGGAAGAGGACGCGCTCGGTCACGTTGCCTGGTCGAGCTTGTCGCGAACCGTCCACTTCAGCTCCGCCGGGATCACGACTTCCGCCAGAGCTCGGGTCGCCGGTCCAGCCACTCGTGAGGCGGAAGATCCGGACTCGAGGTGAGCGAGAAGAGCGCATGCTGGTTGACGATCCGCTCGTCGAACGACGGCGGCTCCACGAACAGGTGTGCAACTCGCTCGAGCTGGACACGCGGATCTCCATCGCGTTCTCGTCCCCGCCGTTGCCGCCGCCGACACCCGCGTCTCGCGGTTCGCGCCACACCCCCACCCCAGGGTGGGGGTCGAACCCCTTTCCCCTGCCGGCGAGGGTACCTGTGGAAAACGCGCCGGTCTGTGCCGATTTTGTGCTTGTTCATCGCGTTTCTGACCGATTGGGTGCTTTCGATGGTGTGGTTAGCCGTATGGCCGTTCCCACGGGGGTGTGCCACCATGGAGCCGTGACCACCGTGCTGATCGTCGACGATCACCCGAGTTTTCGCTCCAGCGCGCACGCGCTCCTCGAGGCCGAGGGATTCGAGGTCGTGGGCGAGGCAGCGGATGGCGCGTCGGCGATCGAGGCGGTCGAGCGGCTGCGTCCGGATGTCGTTCTTCTCGACGTGCAGCTGCCCGACATCGACGGATTCGAGGTGACCAAGCGCCTCACCTCGAACGGGGGCGGCCCCAGCGTCGTCCTCGTCTCGAGCCGCGAGCTGACCGACTACGGCCCGCTCGTCGACGGCAGCGGTGCACGCGGGTTCCTCCCGAAGAACGAGCTCACGGGGGCCGCGGTTTCAGCGCTCTTGAAGTGAACCTGACCCCCTCCAGGCTCTGGCTCGGCGTCTTCCCGGCGATCGTCGGTATCGCCGCGTTCGCCGGCGTCATGGCGGCGCACTCGGAGCACGAGTCGAAACCGATCGCGATGGCGGTGATCCTGCCGCTGATCGGCGTCGTCTTCGTGCTCAGCGGCCTGATCGCGAGGACGATCAGGCCGGAGAACGGAACCGGGCTGCTGCTCGCGCTGGTCGGGTTCCTCTGGCTCGTCAACGCCTTCTGGGAGAGCAACTCGCGCTGGGCGCTCGGGCTCGCCGCGATCCTCGGCGGCCTGTTCCTCGGTGCGTTCGTCCACCTGATGCTCGCCTACCCCGACGGCAGGCTGGCATCGCCGTTCGAGCGGCGGCTGATCACCGGCCTCTGGCTGACCGCCCTGCTCGCCGGCGCGCTTCCCGCCGTCTTCAACCGGACGTTCGACGAGTGCAAGGGCTGCCCGGACAATCCGCTCCTGATCTCCGACCAGCCGCAGTTCTCGAACGTGCTCCAGGCGGTGTTCACGGTCCTGGGGATCGCGATCTTCCTCGGCGTCGTCGTGCTGATCATCCGGCGCTGGCTGCAGGCGACTCCGGCGCAGCGCCGTGTCCTGGGGCCGGTCTACTTCTCGGGCGGCGTCGCGACGACGCTCGTGACCGCCCTCTTCCTCGTCAGCTCGTTCTCGAACTCGGCCGGGAACGTGCTCGGCGCTGTCGCCTTCACGGCGTTCGGCCTGGTTCCGCTCTTCTTCCTCGCTGGGCTCCTGCAGACGAGGTTGTCACGGCCCGGCCCGCGCCTGCTGCGCGAGGTCCCGGACGAGCCGACTCCGGACGAGGTCCAGGTCGGGCTGCGCAGCGTCCTCGGCGACCCGACGCTCCAGTTCCTGACGTGGCTCGACGAGGCTGGCGGCTACGTCGACGCGCGCGGCAACCCGACAGAGCTCGTCCCCGACACCGCGCGCCGTGTGACGACGCGGATCGACACCGAGGACGGGCGACCGCTTGCCGCACTCGTCCACGATGGGGCGCTCCGGCACCAGCAGCCTCTGCTCGACGAGGTCGTCTCGACTGCGCGCGTCGCGATCCAGAAGGACCGCGGGCTCGAGGCGCTCCGACGGAGCGAGGCCCGCAGCCGCGCCCTCCTCGACGCGCTGCCCGACCTGATGTTCCGGCTCGCCCGCGACGGCACGTATCTCGAGGTGCAGGGCGACCCGGCCGCGCTCGTCGTACCTCGCGAGCAGCTGATCGGCTTGACCGTGCACGACGTCCTGCCTCGGGACGTCTCCGAGCTCTTCCTCGAGGCGCTGGCCACGAGATCCCGCGACAGGCAGACGATCGAGTACCGGCTGACGATCGAGGGCGAGCTGCGGGACTTCGAGGCCCGCCTCGTGCCCAGCGGCGACGACGAGGTCGTGGTCGTCGTCCGCGACTTCAGCGAGCGGATCCGCTTCGAGCAGGAGGCGGCCCAGCGCCTGGCCGCGATCCAGCGCGCGCAGGAGTTCACGCGTGCGGTCGTCAACGTCGCCCCGGTGATCTTCATGCTCACCGATCCGACCGGCGGGATCGTGCGCTTCAACGACCACACCGAGCGGCTCTTCGGCGTGAAGGACAACGCGGACGCGCGCGGCCGGAAGTGGTGGGACGTCTTCCTGCCGGAGGAGAACCGGGCTGCCGCCGAGGACGCCTGCAGGCGTATGATGGCCGGCGCCGACCAGCTCACCGCCGAGTCGGAGTGGCTCGGGCTCGACGGCCGGCGCCTGGTCATTCGCACGACGCTGCTGCGCGTCTTCGACGGCGAGGGCAACCTCCGCTTCCTGATCTGCGGCCAGGACCTGACCGAGCTCGTCGCCAAGCGCCAGGAGCTCGAGACGCAGCGCGACTTCCTCACCGCCGTCGGCCGGGCGACGCCGAGCCTGCTGATCATCGTCCACGACGACGGTGTCGTCGCGCCGGAGGGTGTCAACTATGCGTTCCGCGAGCTGACCGGCTACGAGGACGCGGACGTGATCGGGAAGCCGTTCTGGGACCTGGTCGCGCCGCCGGAGCTCGTCGAGGAGGTCAAGGAGGCGTTCGCGGAGCAGGTCGAGAGCGGGGTGAGCGTCGAGCACGAGACCGCGTGGATCGGCCGGACCGGCAACTGGCGGATCGTCGCGTGGTGGCTGCGCCCGCTCGGGCACCAGAGCGGCAAGTTCGTCGTCTGCGGGACGGACGTGACGGAGCGGAACGCGCAGGAGGCCGAGCTGCGCGCCTCGCGGTCGCGGATCGTCGAGGCGGCCGACGACGCGCGGCAGCGCCTCGAGCGGAACCTCCACGACGGGGCCCAGCAGCGCCTCGTCTCGCTGTCGCTGGCGCTCCGGCTCGCGCAGGCGAAGATTCGGGACGACCCGGACGGCGCGGACCAGATCCTCACTGCGGCAGGGGAGGAGCTGACCCAGGCGCTCGCGGAGCTGCGCGAGCTCGCGCGCGGAATCCATCCGGCCGTCCTGACCGACCGCGGCCTGCCGGCGGCGCTCGAGGCGCTCGCAGCGCGGGCGCCGGTGCCGGTCGAGCTGTCGACCAGCCTCGACGAGCGCCTCCCCGGGCCGGTCGAGGCGGCTGCGTACTACGTCGTCGCGGAGGCGCTGACGAACGTCGCCAAGTACGCCGAGGCGAGCGCGGTCCAGGTGCGCGCGGAGCGGAACGACGGCCGCGTCGTCGTCGAGGTCGCAGACGACGGGGTGGGCGGCGCCGATCCCGCGCGCGGCTCCGGGCTGCGCGGGCTCGCCGACCGGGTGGAGGCGCTCGACGGCCGCCTGCACGTCGAGAGCGCGGAAGGGAGCGGGACGAAGGTACGCGCGGTGATCCCGGTCACCGCGTCGTAAGCTGGCCGAGATGGCGCTTCCGACCGGCACGGTCACGTTTCTCTTCACCGACATCCAGGGCTCGACGGAGCTCGTCGGACAGCTCGGCGAGGCCTACTCCGCAGTGCTCGAGGACCACCGGCGGCTCCTCCGTCAGGCAGTCAGCGCCGCGGAGGGAACGGAGCTCGACTGCCGGGGAGACGAGTTCCTGTTCGTCTTCGCCGACGCGGGCCGCGCGGTCGAGACGGCGGTCAGGGGACAGCACGCGCTCGCCGCGCACGAGTGGCCGCCCGGCGCCGACGTCAAGGTGCGGATGGGGCTGCACTCGGGCGAGCCGGCGATCCAGGGCTCGAGCTACGTGGGCCTCGACGTGCATCGCGTCGCCCGGATCGCCTCGGCCGGGCATGGCGGCCAGGTCCTGCTCTCCGAACGGACGCGCGAACTGGCCGGCGTCGATGCCCGCGACCTCGGCGAGCACAGCTTCAAGGGTCTGCAGACGCCCGAGCGGGTGTACCAGCTGGTCGCGGAGGGCCTCGGCGAGGAGTTTCCCGCTCTGCGTGCCGACGGCGGAAGGACGGAAGCGCCCGCGTCGAACGGTACCCGCATGCGCGTCGTCGTCGCCGAGGACTCCGTGCTGCTCCGGGAGGGAATCGCGCGGCTACTCGAGGATGCAGGCTTCGAGGTCGTCGGGCAGGCGGGCACCGCGGACGAGCTGTTGCTGAAGGTGCGCTCGTACAGGCCTCAGGTCGCGATCGTGGACATCCGCATGCCGCCCACGCAGACGGACGAGGGGCTGCGGGCGGCGAAGGAGATCCGGGAGAAGCACCCCGAGACGTCGGTGCTCGTCCTCTCGCAGTACCTCGAGCCGGCGTACGCCCTCGAGCTCCTCTCCGAGAGCGCCGAGGGTGTCGGCTACCTGCTCAAGGATCGCGTCGCCGACATTCCCGAGTTCGTGGCGGCAGTCAAACGAGTCGGCGAAGGCGGCTCCGCGCTCGATCCGTCGGTCGTCTCGCAGCTCGTGGGACGGCGTCGCCAGGACGACCCGATCGAGCAGCTCACGCCACGCGAGCGCGAAGTGCTCGAGTTGATGGCGGAAGGGCTCTCGAACATCGC
Organism: Actinomycetota bacterium; assembly: GCA_046734415.1. Lineage (GTDB taxonomy): Bacteria > Actinomycetota > Thermoleophilia > Gaiellales > Gaiellaceae > DATBLE01. The sequence goes on along the minus strand of JBKPRD010000307.1, from coordinate 967 downwards.
GATCGCGGAACGCATGGTCGTGACGGAGCGTGCAGTCGAGAAGCACGTGACGTCGATCTTCGGGAAGCTGCGGCTGAGCGCCGACTCCGAGCACCACCGCCGCGTCCTCGCGGTGCTCGCCTACCTGCGCGCCTGACGGCGCCGCGGCCGCGCGGGCCGCGCCCTCCGGCCGGACGAACAGCACCCGCGCCGCCCGCAGCCCCTCTGCCGCCCGCAGGCCCACTGCCGCCCGCCCTGCCCGGCTCGGCCCGAACACCCCCACCCAATAGGGCGGGGGTGTTCCCCTTTTCCCCTACGGCGGAGGCTACCCGCGTACGGCGCGCGTGTCCGCGCCGATTTCGTGCCGATTCTCCCCCGTGGAGACTGCCGGCGCTGAGCGACGCGCAGTGTGGCCAGCCGTACCAGCGGACGCCTGTTGCCTCGATTCCTCCGGAGCGCGCTGCGTCCCAGACTCTGCGCAGTCAATGCGAGGAGGAATCGTGAGTCAGGCAACTGCACATACCCAGATCGCTCCGCGTCGCCGTGTCGCTCCGGCTGTGCACGCACTGCGCCGACAGGTCAAGGGCGCCGTGATCGAGGCGGGCCGGGACGGTTGGGACGCCGCAACGCAGGCCTTCAATCTCACCGTCCGGCAGGAGCCGGCGCTCGTCGCCCTACCCGCCGACGAGCAGGACGTGATCCAGATCATCGAGTTCGCCAGCGCGAACGGCATGCAGATCGCCGCCCAGCGCACGGGTCACAACGCCGAGCCGCTTGGCTCGCTGGACGACGTCGTCCTCGTCAAGACCGATGCGATGCAGGGCGTCGAGTTCGACGTCGAGCGCCGCATCGCCCGCGTCCGTGCCGGCGCGAAGTGGGGCAACGTGGTCCCGCAGGCGTCGGATCTCGGACTCGCCGCGTTGCACGGCTCGACGCCGGACGTAAGCGTCGCCGGCTACTCGCTCGGCGGCGGCGTCGGCTGGTACGC
>JBKPRD010000306.1:0-11122 GCA_046734415.1 Actinomycetota bacterium | reverse complement strand
AGACACCAGCTGGGCTGGCGGTCCGGATCGCACAGCGCCTGCTCGCCCTCACCCTCGCGATGCTGCTCAACACCCTCACCGGCCGACCCGCACGCGCCCTCGCCGCCTATGACGGCCGCTAATTCACATCAAGCCTCTAGTTCCTGCCTCCTTGGCATATGACTCCGTTTCGGAGTCTTGGCTGAACCGGGCATGCTAGACTCCGGATCGGAGTCTTGTCAAGCGACCGCCTCACTCCGTTCGCGTACGTCGTCCTCGCGCTCGTCGGGCGCAGGGGCGCGGGGCCGCACGACCTCGTCCGGATGATGCGCGCCCAGGGCGGGCTGTACTGGGCCGCGGCAGAGAGCAACTGGTACGCCGAGCCGAAGCGGCTCGAGCGGCTCGGCTACCTCCGCTCGCGGAAGGAGCCCGGTCGCACCACGGAGCGAACGCAGTACGAGCTCACCGACCGCGGCCTCGCCGCGCTCCAGGAGTGGCTGAAGCAGCCGTCGTCCCTCCCGAGGGTCCAGCACGAAGCGGTCGTCCGCGTGCTCGCCGCCGACCTCGGCAGCGACGACGACCTGCTCCAGAGCCTGACCGCGCTCGAAGAGGAGATCGAGGAGAAGCGGAGGCTGCTCGCCGAGGCGCTCGCGCGGGCGGAGACGCTGCCGCACCGCGCCCGCTACCTCCGGCTCGTCCACCGGCTCGGCGCGCTGCTCCTCGACGCGCACGAGCAGTGGCTCGCCGACGTCCGGCGCGAGCTCGGCTTCAGAGTGCGGCGGGCGGAGCGCGCCTAGATGCGCCGGCTGCACCTGCTCTCCCCCCACCGTCTCGCCCGCTCGACGATGGGCCACCGTCTCGGCGGGTTCATCTACGGCACGATCGTGGCGCTCTCCGTGATCGTCGGCGGCGCCCGCGCATACCCGCACGAGCCTGGGCACATCGCCGTCCTCGTCGCGGTCACGTGCGTCACCTTCTGGCTCGCCCACGTCTACGCGGACGGGATCGGGCGCAGCGTCGCCCGGGCCGAGCATCTGTCCTTCGTGGAGCTGCGTGAGATCGCCCACAGCGAGGCGTCCATCCTCGAGGCGGCCATGCCGCCGATCGTTCCGCTCCTGCTCGGGTCGCTCGGCGTCTTCGCCGATCGGACCGCCGTCTGGGTCGCGTTCGCCGTCGGTCTCGTCGTCCTGGCGGCCCAGGGGATCGTGTTCGCGCGGATCGAGTCGTACGGACGCCTCGCAACTGCCGCGGTGGTGACGGCGAACCTCGGGCTCGGGCTGGTGCTCGTGCTGCTGAAGCTGTTCGTGAGCCACTGATCCCGGCGCCGGTGAATCCCGCGCCCGCCCGCGGTCTACCGTACGATGAGCGTCGTGGAAGCGACCCCTGCGCTCGCCCCGGCCGACCTCGACCGGGCGCTCGAGGAGCATCGCAAGGAGCTGACGGGCTACTGCTACCGCATGCTCGCCTCGCCGTTCGAGGCGGAGGATGCCGTCCAGGAGACGATGCTGCGCGCCTGGCGCAGCCACGAGGGATTCGAGGGGCGCGCGTCCCTGCGCTCCTGGCTGTATCGGATCGCGACGAACGTTTGCCTCGACATGCTCGGCAGCAAGGAGCGGCGGGTCCGCCCGATGGACCTCGGGCCTGCACGCGAGCCCGTCGTGGAGAACCTGAACGTCCCGGCGGAGGTGACCTGGGTCCAGCCGATCCCGGATCCAGCGGACACCGCCGTCGAGCGGGAGACGATCCGGCTCGCCTTCGTCGCCGCGCTCCAGCACCTCCCGCCCCGCCAGCGCGCGGTGCTGATCCTCTGCGAGGTCCTGCGCTGGCAGGCGACCGAGGTCGCCGAGCTGCTCGGCACGACCGTCGCCTCGGTGAACAGCGCGCTGCAGCGCGCCCGCGCCGGGCTTTCTGGGAGCGGCGTCGGCGCGGCCGACTCGGTCGAGGAGCTCGACGAGGACCAGCGGGAGCTGCTCGACCGCTACGTCGAAGCGTTCGAGGCCTACGACATCGAGGCGTTGACCGCCTTGATCCGGGAGGACGCGACGCAGTCGATGCCTCCGTACGACCTCTGGCTCTCCGGGCGCGACGACATCTTCGCGTGGTGGTTCGGGCCCGGGATCGGGTGCAAGGGCTCCCGCGTGATCCCGGCGGGTACGGCGAACGGCTTGCCGGCGTTCGGTCAGTACAAGCCGAGCGAGTCGGGAATCGGGTTCGATCCGTGGGCGTTGCAGGTGGTCGAGGTCTCACGTGACGGGATCGCCGAGCTCACCTTCTTCCTCGACACCAAGACGCTCTTCCCGCTCTTCGGCCTCCCGCCGCGGCTCGACTCGTAGGAGTTCGTCGAGCCCGCAGAGCCCGATGAGCGCCTCGAGCGCCGCCGATGGCCTGCGCAGGCGCACCGGCCCCAGGAGACGAAGCCTCGCGAGTCTGTCGATAGTCTCCATGTCTGCGGGCAGGCACGCGGCATCCAGGATGGTCTCCATCTCCCTAATGACGCCGATTGAGGCGAAAGCTCATCGCCCCCGCGATGAGTTTCGCGCGCCGGGAAGGTCTGAGAGTTCAAGACCGTTTCGGAGGAGGTAGGCATGACGAGGATGGAAGAGCGCACCAAGTGGATCGCCCTCGTGGTGTTGTGCCTCGGGACGCTGATGATCGTGCTCGACACCACGATCGTGAACGTCGCGCTCCCGTCGATCCAGAGCGACCTGGGATTCTCGGAGACATCGCTGGCGTGGGTGGTGAACGCCTACCTGCTCACATTCGGCGGCTTCCTGCTCCTGGGCGGACGCCTCGGCGACCTGTACGGCCATCGGCGCCTCTTTCTGATCGGCATCACGCTCTTCACGCTCGCGTCGCTGGCCTGCGGCGTCTCGACGCACAAGGGGGAGCTCGTCGCGGCGAGGGCCGTGCAGGGGCTGGGCGGGGCGATCACGTCGGCCGTCTCGCTCTCGCTGATCATGATGCTCTTCACCGAGATGGGCGAGCGGACGAAGGCGATGGGCGTCTTCGGGTTCGTCGCAGCCGGCGGAGGCAGCATCGGCGTCCTCCTCGGCGGCGTTCTCACCGACGTCCTGAACTGGCACTGGATCTTCCTCGTCAACGTGCCGATCGGCGCGGCGGTGGTCGTCTTCTCGCTCAGGGTCCTGCCGTCCGAGCGCATTCCCACGTCGGCGCGGCTGGACGTCGCCGGCGCCGTCACGGTAACGCTCGCGCTGATGCTCGCCGTCTATGCGATCGTCAACGGCAACCGCGAGGGCTGGACGTCGGCGCAGACACTCGGCATGCTCGGTAGCTCAGTCGTCCTGCTTCTCGCCTTTCTCGTAATCGAGTCGCGCGTCGCCTCGCCGCTGATGCCGCTCCGCCTCTTCCGGCTGCGCAATGTCGCAACCGCAAATGGCGTCGGCGTGCTCTGGGCGGCAGCGATGTTCGCCTGGTTCTTCCTCTCTGCGCTGTACCTGCAGAAAGTGCTCGGCTACAGCCCGCTCCAGATCGGCCTCGCGTTCCTCCCGACCTGTCTGATCATGGGCGCGTTCTCGCTCGGGATCTCGGCCAAGCTCGTCATGCGCTTCGGGATCAGGATCCCGCTGGCGACGGGGTTGCTTCTCGCCGGTCTCGGGCTCGCGCTCTTTGTGCGGATTCCGGTCGACGGCAACTACTTCGCGGACGTCCTGCCGAGCATGATCCTCCTCGGCTTCGGCGCGGGCATGGCTTTCAACCCGCTGCTGATGGCGGCGATGAGCGACGTCGAGCCGACCGAGGCCGGTGTCGCCTCGGGGATGGTCAACACGGCGTTCATGATGGGCGGTGCGCTCGGCCTGGCCGTGCTCGCAAGCGTCTCCGACCGGCGGACGGCGACACTGACGGCATCCGGGCACAGCGTGGAGGAGGCGCTCACGGGCGGCTATCAGGTCGCGTTCGCGATCGGGGCGGTGTTCGCATTCGTGGGCGCTGCACTCGGCGGGGTGCTGCTCCGGACGCGGGCGATGCCGGCCCACGCTGAGGCCGACCCCGAGGTCGAATTCGCCGAAGAAGCGGCCTAGGCCCGAGATCGTAGCGCCAGGTTCGAGCCTGGCATGCCCTGAAACGGAGGGTGCCTCCGCTTTTTGCTACGGTGCCGCGATGGCACGCCGTGACGCAGAGCGAAACCGAGCACGGCTGATCGAAGCGGGGCGCTCCGTCTTCGCCGAGCAGGGGTCCGACGGGCCGTTCGAGGAAGTGGCGCGTCGCGCCGGCGTCGGGATCGGGACGCTCTACCGCCACTTCCCGACGCGCGACGCGCTGGTCGAGGTGATCTACGCGGAGCACATCGACGAGGTGCTGTCGGCCGCCGAGGACGCTGTCGCGAGCGAGGACGCATGGACGGGGCTCGTGGCATTCCTCGAGCGCGTGCTCGAGCTCCAAGCGAGGAACCTGCCGCTCCGCAGCCTCTTTCTCCGGCGCGGCGACGACCCGGCTCTCGCCGCCCGGCGCAGGCAGATCCAGCCCGCGCTCACGCGGTTGATCATTCGTGCCCGGGAGCAGCGCGCCGTCAGGGACGACTTCACCCTCGGCGACCTCCTGTTCGCACTCTGGTCGTTCGCGCCGATCTTCGAGGCGATCGCGGATGTCGCCCCCGACGGGTGGCGCCGTCACCTCCGCATCCTGCTCGACGGGATGCGACCCGCCGCGGCGGCGCCGCAGCAGGTCAGCCCGCTGACCGGAAAGCAACTCGAGGTCGCGATTCAGGCGCTCCGCACCCGGTACCACGGGCGACGAGCAGCAGCATGACGTCGCAGCCGCCCCGGATCCGCCTCGTCTTCACCGCGCTAATGCTCGTGCTGCTGCTGGCGTCGCTCGACCAGACGATCGTCTCGACCGCCTTGCCGACGATCGTCGGCGACCTCGGCGGGATCCAGCACCTGTCCTGGGTCGTGACCGCCTACCTGCTGACCTCGACGGTCTCCTCGCCGCTGTACGGGAAGCTCGGCGACCTGTACGGCCGGAAGCTCGTGCTCCAGACCGCGATCGTGATCTTCCTGGTCGGCTCCGCCCTCTGCGGGATCGCGCAGGGGATGGGCGAGCTGATCGCCTTCCGCGCTTTGCAGGGCCTCGGCGCCGGCGGGCTGATCGTCACGTCGATCGCCGTGATCGGCGACGTGATCCCGCCCCGCGACCGTGGCCGGTACCAGGGCTTCTTCGGCGCCGTCTTCGGGGTGTCGACGGTGATCGGGCCGCTGCTCGGCGGCTTCTTCGTCGACAACCTCTCGTGGCGCTGGATCTTCTACGTCAACCTGCCGATCGGCGCCGCGGCGCTGGTCGTGATCGGCGCGGTCTTCCACGTACCCGTCGAGCGCGTTCGCCACTCGGTCGACTGGCTCGGCGCCGCGCTGCTCACCGGAGCGCTTACGTCGATCGTGCTCTTCACCAGTCTCGGCGGCACGACCTATGCCTGGGGCTCGGCTCCGATCGTGGTGATGATCCTCCTCGCGGTGGTGCTGATCCCGCTGTTCGTGCTCGCCGAGCGCCGCGCGGCCGAGCCGATCCTGCCGCTCGAGCTCTTCCGGAACCGGATCTTCTCCTTCGCGAGCGCGATCGGCTTCGCCGTCGGCCTCGCGCTCTTCGGCGCGATCGTGTACATGCCCGTCTTCCTCCAGATCGTCGGCGGCGAGAGCCCGACGAGGTCGGGTCTCCAGCTGACGCCGATGATGCTCGGCGTCCTGGTCACCTCGATCACGAGCGGCCAGCTGATCTCCCGCTACGGCCGGTACCGGAAGTTCCCGATCATCGGCACCGCGGTGATGACCGTCGGGCTCGCCCTGCTCTCGCGCCTCGGCGTCGGCAGCTCCGCCCTGGAGGCCTCGCTGTACATGCTCGTGGTCGGGCTGGGAATCGGGATGACGATGCAGGTGCTCGTGCTCGCCGTGCAGAACGCCGTCCCGCATCGGTTCATGGGCGTCGCCACCTCGGGGTCGTTGCTGTTCCGCCAGGTGGGCGGCTCGATCGGCGTCGCACTGTTCGGGGCGATCTTCGCTAACCGCCTGCATGCGAACCTGGCGGAGCAGCTGCCCGGTGTGCGCCTGCCCTCGACGGCGGACCCCGCGTCGATCCGTCACCTGCCCGCCGGGATCCACCACGTGTACGTCTCCGTCTTCGCCGAGTCGCTGCGCCCGGTCTTCCTGGTCGCGGCCGCGGTCGGCGTGGTCGCCTTCTGCCTCAGCTGGTTCCTCCGCGAGGTGCCGTTGCGCAAGACGACCGGCGCCGCCGAGACTGCGGGCGAGACCTTCGGGCTCGAGGAAGCGGCCTAGCGCAGCGACACGAGCTCGTTCAGCTCGTCACCGCCCTTCACCGTGCGCTCCAGCACCGTTCCGGTGCCGCGCACGTAGAGCTTGTGGTCGACGACGCCCGGCTCGAGCGGCGTCGTCTCCTCGACGAGGAGGGCATTCCTGCCGAGGTAGTCGAGTACCCGGAAATGGTCCTCGGCGTGGCCCCTGTAGTACTCCTGACGGCCGGTCCGACCCGGGCGAGGGCTCGCCGGCATGTAGATCCCGGCCTTCGCTCCGTCGCGGCCCGCGTGCCAGGTGCCTTCCGTGGACGTCACCTTGCCGTTCGCGTCGAGCTCGGCGGTCGCCTCGCCGAAGTACCAGACGTTGCCTTTCGCGTCCTGGGAGTACCAGTCGGTCGTCCGCTCGGCGAGCTTGCCCTCCAGGTACAGGCGATCCTCGACGACCACGCAGGGCACACCGTCGATCGTCTTCGTCCGGTGCGTGACCCTCACCACGTCTCGTGACGGCTTGCCGTCCCTGACGCCCTGATATCGGTAGACGGCACCGGGCTTCAGGGGGAACCACGGGTTGGTCACGTGCGCGCTGAACCCGCGGCCGCCGCCGCTCGCCGCGCCGGCGAGCCCGAGGCCGAGGCCGACGGCGAGCACGAGGATCGTCTTGGGCATCTCTCTTCCTCCTTCGTCGATGTCCCGGCGACCGTAGGGCGGCGAGATGAACGGCCGATGACCGCGTGTCACGCCGCTGTCATGTTCCGTTCATCCTTTGCGACGAGGATGAGCCCGTGCGCGTGCTGATCGTCGAGGACGACCTCCGGATGGCGAGCCTCGTCCGCCGCGGCCTCGTCGGCGAGGGGCTCGCCGCCGACGTCGCGCCGACGGGCGAGGACGCGCTGTGGATGGCGCAGGCGCACCCGTACGACGCGATCGTCCTCGACGTGATGCTGCCGGTGCTCGATGGGTTCGAGACGTGCCGCCGCCTGCGCGCGGCCGGCATCTGGGTGCCGGTCCTGATGCTGACCGCGCGCGACGCGGTCGAGGACCGGGTGGCGGGCCTCGACAGCGGCGCGGACGACTACCTCGTCAAGCCGTTCGCGTTCGCGGAGCTGCTCGCCCGGCTGCGGGCGCTGGCGCGACGGGGCGACGGCGAGCGACCGGCGGTCCTCGTCGTCGAGGACCTGACGCTCGACCCGGCGACGCGAGAGGTTCGCCGCGGCGAGGCGCCGATCGACCTCTCGACGAAGGAGTTCGCGTTGCTCGAGTGCTTCATGCGCCGGCCGGGCGAGGTGCTGTCGCGCCTACACCTGCTCGAGCACGCCTGGGACTTCGCCTACGAGAACCGCTCGAACGTCGTCGACGTCTACGTCCGGCGGCTGCGCTGCAAGATCGACGAGCCGTTCGGGGTCGAGTCGCTGGAGACGGTGCGCGGCGCCGGCTACCGGCTGCGGGAGAGCGCATGAGCCGCCTGCCGATCCGCCTGCGGGTGACGGCCGCGTTCGCGGTCGCGATGGCCCTCGTGCTCGCCGGCACCGCGCTCTTCGTCTACCTGCGGCTCGGCTCGCATCTCGCGACGGCGCTCGACCGGGAGCTGCGGGTCCGCGCCCAGGACCTCGCCGTCGTCGCGGGCGACCCGAGCGCGCCCTTCCCGAACAGCCGCTTCATCGAGCACGGCGAGAGCTACGCACAGCTGCTCGCGCCCGGCGGGCACGTCCTGAAGGCGACTCCGCCGCTCGGGCGGGCGCCGCTGCTCGATGCACGGCAGCTCGCGGCCGCGCGCCGCGCGTCGCTCTACCTCGGCAAGCGGTCGGTTCCGGGCCTCGACGAGCCGTCGCGCCTGTTTGCGACCGCGGCCGGCGGCAACGTGCTCGTCGTCGGCGCAACGACGCAGGACCGGGCGGAGACGCTCGCGGAGCTCCGCAACGAGCTCCTGATCGCCGGGCCGATCGCACTGCTGCTCGCTTCGGCCGCGGGCTATCTGCTGGCGGGGCTGGCCCTGCGCCCGGTGGAGCGGATGCGCCGGCGCGCGGCGACGATCTCGGCGGAGACGCCGGGCGAGCGCCTGCCCGTCCCGCAGACGGGCGACGAGCTCCAGCGGCTGGGCGAGACCCTGAACGAGATGCTCGGGCGGCTGGAAGCGGCGCTCGAGCGGGAACGGGGTTTCGTCGCCGATGCCGGCCATGAGCTGCGTACGCCGCTGACGATCCTGCGCACGGAGCTCGAGCTCGCGGTGCGGCACGCGGGCTCGGTCGGGGAGCTCAAGGAGGCAATCGGTAGGTCGGCACGGGAGGTCGACCGGCTCTCGCAGCTCGCCGACGACTTGCTGGTGATCGCGCGGGCGGAAGACGGACGGCTGCCGCTGCGAGTCGAGCGGGTCGGCGTCGACGAGCTGTTCGCCGGCGTCGTCAGGCGGGTCGAGCTGCGAGCGCAGGCGGAGGGGAAGCGGGTGAGCGCCGTGCCGGCCGACTCGGCCGTCCGCGGCGACCGGATCCGTCTGGAGCAGGCGCTGGTCAATCTCGTCGACAACGCCCTCCGCTACGGCGGCGGGTCGGTCCGGCTCGAGGCCGGGCACCGGAACGGCTCGATCGAGCTCCACGTGCGCGACGACGGTGCGGGCTTCCCGGCAGAGTTCCTCGCCCGCGCCTTCGAGCGCTTCTCGCGTGCCGACTCGGCACGTGGGCGCGGCGGCGCCGGGCTCGGGCTCGCGATCGTCCGGACGATCGCCGAGGCACACGGCGGGAGCGCGCACGCGGCGAACCAGGCGCCGGGCGCCGACGTCTGGCTCTCGCTCCCGGCCTGACCTTTTCTAGCCGGGCTCGTAGCAGGCGCGGCAGCGGGCATCGTAGGACTCGAGCCCGCCGATCACGACCGTCTCGCCGCTGAACGGCGCGGGCTTCCCGCCGACGAGGCGCTGCGTGTACAGCGCCGGCTCACCGCACGAGTGGCAGACCGCCTTCAGCTTCGCGACCTCGTCCGCCATCGCGAGCAGCCGCGGCATGGGGCCGAACGGTTGGCGGCGATAGTCGAGGTCGAGGCCGGCGATGACGACGCGGATGCCGCGCTCGACGAGCTGCTCGCAGACGTCGATCAGGGAGTCGTCCAGGAACTGCCCCTCGTCCACGCCGACGACGTCGCAGCCGGCGGCGAGGGCGAGGATCGCCTCCGGCTTGCGGACGACCCGTGCGGCCATCCGCTGGCCCTCGTGGCTGACGACCTCGTCGACGCTGTAGCGGTCGTCGATCGCCGGCTTGACGAGAATCGCGTGCTTGCGCGCGTAGCCGACGCGGCGGAGGCGGCGCATCAGCTCCTCGCTCTTGCCGCTGAACATCGGTCCGCAGATCAGCTCGAGCTGGCCGTGCGGCCTGGCGCCGGGCGCGAGGTGGGGGAGAGCCGTCATGGCGCGGGATTCTTTCAGCGGGTCCCGACGGACTAGACGGCGGGGACCCGGGCCGCGCCGCGGTTGGCGAGCACCCGCTCGCGGGCGGTGCCGAGGCCGACGGCCAGAGCGCCCATCAGGACTGCGGCGTCGCCGAGCCCGGAGACCTCGACGCGCGGCGGAAACGGCAGCCAGTCCGTGAGCAGGCTGCGGATCGAGTCGAGCAGGAGGTCTCCGTTCGTGCCGATCCCGCCGCCGAGGACGACGAGGGCGACGTCGGTGACCGCCGCGATCGGGGCGATGTGCAGCGCGATGCGGCGCGCCTCCTCCTGCACGACCTGCCGTCCGAGCGCGTCGCCGGCGCGGGCCGCGCCGAACACGTCCCGCGCGTCGTAGGGCGGCGTCAGCATCGTCTCGGTCCCGTCGCCGGCGAGCCGCGCCGTCAGCTCGGAGATCGCGGCTGCGCAGGGATCGATCTCGTCCGCACGGCCCGCCGCGACGAGGTCGACCTCGCCGGCGGCTCCGTTTCGCCCGCGATGGAGCTCGCCGCGGAGGACGAGGCCGGCGCCGAGGCCGGTGCCGACGGAGAGAAAGACGAAGTCCTGGACGCCGCGGGCGACCCCGAGCCACTGCTCCCCGCGTGCGGCGAGGTTGATGTCGTTGTCGAGGACGACCGGGAGCCCGAGGAGATCCTCGAGTTCGACAGCGAAGTGGCGCCCCTCGAGCCCGCGCACATTCGTCGCCAGCGACAGCATTCCAGTGGGCTCGACGACGCCGGGGACCCCGACCACGACCATGTCGATGCGCTCGGCGGCGAGCCCGGACGCCTCGACGAGCGACGTGCGAAGCTTGGCGATCGTGGCGAGCGCGTTCTCGACCTCGACGTTCGACAGCTCGACGTCCTGGCGCGCGCGAACGGACCCGGCGAGGTCGCAGATCGCGCCGCGGAGGAAGCGGGCGCCGAGATCTAGCCCGAGAACGAGCGCGGCCTCGGGAACGGGCTCGAAGAAGACCGCGCCGTACCGCGGCCTGCCCGGCTCCGCGTCGGTCTCGCGCACGAGCCCTGCCTCCAGCAGAGCCTGGAGCGCAAGGGAGACCGTCGGCTTCGAGATGCCCGCCTGTCGCGAGATCTCCGCCCGCGAGATCGGCGCGGCGAGGCGAATCGTCTCGTACACCGTCCGCTCGTTCAGGTCCTTGAGCAGCGGCGGGATCGCCGCTCTCCCGCGTCCCTCGCCCGTCATGGCAACAACCTTAACCGAACTTCGTGCGGATTGCGCTTGACTTTCGCGCCGAGGTCGTCCAGGATCCCCTTCTCGTAAAGGTGCCTAACCAGGTGCCACACGAAGGGAGGAATGGATGAAACGCGTGGCCATCGGACTCGTCGTGCTGGCACTCGTTGCCGCCGGCGTGATCGCCGCCTCGGTCGGGGCGGCGTCGAGCAGGCCGGGGGCGTCGGCGGCGCACAAAGCGGAGACCGTCACGATCTGGGTCGGCTGGAGCGCCGGCCACGA